>CALXRE010000114.1 GCA_944390645.1 uncultured Alphaproteobacteria bacterium | reverse complement strand
AGAGACTCTTCTAATCTGACCTGAATAATAAAGCTCACTTTCTTTTCCTAAACTAGCATAAACTTCTATCGCTTTCGCTGGCATACCTTCTTCTTCAAAAAGCTCTGCTAATAAAACTTTCCCAACTGTCAATTCTGGATCTAAATATAAGGCCATCTTTAAAAGAATAAGAGCCATCTCATTACTATTGGATAAACTTAAATTCGCAGACATCCCTAATAATGTCTCCGCAAAACCTTGTTGTGCACTGTTAATAGGTCTAACATCTTCTTCCGGAAGTAAAAAACTAGCTCCTGCATACGCTTGTTTGTCAGGATCTTTCTTATATGCAGATAAAATCTCTGCTACCTTAGCTGGTTGATTCGTTCTACGATAAAAACTTATTGCAACTTGGGACACCCTTATAGACGAATTCTCTTTGTCTTTACCTAATACATATTCGTAACTCTCGGCTGCTTCCTTATCTTTGCCAAGTAAATCACTTATAAGTCCACGATGAAAATGATAAGGGGCTATAAATGCTTGCTCGTCCTTTAAAATAGATAGTGTCTTTAGTGCCTCTTCTCCTTTACCTTCTCCATATAAAAGCCAAGATTTTAAAACTGCTAAAAAGTACTTCTCAAAACCTTTTTCTGGAATGGAAGATAAAACTTTATAAGCTCCTTGATAATCTCCTTCCTTCGTTAAATCCGTTGCTACTATTAAAGACGCTAAAAAAGAGTGGGGATGAATACTTAATTCTTTTTGTGCATAATAAGATGCTTCTTTTATCCTACCTTCTACTGCTAAAATTGTATAAGTGTCTTTTAACATACTTGTAGGGGCATCTGGACGATTAGAGATCTTTTCTAAAAAATCTCCTGCTAATTTATAATCTTGATTTATCCTTGCGTATTGTGAGGCTAAAAATAAACCATTAATGCTTACGTTGTTATAAAAATTTAAATCGTCATTCCTTTGTAAGGAATCTTGTTCTCCTTCTTTCTTTTCATAACAACCAGAAAGAATATTCAGAAAAAATATAAAAGTACTAAAAAATAAAAAATGTGAAAAAATCTTTTGTTTTGTCATTGTTATATCCGTTTATATTTTTATTTTTCTATTTTTGCTTTATAAGTTAAAATAACTTTGTATAGAATGCAAACGATGATAAAAAATCATGATTAATGAAAACCTAAACTTTCTATTATGGAATATCGAAAATGGCGCAGATGAAGCTATTGATAATAAACCAATAAATTACTTCGAATGTAGCAAAAAACAAACTAAACTTAAAGATTCTTTGCCTGAAGATAATATAAAAAATAATAATCAAAGAGATAAAATAATTCCAAAACAGTTAACTCCAGAAAAATTACTAGAAGTAAAGTCGTTACAAGACTTAAAAATAGCTCTTAATTCTTTTAATGCTTGTTCTCTTAAAACTACAGCAATGAATACGGTTTTCGGAGATGGAAATCCTGAAAGTAAAATAATGTTAATTGGTGAAGCTCCTGGAGCTGATGAAGATCGTATGGGGATTCCTTTCGTCGGATTAAGCGGAAAATTATTGGATAAAATGTTGGCTTCAATTGCTCTTTCTAGAGAAAAAAATGTTTATATATCAAATATTATTCCTTGGAGACCTCCTGGAAATCGAACCCCAACTCCAACTGAAGTAGCTTTGTGTTTGCCCTTCATTCGCAAACATATAGAATTAATAAATCCTAAAATTTTACTCCTTCTTGGAGGAAGTGCTGCTTCTGCTCTTTTAAATACTTCTGATGCTGTTTCTCGTATGCGTGGGCGATGGTTCGAATATTCTATACCAGAAACAAATAAAAAAATTGATGCTTTAGTAACTTTTCATCCCGCTTTTCTGTTAAGATCTGCTTCTCAAAAAAAACTAGCTTGGAAAGATATGATTATGTTAAAACAAAAATTAGCCGACTTGGGAGAAATTTAAATGACAAAAATTGAGCCTGTAAATATAGGAGTTGTTGGAACTGGTATGATGGGAAACTTTCATTTGCGTACATATGCTGCAATGAAAGATGTTAATCTTGTCGGTGTATTCGATATAGATCCTATTCGTGCTGAAAAAATGGCTATTCAATATAATTGTAAAGCTTTCGATGATCTAGATGAGCTGGCTAAAAATGTTCATGCCGTAAGTGTCGTAACTCCTTCTATTTCCCATGCTGAAGTCGCTTCTCGTTTGTTGGAAAAAGGTATCCCTTGTTTAATTGAAAAACCTTTGGCTACAACAGAAGAAGATTGCCAAAAATTAATAGATATAGCTAAAAAAAATAATACTTTGCTCGCTGTGGGACATATTGAACGTTTTAATCCTGCGGTCGAAAAATTGTCTCAAATCCTAAAAAATACTCTACCAACTATCCAAGAAATTCATGCTCAACGTATGAGTCTAGCTAGTGCTAGAATAACTGATGTAGATGTAATTGAAGATCTAATGATTCATGATATTGAAATTACTCTTTCTTTGATAAATAGCCCTGTTACTAAAGTGGTAGCTCAAGGTTTTGACGATGGGCATAATCATGCTTGTGCTTTATTGAAGTTCGCAAATAATGCTTTTGCTAATATTACTGCCTCAAGAATAACTAAAGATAAAATTCGAACCTTAGATGTATTAACAGATGTAGGTCGTTTCTCTTTAGATTATATAAATCAAACCTTAGAGCTTAGAGCTCCTGGTTTGCCTGTTCTTGATACTAATGTAAGTACGGTGGTAAATAATATTAGTGTTTTTGCTGAACCTCCTTTGATGCTAGAACTTAAACATTTTGTAGATTGTGTCCAAAATCATAAAGAACCTAGAGTATCTGGAGAACAAGCCCTTAATGCTCTACGTGTGGTTTGGCAAATAAAAAAAGTACTAAAAAATAATGCTTAACGAGTCCTGACATTATCTTGTTGTAAAGATAGTAACTTTTCTTGAAAGCTTAGACGTCTTCTTTGCTCTGATCTTAGAGAGTTCTCTCCTAGTGATTTGGTTTTATATGGATTCTTTATGTTATTAAGTTGTTTTTTATAGCTAATGCGTTGTTTCTTTATATGACTGTTAAATTTACGTTTGATAACTTCTGCTTTTGCTGGAACACTTTTCATCCTAGGTAAAGAAAGACGGCGATCAACAGAATCTATAAAACGTTCCTGACGATAAAGATTTTCATACTTGTTATAACTAGATGGTACTGGTGCAGAAATAATAAATATGTGCTTCATTCTTTGTAACCAGTAAAGACTCCTCATCTGTTGCTCAAGATTTATTAATATGTCTTTGATAAAACTTTTTAACCCTTTCCGAATTTTTTTCGGTTTCTCGGTATTGACTATATCTAGATTAACTAAATCTTTAAAAGCACTGGGTTGATTATCTCTATTATTAGGGCTTAATTTTGAAATAATTTTAGTGCTTTGTTTGGGACTCAATAAACCTTTTAAAGTACTAAAAAACTTAGAAAACTTGGGCATAGCTTGATTTCCTTTCCCCTAATATAAATAGTTTCTAAGGTATCTTTAATTTTGTCAATCCCACTCTGAAAACATTATTTCTCTGGCTCGCTCTTGAGAACCTATCGGTAAGCGGTTGCCATAAGGATCTCCTACATATGCAGGATAACAATCAACATCTCCTAATGTCCTGTAACAATAGGGTTGGGGTGGTGGAATATATGGTGCTGGTTTCGAAATACACCAAGGTCCTCCATCAAGCTCTGCTCTCGGTGTAGAACAATCTAAACCTGTCCGATAAGACTCATAATGATCAAGAAGAGTCTTTTGTGAATTTATGATACTTACCATATCAACAACCGCTATCGTCTGAAAAGGAGATGCTCCTGCAGGTAAAGAACTTGAGCCTTGAGTAAACCAGCAGCCTGTAACTGAAAAAAATGAGATTAATAATAAACAAAATCTTTTCATATCTACCCTATATATGTTTTTCTTACTTTAAATCATTTACGGTTAATAAGATTTTAATGTATAAGATAGCTATACTTTATTTTATAGGAGACTTCAAAAGTGTCAGAAAATAATCTTGATCCACAACAAAATGCTTTGTTCAGAGAAATAGATGAAGAGCTAAGAAATGATAAAATAAAAGATTTTTGGAAAAAATATCGCTCCCTATTCGTAGCTGGAATCATCTTAATTATATTGAGCGCTATTGCTTTTGAGGCTTTTAAATATTGGCGACAACAGATCGAAGCTAAAGATGCAGAGGCTTATACTGAGGCATTAACTTTGGTAATAGAGGGAAAAAATGATCTAGCTCTTTCTTTATTACAGAAAATAGCTGATGAAAAAAATACAGGATATGCTCAGTTGGCTCGTTTGAAAATGGTAGAAGTCCTTGATAAAGAACACAAAACTTCGGAAGCCATTTCTTTGCTAGATGATATTCGCAAAGATACGAAAACTTTAAAGCCTTTACGTGATGCTGCAACAATTGCTCTCGTACAAAGATCTCTTAATAATCAAAAAATAGATTTTGATACGTTGCATCAAATGTTGTTACCTTTAGAAAATAAAGATTCTTCATGGAGCATCTTGGCTATAGAGTTGTCTGCAATGTTATTCTTAAAAGCTAATCAACCAGAAAAAGCTAAAGAAAAATTACAGATGATAGCTAATAATCCAGAGGTTCCTGTACAAATTCGAAACCGAATTCAAAATCTTAGTGCTATTATTGATATAGGCTTAAAAAAATGAAAAAATTAAAGTTCATTATTCTCGGAACTTTATTCCTTACCTCTTGTGAAAATTCTTCTTGGTTTGGGGAAGATAAAAAAGTTATTGCAGAAGGTACGAGAATTTCTGTACTTGATCTAGATCGTTCTTTAAAAGTAGAAAAATCTGATGAAGATACTCAAATAATATTACCTAAACCAGAACCAACCCCTAGATGGCCTCAAGCTGGAGGTTATTCTCATCATAATATGCAACATCTAATCCTTAGAGATAATCCTCAAGAAATCTGGAACGAAAGCATAGGAGAAGGAAACTCTGGCGGAAATTTACTTATTGCTGAACCTATAGTTGCAAACGGAAAAGTTTTTACGGTTGATGCTGAAGGAAAAATAGCAGCTTTTTCTTTGGTTGATGGAGATCTTCTTTGGAAAAAAGAAATTAAAAGTGCAGATAAATCTACGGCCTTAAAAGGGGCTGGCCTTGCTTATGAAAATGGGGTTCTTTTCGTTACTATGGGAATAGGGGAGGTGTATGCTCTGGAAACAAAAAAAGGAGGATTGATTTGGCGAATAAATCTAAATTCTCCGATTCGTTCTGCTCCTACTGTATATGCTGGTAGATTGTATGTCTTGACTATTGATAATCGTATAGTTTCTTTATCAACTTATACTGGAGAAATTCTCTGGAGTTATAATGCTGTCGCCGAAAATACAGTATTGTTAGGGGCTCCTGCTCCTGCTGCAGATAAAGGGGTGGTTATTGCGGCTTTCTCTTCTGGTGAAATATATGCTTTGAAATCAGATAATGGATTACCTCTGTGGTCTGATGCTCTGGTTGCTTCTCGGCATGGAAACTTTGTCTCTGGTCTCTCTGCTATTAAAGCACGAGTCGTAATAGATGATAATATTGTATATGCCATAGGAAATGGAAATATTTTTACCGCAACAAATTTATTGTCCGGAGAAAGAATCTGGGAAAAAGATATTGGTGCGGTTAATCAGCCTTGGATCGGAGGAAAGTATATATTCGTTATAACAAATGATGCTGAATTAATTGCTATGGATAAAAATACGGCTGAAATAATCTGGATTACTAAATTACCTTTATGGGAAGAACCTGAAGATAAAAGTGGAAAAATTATTTGGTCAGGACCAATCTTGGCTAGCAATAAATTGATAGTTGTAGGTTCTAATGCCAAACTATTGGCATTCTCTCCTTATTCTGGAGAAAAAATATCTGAAACAGAAATGAATGCTGGCGTAACCATTGCTCCTGTCATCGCAGAAGGAGTATTATTGGTTGTTGACGAAGAGGGGGAGCTTACTGCTTATAAATAATGAATGAAAAAATTGTCGCTATTATAGGGCGGACTAATGTCGGAAAATCAACCCTTTTTAATCGATTGATCGGAAGAAAAAAAGCTATCGTTCATGATAGACCAGGGGTGACTAGAGATAGAAGAGAAGGTAATGCTACTCTTTTTGATTTGGCTTTCCGTTTGATCGATACTGCAGGATTGGAAGAATCTGGACCTTTATCTGATGCTATGTGGAAACAAACGGAAAAAGCCATTAATGATGCAGATCTCCTCTTATATATGATAGATGCTAGAATAGGAATAACTCCTCAAGACTTAAAACTTGCTGATTTCTTACGAAAAAAAAATAAACCCTTAATCTTGCTCGCAAATAAAAGCGAAGGAAATGATCAAATATATGGAGTCTCTGAAGCTTATCAATTAGCTATTGGTGATCCTTTACCTATTTCTGCTGAACATGCTTTGGGAATGGATGCTCTTTATAATGAACTTAAAAAATATATTGATCCTTCTTTAAAGAAAAAATCTCGTCGTCAAGAGGCTAAAGAAGCTCAAAATACAGAACTTGAAGATGTTATTCAGATCGCAATAGTTGGAAGACCTAATGTTGGAAAATCAACTCTGGTTAATCATTTGTTGAAAGATGAAAGAGTCCTTACTGGTCCTGAAGCCGGGGTAACTAGAGATGCTATTGCTATAGATTGGAAATATAAAGGGCGAAACCTTCGTCTAGTCGATACGGCAGGTTTACGGAAAAGAGCAAAAATAGAAGATGATCTCGAAAAATTGGCGGCCGCTGATACTAAACGCTCTGCTTTTTTAGCTCAAGTCGTTGTCCTTGTCCTTGATGCTGATGCTGTTTTAGAAAAACAAGATTTAACTATCGCTAGCCAAGTTATACAAGAGGGTAGGGCTTTGATTATCGCTGTTAATAAATGGGATATTGTAAAAAATAAAACAGATTCTCTCGAAAAACTTAGAGATAAACTTCAAACTTCTTTACGGCAAGTGCGTGGTATCCCTTTCCTTACTATTTCTGCAACTAAAGAAAAAGGCTTGGATGCTTTAATGAAAGCTATATTTAATATATATGATAAATGGAATAAACGTATCCCTACCGCTCCTTTGAATAGATGGCTACAAGAAGCTATAGAACGTCATCCAACTCCTATGGCTCAAAATGGTCGTCGTATCCCTATGAAATATATTACTCAGCATAAAACTCGTCCACCTTCTTTCGTTATCTTTTCTAGTAATCCTGATAAATTACCAGAATCTTACTATCGTTACCTCGTGAATGGTATACGCGATAATTTTGACCTGGATGGAGTACCAATACGCTTAAACGTAAAAAAACAAAATAATCCTTATGTTGAAAAAAATTAGTCCTTAATGTTTAAATCCTTTTCTAAAGTTCTTTTTAACGCTTCTAAATCAGAAACCGAAGATCCATAGCCAACTAAAAGTACTCCATTGCTCGTGTTGATTGTTAATCCATACGAATCTTTTTTGAAACTTACTAAATCTATAGAAAAAATATCTTTCTTATTTATCTCATGCTTGTTTATTGAAACACTATTAAAAACTAAATCCTCAATGATAATGTCTGATTCTCTTAAAGTGATTTCTTGTCGTCGGTAGTTCCATAATAAAGGAAGAAAAAAAACTAAAAAACTACTAACAAAAAGCCAAATAAATAAAAAAGGTACAGATATAATCTCTGACCAATCTGACGTAAAAATGATTAAATCAAGTAAAACAAAAAAAGCTAAACTGCTGAAAAAAACTTTCCAAGGAAAATGAACTAAATGTGAAGAAATCTTTTTCGGTGTAGAAAAAGAAAATAAGCTCTCTTCTGTATTTGAAACCTTTTCCGTTGAATAAATATCTTTATTATCTAAAGCAAAATAAATGGGTAAGTTTAATTTTTGGGAGTATTTTTTTAGTTTGTTGTAAATACCAAAACCGTTCTTTGAAATATATAAAGGAATGTTTTTTATTGGATCTTCATGCCAAACATCAATTACATATAATGGTTGGTTGTCATTACTAATAAAAACTCTGTATCTTATAGCCTTATAATTGCTTATTGCTTCCATAAAAGTTTTATTCCTGAATAAATTACGGATATTTAAAGTAATATAACGAAAACTTATGACATAACTCTTCCTAAGAAAAAGAAAGAAAAAATTATAGAAAAAACTTGTAAGACCTAGAACAAACAGTATCCAACCAATAAAAGAAGCTTGTAACGGTTTGGATACAGAGCTTTGTAATAGAATATCTGTATTGAACATGAAAAAAGCACTCTCTTCTGATCCATATGCTATCATTATCCCAGATAAAATTAGAAAAAGACTTATAACCAAAAACAAAAAAGATCTTAAATATGGAGGATAATCTACTGCAATAACTGGAAATTTATCTACGGAAACTTCAAGCTCTTTGCTCCAAGGAAGATGCTTATCAAAAACAAAGGGTACTTTTTCCGATAAAAAACCTTCGCTATAATTTATTTCTTTATTCATAATCCTTCCTTCTCTTGCTTTTATGTCGACAGAATATTACATTTCCTTTGTATTATTGCTATCGTAAACTTTACCTCTGGTTTTTTTCCCCAGTCTCTCGTAAAATAATTACGATGTTTTTTGTAAGTTTGCTACTATAAAGAATTAAAAAATTTGGAGAGTGTTATTTATGGAAGCTTTTTCCAATCTTGATTTTTCAGAATTATTAAAAGGATATGCTTCAACAACTGCTATCGTAATGCTGATTATTATTGTAATCCAATATCTACGTAAGCAACCTGAAGCTCCTAGAGGTCTTCAACTTTTGATGGGCGGTTTCTTCTCTCTGATTATTGCTCAGACAATACCGTTCTTTCGCTTCTTTTCTTCTTCTGATATATTTACTTTCTTTGAACTCGCCTTCATATGTCTTGCTTCGGTTATGTTTTTAACTAGTGGTCTAATGCTTAAAAGAGTTCGGGCCGCAACAGAAGCTCTTGCTTATGTATTGTTTGCTTTGACTTTATTGATCACGGTATATGTTATCTTTATATCAGATGCTCCACATTTGAAATTCTTAGTCTATTATCTTGCTTTGGCTATCGGTTACTTATTCTTGGCTATCGGTTTCGCAACGCGTAGTAATAAAAAACAAAATTATGGTTTCTTCCTTACTGCTTTGGTCTTCTTCTTGTTGACTATATATAATCTCTTGATGATTACTGGATGGGGACGAAACACTATCGGAAGTACTAATTTTGTCTTTGCTTTGTATTTCTTCCTATCTATTACTATGCTCTTGTGTGGAAATAATCTCCTTAACTTGAAAATATTTAATTTAGAAGATGAAGTCCTTGCTAATCAATCTCGTTTTCGTTTGATTATTCAATCCTCTCCTTTCCCTATTATTATTTCTCGTTTGCGTGATGATCGCTTGATCCTTGTAAACCAAAAAGCAAAAGAACTCTTAAATGTAGATTCTGAAAAATTGACAGATTATAAATTAGGGGACTTCTTCGCAGATGCTACGTTCAAAACAGAGTTGATGACTAGACTTGAAAAATCTTCTGAAATAGAAGAATTTGAAGTCTTAATTAAACCTCAAAATGGTTTGCAAGAAGAAGAAACTTGGGTCCAATTATCTACTCATGTAATTGACTTCGAATACGAAATAGCCCTTTATTCTGCTGTCCAAGATATTACGGAAAGAAAAAGAAAAGAAATGGAGCTCTTTAATGAAGCAACTAGAGATTCTTTAACAAATGCTTATACTAGACGCTTTTTTGAAGAACTCGCTACAAAAGAAATACAAAGATCTGTTCGCTATGGTAGACCTTTCTGCTTATTAATGATTGATGCAGATCACTTTAAAAACGTAAACGATACTTATGGTCATTCCGTAGGAGATAAAGTACTTAAAGAACTAGTTTGTACTTGTACTCGTATCCTTAGAAAGTCTGATATAATCTCTCGTTTCGGAGGAGAAGAATTCCTTGTGTTATTACCGGAAATTTCTATCCTGAATGCTCAAATCGTTGCAGATCGTTTGCGAATCGCAATCTCTGAAACTCCAGTTAAAGGCGATAATGGTGAAGATGTTCATTTTACCGTCAGTATTGGTATGGTACCTTCTTCTTATAGTACAGATCTGCAGGAGTTAATTAAAGCTTCTGATGAAGCTTTGTATGTCGCAAAAAATAGCGGGAGAAATCGGGTCGTTGCTTTAACTCCACAGGAAGAAAAAGAGGATTATTTACAAGAAAATAATCAAAAAATATCTCATGAAATTCCTCTTAATGCTAATAAAATAGAACCTACAAATGCTCAACAAACTGAAAATCTTAATGACGTAGACATCTTTTCATAGCTGATACTGCATTCTCTATTAAGCGATAATATAGTTCTGCTCCTGGAGCTATATTGGATCCTAAGGGATCTACTTCTTCTATCCGTAATTCCTTTTTCTTAGCTAAACTTAAGGCTATTTTGTTCGAAAATTGAGGTTCGGAAAAAATACATTTAATCCCTTCTTCAGATATTTGTTCTTCTATTTGTAAACGCCTTTTTATACTAAGTGAAACTTCTTCGTGTGCTAAAATAGATCCCTTAACATTTAAACCATTTTGAGATGTAAAATATTGCCACCCATTATGAAAAACTAGAAAAGGTTCTTCTTTGTAATCTAAAAAACTAGCTTCCATATCTTTTGTTTGCTTTGACAAAACTTGTAAAGCTGAAGCAACATTCTTTTCATAGATGTCTTTATTGTTGGGGTCTTTGGTGCTTAAAACTTGAGACATATATCTTAAAATATTTTCTGCATTGTTTGTATCTAGCCATAAATGAAAATCATATCCTGAAAAATCTGATGAATCGTTTATTGTTGCTGTATCACTTAATGGAAGAAGCTTAATCCCTGGAATCTTACTTAAAAAGAAGGTCTTTTCTTCTCTTCCTTCAAGTGCTTTGCTAAGAAAACTTTCAAAGTCTTTATCTATTATAAAAATAACGTCTGCTTGTGATATCTTTTTTATGTCAGATGGCTTTAATGTATAAGAATGTGGTGAAAATCCTCCTCCTACTAAATAGTCTGGCTCACTAACTCCTTTGGTTACTAAAGACGCTAAAGAGTGTATTGGTAAAATACTTGTTAATACTTTTACTCCTGCTGTTGCTGGAAAAGCATAAAAAAATAACGATAATAATAAAAATATTCTTATAATCATTAAAAACCTTTCTGCTTATTGCTTGAAACGTTATGTTATATCGTTGCATAAATTTTTTATCATGTTAATTTATTTAAAATCTTTATGGAGAATAAAAAGTGCCTAAAAATGTTATTACCCCTAAATGGTTCGCAAATAAACATAATCATGAAGAATGTATAGATTCTGCTTTGGCTGTGGCTGAAAAAATATGTCAAAAAAAATCTTTGCGTTTTACTCCAACTAGAAGAATGGTTTTTTATCTTCTTTGGCAAAAACATACTCCTTCAGGAGCTTATGAAATACTAGAAATGGCTAAGAAAAAAGGATATCGCGCAGCTCCTATCACTATTTATAGAGCGTTGGATTTCTTGATTGAAAACGGGTTGGCTCATCGTTTGGCTACTACCAATTCTTATATCGGTTGTTCTTGTGGTGGTGGAAAACATCATGGCGTGTTCTTAATTTGCCGTAATTGTGGAAGAGTTTTAGAACTTAATGCTACAGAATTAATCAAAAAATTTAAACACTCTGCAATGGATACTGGCTTTAAAATAAAATCTTCTTCTATTGAAATAGAGGGAATATGTCCAATTTGCACCAAATAGAAAAACCTCTTATTTCCGCTTTAAATATAAGCTTTGTTCGTAATGAAAGAAAAATCCTTCATAATGTCTCTCTTACTATTTCACCTGAGCAAATCGTAACTATTGTCGGTCCAAATGGTGCGGGAAAAACTACTTTGTTAAAAATACTTTTGGGAATAATCTTACCTGATACAGGAACGGTTCAAAAAAAAACAAATATTGTTGTTAGTTATTTGGCTCAAAAAATTAAAAGTGATGATTCAATGCCGATGACCGTAGAAAGATTGTTAAAATTAACTGGAAAAATAAATATAACAGAACAGAAAAATGTATTAGCCGAAGTGGGAATTGAAAATCTTTTTAATGCAGACTTTAACTCCTTATCTGGAGGAGAAATGCAAAGAGTTCTTTTGGCTCGTTGCTTGCTGCGAAAACCTGATTTGTTAATCCTTGATGAACCAACTCAAGCTTTGGATTTTAATGGTAGTGTAGAGTTATATCATTTATTAAAAAAAATCCGCTTAAAATATAAATGTGCAATTCTAATTGTATCTCATGATTTACACCTGGTAATGGACGCTACAGATGATGTTATTTGCTTAAACCATCATATATGTTGTTCTGGAAAACCCGAAGTTATAAAAGATAATCCTTTATTCCTTTCTTTGTTCCCTAAAGGAAAACCTCACGATATTGCCTTTTATAGTCATCATCATGATCATTGCCATTCTCTTAATGGAGAAGAAAGGAATATCTCTAAATGATGGAAGATTTTATTTTATATGCTCTGATTGCTGGAAGTGTGATGGCTATCTTGTCTGGCCCTATTGGAAGTATGATGTTGTGGCGATCTTTATCTTATTTCGGAGATGCTATGTCTCATACCGCATTGTTAGGAATAGCAATAGGTTTGTTGGCTGGAATCAATTTTAATATTGCTGTCTTCGCTTTGTTATTAATTTGTGCGGTATTATTCACTCTTCTTAGAGAAAAAAAAATTGCTAAACCAGATACTCTACTATGCATTATTGCTCAAATAGGACTCTCTTTAGGAATTATTGTAATAGCTCTTTCTAAAACCTCAAATTCTTCTTTGATGGGCTTCTTGTTCGGTGATATTTTGGCGGTTACTACTCAGGATATTTGGTATATTATAATTATCGGAGCTATAATCCTTATCGCTTTAGCATCTATTTGGAATAAAATGATTATCCTTACTTTCGATGAAGAAACAGCAATCGCTGAAAATAAAGGTTTTAAACTCCTTAATCTATTATTTATGCTTATAATTGCTATGTTCGTTTCTTTGGCGGTAAAAACTACGGGAATACTCTTGGTTACGGCTTTGTTGATTATTCCTGCTGCATCTATGCGACATCTTAGTAAAACTCCTGAAGAAATGGACTTTAAAGCTTCTTTGATGGGTATACTTTCTGTCTTTTGGGGAATATTTTTATCTTTCTTTTTTGACTTGCCTGCGGGTCCTGCTATCGTAGTATCTGCTGCAATTTTAGGCCTTTTTTCCTTCGTTGTTAAAAAAAGATAATAAAAAGTTTTTTTATGTGCTATAGAAAATAAATATTTATATCTTGTAAGGATTGTCAAAATGGTTCGAGTCGTAGAACTGGATTTTTCTGATTTTTATTATACTCCAGAGCATATTGCTTATATCCCAGATAAAAAAATGAATGGAGCTCTAAAAAGAGTGGATCCTGAAGACATAAGAGATTTCGTTACGGTGCTAGAAAATACTTATGCTGGAAATCGAAGCTATTCTGTTTCATATGAAGGTGTCGTTTTCCGTGTCGAAAGAGTCGATACCTTAACAGGAATCCATTTCTCTGCTCGAAGAATGCCTCGTAGAGTTCCTGATATATCTCGGCTCGGTTTCCCTGATCCTATTACAAAACAGTTGTTGTCACTCGCAAACTCTGGTGGGTTAATCTTATGGGGTGGTGCAACAGGAATGGGAAAAACTACCTCTATTTCTTGTTTACTGAAAAAATTTTTGGAAACGGAAGGGGGCTTCGCTTATACTATTGAAGATCCTCCTGAAATGCCTCTTGATGGAGTGTATGAAGCTAAAAATGGAGGCTTAGGTCTTTGTAAACAAACAGAAACTATCGGAGATGCTGATTGGGGAGAAGCTTTACGTTCGGCTTTACGTTCTCGTCCTCGCTATATCTTGGTTGGGGAAATAAGAACTCCTGAAACTGCAAGCCAAGTGCTTAGAGCGGCTTCTAGTGGGCATCTCGTTCTTTCTACTATTCATGCAAATAGTGTCGAAGACGCTTTAAACTCTGTAATTAAATATGCTGTTGCCGCAGGTTTAAACGAGTCTTTAGCTGCAGATCTCTTATCTAGAGGCGTCTTAGCCGTCTTGCATCAGAAATTACAAGGCGGTGTTAATATACACCCTGAAATGTCTTTCGTCTTCGCAAATCCTGATACTCAACAAGCGGATCAAGTGAGAGTCATTGTTCGTTCAGGACAAATCGTTCTAGGTACAGTCATGGAAGCTCAAACTGCAAAACTATTCCAAGGAAAATCTTTGTTTAGAACTTTTTAATCCTTGTTGGGATACTTAATACCTTCATATCGTTCCCAAGGAAAAACTATCCAAGTGTTTTGGCTTACTTCTTTTAAAAAAATATCCGTTTGTTCTTTACCCATAGGCTTGGCATATATGGTAGATATATAAGCTTGCGGAAACTTTCTCCTTATTAAGGACATCGTCCTGCCTGTATCAACTAAATCGTCTATTATAAGTGTGTTCGCTCCTAAATCATGCGGAAGCTTTAAAATCTCTGCTTCTTCTTTTTGACTCGTATTGCCATTGTAACTTTGAATACAAATAGTATCTAAAAAATGCATATCTAATTCTCTAGCAATAATCGCTGAAGGAACTAAACCTCCTCGAGAAATACAATATATCTTCGAAATATTCCTTTTCTCTATCTCTGGTTTTAAAAAATGTGCTAGCAAAGATATATCTTTGTCTACATCTTCCCAGGATAAAAATAAGTATTCTTTATCTGTAGTCATTGTTTTATTCTTTCATTAATGTTTGAAGTTCATGTTCTATACCCTTAGATTGAAAGTCTACTTTCCCTGTAATCCTTTTAACCTCTTCTCCTTCTTTATTAATTAACAGTAATAATGGGAAACCCTTTAAACCTACAGAATTGGCAAAAAGATTCTCTCTATCTAAATAAATAGCTAGAAATCTTATGTCCATATTGATCATTAATCTCCTAGCATCATTAATATCCGATTTATTGCTCATTATAGAAAAAATTTTAAGCTCTGTTTGTGAATATTGCTTACTTAAAGTATCTAAAGATACTAAAGATCTCCTACAAATAGAACAATTCTTACTCCAAATAAAAACTATAAGGGGCTTACCTTTAAATTCAGATAACGTAACCGCTTCTCCTTTACCTGTATAAAAAGGTGTTTGTATATATTCTTCTCCAGCTTCGCATGAAAAAGAAAAAAACAAACAAAAGAGAAAAAAAATCTTTATCATTTAAAAAATAAAGCAATCGCTGAAGGGTTGTCTGAACACGCTGTTCGATAATTCGCACAAGCAAAACTTGATGCTGTTACTACACAAACATTTTGAACACTCTTTCCCCATTCTGCTTCGGAAAATCTTAAACATTCTCCTTCATCTTTTATGTTAAAGCGAATGGTGAAAAATGGACGTGCTATCTTTTGCGTCTCAAGATAGGAAAGATAGGTTTCATCTCCTGTAAAATCTCCAGGAAGACCTAAAGATAATTTTCTTCCAGATGTTGTCTCTATCTCTGTCTTGCTCCCAGACTTACAAAGAGAAAGGACATTACTTCCAGAAACTCCTCCTCGCTCATCATCACAAAAATAAGACGTAAGATCCGTGTATGAAGAAGGCGGAATATAATTGTTTAAAGTAACTCCTAAAACTCTTATTTCTTGCTCTAAAGAACGAATCTCTGCTACTTCTTTTTGTATACCAGATTCCTTGAATATACTTGATGCACCGGATAAAATACCAACGCTAATCGCTCCAATAAGCGATATGTATGCAAGAACTTCAAATAATGTTGCTCCAGATTGAGATCTAAACATTAAAAAACCTACCTAAATTTTAACCAAACATTTTTGTCTTTCGCATTGCATAATTGTTGTGCTTCATTCATCTTCTGCGGAAGCTTCTTGTTTAAGCTACTTTGCCAGTTAGCACTGTCTGAAGAAGATATACTCCAATCTACTAATTCGTTACCCCAAGATGTCGTTAGTAAAACTGTGCATAATGATTCTGATAAGCCTTCTATCTTTAATGTGAAAGAGTTATTATCTGATGCAAAACTTATCTTGGAACCTGATTTACTATTTATATAACCATTGTTGTAGTTCTTGATGATTTTCTCATCACTAAGGTATTTACCTATATCTCCTCCTGAAACAGTATAGCCAGAAGTACTATTAGGACCTCTCCAGGCAAACTTGCTCTTGATGTCATCAACTAAATTTTGAATCTGTAAAATAGTCTCTGTATTAGCTCTACGTACAAAAACGTTACTTATTAAACCATAAACACTGCTTGTTATAACGCCTAATATAACTAAAACAAAAAACATCTCCAGTGCAGTTCTACCTTGTTGATTAAAATACCTTTTTATCATAAATCTTAATACCTTCTAATAAAACGATATTGAAAAATCTTGAACATCTCCTGTGCAAGAGCTAAGAGCTTGGGGCTTACTCATCGGTAAAAGAGGATATCCTGAGGCATCTTTGCCAGAAGCTAAAACTCCATTCACTTTGAAAACATAAGAACCCCAATCGTAAATAGACATCTCTAAACAATGTTCTTTCGGTACGGAGGTTAATTTTATCGTAAAAACTTCTTGGCAATTAGCGGTACTATCTGAACATGTGGAACCTGAAGAATTAAGCCTTTCTCCTGTTATTGATATAGATGTACCTGTGGGAGGTATAGGAGTTCCATCTGATTTAACTTTTAAAACTTCTTGACCCTTTAAATAATCTAACATGTCCGCTGGACTGCGGTAATTGTTCTTCCATGAGTACAAGGCTCTTACTTTATCTGATATATCTTGTATTTCTAAAATCGCTTGAACAGAAGAATTCTTCCTCATTGCAAGGTTCGCTAATTGCATAAAACCTGCTCCAATAACTCCAATTACGGCTAAAACCCCTAGCATTTCTAATGCTGTGCGACCACTTAAATATATATTAAAGTTCCTTCCCCTGTTAACCACTATACTAGTTCCTTCCTTTTTTATTTAAGGTTAAACTTTTTTTAATGCGTATTCAAGAAGTTGCTTTTTGTCTAAACTAAAATTATGGTCTAGCCACTCTTTTTCTAGAATCTTTAATGTTTTGCCTATACTTGCTCCTTTAAAACCTAACTCTTGTAACTCTGAGCCTTTTATTGGAAATCTAGGAACGGAACTGTTGGTTACTTCCTCTAAAAAAGCTATGAAAAGTCTATCTTCTGAAAAAGATAAATAACTACTAGATGATCGATGTTTTGAAAACTCGATTAAAAGAGAATCTAACACATTCTCTTTCCCATAAAGATAAATGGTTTTTAAAATTCCTAATGTTTTTAAAAGCTTTAAAATATCTCTACAACAACTTAACGCTAAAAGTCGTTTCTCTTCTTCATTACTTAAACGAAGCTTCTTCTTTTGATAAAGAATGTTCTCAGAAGTTAAGGTTAAAATCGTTGCTAATCTTCTGGTTATATCTACTGTTAAACCAGGTAAAACGATGCCTCGTGTTTCTAACCAGATAAGTTGAGAAAGTGCTGATATATCATGAATATCTTCAGAAATAAAATCTAAAACGCCTGTTTGTTCCATTATCTTTAAAACATCTGCTGCTCGTGAAGCGGCTATAATTTTAAAAAATTCTTCCTTTATTCGTTCCCTAGATAATTTCTTAAGTAAAAAAAGATTGTTCTTTATAGCTTGAATGCTTTTCCTTTCTATCTCTTCTGAACCATAATATGCGTAAAAACGGAAAAATCTTAAAATCCTTAAGGCATCTTCTTTTATTCTTTTTTCTGGATCTCCTATAAAACGAATCCTTCCTGAAAATAAATCTTCATAGTTATCTAAAGGATCATAAACAAAGCCTTCTTTGTCGGCATAAAAAGCATTTATCGTAAAATCCCTCCTTAAGGCATCTTCTTGCCAATCTGTCCCAAAGGCTACTTTTGCGTGCCTTCCATCGGTGTGTATATCTTTTCTAAGCGTGGTTATTTCTATTGCTCGATTTGTGTTCCGAGTTAGGGCTATAACCATACCAAAAGATATTCCTGCTGGTATTACTTTTATCCCAGAAGCTCTAAGACGATTAGAAACTTCTTCGGGTGTTATTTTGGTCGCAATATCAATATCTTTTACAGACTTACCTAAAAGAGAATCTCTAACACATCCTCCTACAAATAATGCTTGGTTATCTAAAAGATTAAAAATCTCTCTTATCTCTTCATCTTCTAACCAATCATTACGACCTAATTGTCCTATTACTTTCATTCGTTAGTATCCAAAACTGCAGGAACTATTTCTCCATTGATAAATTTCGGTGCAGTATATACACTTCCTGCTGGAGAACGTTCTAATAATGTATATGCTCCGGCACTTAATCCTAATAAAAATAATCCTAAAATAAGTAAAATTATCCAAGGTATATCTTGACGTTTCGTCTTTTTTCTCCAAATAAAATAAATAACCGTCGGAGCTAATAAAGGTAAAATATAAATAATAATTATTCTTATCATTTGCTTTATTCCTTTTCTTGCTTCATATTTTTACAGCATAAACTGTTTTTTAAAAAAAGGAGAAATAAAATGCTACCCATCCTATCTTTAAATTGGAATTATCTCGTCTTTATATGGTTGGGAGCTTTTGTTACAGTTAATCTGTTTACTGCCGGATATATTGTTTATCAAAGAAAACGTAATCTACCTATCCTAAATTGTTCTGGTGCTATTATTCTTTCCGCTTATTTTATCTTCGCTATTTTGACTTTCTTTGTCTTCGATAGCTCCGAAACACAAAAAAATCTTTCTATATATGAATTCTTCTTCGTAATATTCTCCGCTTGGTTTTTAATGATATTAAATTATCTTTTGGCTGATACAAAAAAAGCTAAAACAATAAAATTTATTGCCTTCTTATGTGCAATATGCGGATCTTTCTTTTTTATAAATAGTACGGATTTCTCATACCTTAAAATCCCAGTAATCTTTGCATTAGTAATTGCTGCTTTATTTTGGTTGTGGTTGGCTAAATCTTTCGTCGTTATGAATAAAGTGCCTGGTCTGACAATCTCTACGGTTGGACTTATTTCTTTCGGAACTTTCTTCGTAGCTTTTTTTAACAACTCTGTACCTCAAGGGGTGGCTTTGTTGGCTGTAACTTTGGCTTGCTCTGTCCTAGGTTTTAGAGCTTGGAATAAATATCCTGCAAAAATATTATTGAATAATGCTGCTGTAATACCTTTGGCTTTCTTATGTGGATGGTGTCTAATTAAATTAGCCGCTGCTGGATTCTGGGCCGCGGCTCTTATTCTACCTTTATATTATTTAGTCGAAATAGCCTATAATCTTATGAAAAATACTATCTTGAAATCTACAAGTAAGCCTTTCGCTATTCAAATAGAAGAAACAAAAAATCAACAGGAAAAATTGGTTCCTTTTATCTTCCGTAAAAATATACCTTTATTCCTACTTGCTCCCTTGGCTACAACGCCTTCTTATGGACTGTTCTTCTTGGGATTAGCTTTCTTATTTGTTATATATAATATGTATCAATTAAAACATTTCGGAGAAAAAGAGCCTTCTTTGAGAGAAATTACTTCTGGAATATATAATTCCGCTAAGCAAGGTCTTTCTCAACAAAAACAAATGTACCAGGAAATAATTAATAAAAAACCAGAAAATGATAATGATATTCATAAAGATAAAGTAAAAACTAAAACGAAAGCTAAAAATAAAACAATAAAAAGGAAAAAAACTCCCCCTTCTTCAAAAAGTTAAATAATTATAAAACGACTAATAAAAAACGGCGTCCATATGAACGCCGTTTTTGTTCTCCTTCTTACAGTTTCTAGAATAACTGCAATACGCTTTGCTCAGCTTGAGACGCCATCGATAACGCATTCGTTCCTAATGCTTGACGTGTCTGCAATGCTAGCATATTCGCTGCCTCTTCGTTCATATCCGCTAATGTCAATGCATCCGCTCCAGAGGTCAATATGTTAA
>CALXRE010000113.1 GCA_944390645.1 uncultured Alphaproteobacteria bacterium | reverse complement strand
GACGAGAGTTTTTCCCTCTCCAGTTTTCATTTCAGCAATTTTTCCTTTTTTTAGGACGATTCCGCCGATAATTTGAACATCGAAAGGTCGAAGACCAAGGACTCTTTTTGCGGTTTCTCTGACAGTAGCAAAAGCATCGACAAGGATATCATCTAAGGTTTCCCCTTTTTTTAAGCGTTTTTTTAGCCAAGGAGTTCGAGCTTTTAAGTCTTCATCTGATAAAGTAGCGACTTCGGCTTCTTTTGCATTGATTTCGCAAACGATTTTTTGAAGTGATTTTATATAACGATCATTAGCGGAACCAAAAATTTTTTTTGCCAAAGAAGAAAACATCATAGACCTCGTATTAATATAAAAAATATTTAACAAGAGATAGTGTTCTATCGTAAATATGTCAATGGTACTATCTTTTTATTTGCCATAAAATCACAAATAACTATTATATAGACTCAGCAATAGGCTAAATTGAAAGGATTAAGCCTTTAAGGTTGTCTTTAAAATCGTTTAATAATTTTTATAAAGGACTAAAGAATATGTGTTGCAACAGTAAAAAGATCATAACATCTGTAGTTGTATTATTTTTAATCGCTGCTCTTGGTTATGTTGTTTATGATAAGAATTTCAGCTGCACGAAAGAACGAGCAGCAGATGATGTTGTTGTTGCCGTTGTTTCAGGTGATAACATATGGTTATCTGATGTAGTAAGCTTTCACGACTCCAATCCTCAGTTAAAGGCGATGCCATTTGAGATGGTATACAAGGATTTATTAAATCATTTAATAGAGACGAAAGCTATTAATGTTGCTGCGGAGAAGGCAGGGATAAAGGATTTAGAAGCTTACAAAGAAGGGGTAAAGCGAGCAGCAGATCAAGTTTTGCGTACAGAGTACATTAAATATGCATTAGCTAAAGCTACGACGGAAGAGAAATTGAAGGAGTTATATGACGAATATTTGAAACAGAATCCGCCAGAGGAAGAAGTTAGAGCAAGTCATATATTAGTTGAGACGGAGCAAGAGGCTAAAGCGATTATTGAGCAGATAGACAATGGAGCAGATTTTGCGACTTTAGCCAAAGAGAAGAGTAAAGATTCTAATGGTAGCAAAGGAGGAGACTTAGGATACTTTAAGAAGTCAGCCATGGTTCCAGAGTTTGCGAATGCAGCATTTTCGATGGAAGTAGGGACTATATCTCAAGCGCCTATCAAGACGATGTTTGGTTATCATGTAGTAAAAGTAACGGACAAGCGTTTATCTCAGCCTATTCCGATGGATCAAGTTGAAGATATGTTAAGGATGATGGCGGCGGAAGAGCTTTTACCTGCGATTATCAGGGAAGCAAGAGAGAGTGCTCAAGTAATGGTTAAGCCCGAAGCATATAAGAACAAGTTAGTTACTATAGATACTGCAGAAGAGAAGAAAGTAGAAGAAGCTCCTTCATCTGAGGAAGTAAAAGAAGGTAACGAAGATACGAGTTCTTCAGAAGGCGATGCTCTTGAAGATGGAGAAGTTGTTGTTGACGAAGAAGTTATTACGGTAGAGTAATGGCGTTAGTACAAAGTAAAAAAGGAACAGGGGCGGCGAGCAGCCGCCCTTTGTTTGTAGTATCTTTAGCTTTATTTGACAAAGAAGGTAGGGTATTACTTTGCCAACGACCAGAAGGTAAGCAACTTGCTGGCAAATGGGAGTTTCCAGGAGGTAAAGTTGAAGAAGGAGAGCATCCTACAGAAGCTTTAGTTAGAGAGATAAAGGAAGAGCTTTCTTTAAGTTTATCAGCATCTAAACTAAGAGCAGCTAGTTTTGTTTGTACGAAAGATATATTAATGCTTTTATATTTTTGCAAAGAATGGGAAGGAAAGATAATACCGACGGAGCAACAAGAGATAGTATGGTCCTTTCCAGAGCGTTTTAAGGATTTTTCTATGCCAGAGGCAGATATTTTACTTTGTCAACAAGTTTGGTATAATAATGATAGTATTTAGTATATGCATTAAGCAAAGGATCAGATAATGTTTTATTGGTTTATTGCTATTCCTTTTTTTGTAGCTTTAGCGATGTTTACCTTGTACCCGAGACCTGGGGTAGAAATAGGCATGAAAGAGATAGAAGATACTACGATTGATGCAGCAGCTTTTCGTATGGCGATGCAACACAATGCTATGGTAAAAGTAGTAAAGGCACATTTAAAGGATAATACTAAATATTCGCAGGTTTCGGATACATGGTCGGTTACGAGTGATGATATTACAGATATATCTGATTTTTTACCATCTGGGTATCAGAATGATGTTTTAGGTAGTTTTGAGAGTACAGTTTATTGTTTATCTTCGACAGATCAGGATGGAGTTTCAAATCCTAGGACTTTATGTAAGGATGCAGATTTTGTTTATGTTTTTACCTACCCAGTTTTAGACACGGCAAATCGATGGTATGGTTCAGGAGAGGCATCTCTTTTAGCTGAGAAGATAGGTAAATATCAAGGAGTTATATCAGGAGCTAGTTATGGGGTTATAAAGGAAACAAACCCAGCAGCAGATGCGAATAAGAATCCAGTTGGTTCTAAGAGAGGGATAATAAAGGAAGGAGTATTAGGAGCAAATGCGATAATGTATGATTATCTTCCATCAGCATTTTCATGTAGGAAAGGTGATTTACAAGATAAATTTGTATTAATGAGTATGGTTAAGGGTTCAGGGAGCTTCCCGATACCAGTTACGAGATGTGCAAATTATATTAACTATTCGATATTGAATACGAGCTGCCCATATGTAACGAATGAGGTACTTTTTGCTAGCAATAAGAGTGGGAAGTTAACAATTTCTTGTACAGGTAGATATACGATAGAGATAGCAGGAGGAGCAGGTAAAGATTATGCTGATGTAAAAGGTAATGGAGGAGTTTTAACAATAAGTAATAAGTCATTAAGTAAGGATACAAAGATATCTTTTTCTACGAAACCTGGTTATACGAAGAAACCATCGAAGCCAGGTAGTGCTATGAGTTTGACGATATCTGATAAGCTTGTTGCGGTAGCGGGTGGAGGCGGGGCCTATTTAAGTGGCGGAGGCGGATATCAAGGAGGCTGTGGAGCAGACGGTAATGGACAAGGTTTTGTTGCGGACTGTGCTTCAGTTACCAGTGGTGCAGCAGGAGGAAGAGCTGGTAGCGATGCTTATGGAGGATCTGGTTATTGTAATACAGAAGAAGGCTATGCTTGTTCGCAGGTATATAATTCTAATGCTTCTCCAGAGCCATATATAAAGATCATATATTTAGGCAATTAAGTAGCACTACTTATTAGAAGTATTTATGGATATTGCAGGAAGTAATGCAGGTATAGCGTCTAAGGGAGCAGGAGGGTTGAATAAGATTTTTCCAGCTATTTTTTCTGGTTTTTTCAAAAATATAGATGCTTCTTGAAGATTATTTTTAATAATATCATTATTAACATTTAGTTTTTCTTGAGCATTTTGGTACCATTCAAAGAATTGTTGATAATTTTGAGATTTAGAACTTTGGTTAAAATCCATAGCTTTTTGATAATTTTTAATAAAAAGGTTTGGAGTATAAGAAAAAGAGATAGAGCTTAGAGTAATAGTTTTGTAGATAGTATTAAAATTAAGACTTTCAAGCATATTTTTTAAATATTTCAAATAATCATCATCGATATTTTCAACTTTTGTTTTTATCTCAATATTACCGATAAAAGGTTCATAAATATTGATATTAATAGTAGCATTTTTATCTTTTTGGTTATAGGTAATATTTATTTTAATTAAGAAATTTAATATTTCAGCATTTGCGATTAATAAACTTTCTTTAGGGAAGAAGAACAAATCAGTATAAGGAGTATAGTTTTTAAAGATTGTTATAATTTCTTCGTTCAAGACAGGTGCAGTAAGATTTATTTTTAGATTATGTATTTGTATGTATATTTGATTTTTTTTGTTTGTAGCAGTTATAGATACATCAGAACCTAAAGGTAATTTATCGATAGCATTTTTTATACCTAGAGAAGAGAGAATATCGTTTGTTTTTTTATAAGTATATTTTTGATAGAAGTGAATAGTTATTAAGCTAGTTATAACTATCAAGCAAAAGAGGAGGAAAAAAGCCCATATTTTAAAAGATATTTTTTTCATTGATATGGTTTCCAATCATATATTTTAAATTTTGTTTGGATTAAAGAGATTAAATCATTAGTTTCTTCGCAAGATTGATTTTCGCATTTAAAAGAGTTTTCGATTTTAAGGAAGGCCGCAGGAGATTTCTTTTTAATTCCAGCTTTTATTTTTTCTTTAGCGTTTAGAGGAGAAATTTCTCCTTTTATAATATACCATCCTTTTTGTTTAATATTTTTAGATAAGTCATTAAAAGAGATAGGGAAAGGTATATCTATCCATCCATTAGAGTTTTCAAGATGTTTTACATGAGCAATAAAAACAGTTTTTACAGGAGAATTAGTTATTTGAGCTGCTTTTAGCATTAAGAAAGGGTTATCGAGGTCATTTTCATCGAAGAAGAAAGCAGCTTTTTGAGAAGGAGATGCTGACTGAAGTTTTTGATATAAATTATTTAGAATAACGAGATTATTTTTTTGATCTTCGATAACATTTTGTACTCTATTAATTACATTTTCAGGAGAGAAGGACCAGTTACCATTTTGATTTTTTTCTAATTTTGCAGCAAAAAAGATATTTTCATCAGTTTTTGATATTACAGGAAGATCGACCCCAGGCATTCCAAAAGGCTTAGGCGAAGCAAAGAATAATATTTTAGTTCCGTTTGGACAGAAAGCATCAGAGTAGTTTTGTACAGAAGCCATAAGATTTAGAATAACTTCATTATCTAGGAAGACATCATATTTTTTGCTCATTGCATTTATGATAAAAGGAGAGCATCCATTCCAATTTTCATTATTAACTCTTTTTAGATAACTAATGAAATTAAGCTGCAAGTCATCATCTTTATCTATTAAGAAAGCGATTATAGGAGTATTTAAATGATCTTTATAAAAAGCAATAGGTTTAGCTTTCCATTTTTCATTTTCAGGTAAATTGATATAATCATCAGGAAGATCAAGCAAAGAAGGATCAGCCTTTAAATAATAAGGATATATAATAATAAAAAAGAAAAATAAAATATTAGGTAACTTATACATAATAGAGTATATTTAACACCATATGATAGTAGTTTCTAGAGTAATCATTATTAGGGAAGAGTATAGTAAGTTTAAAAGAGGGAAAAAGAAAGGATATGCGAGAAAAAAATAAATTAGAAAGTTTATTAGATTGCCAAGCTACACCTTCCTTGATTCGTCGTTTGGTTTGGGCAGGAGTTCTTCCTTCACAGAAATTTATTAGAGCATTAGTTTTATGTAGAGATAATTCTTTGCTTACAAGGTATGGTTTACAATTTTTATTATTAGCGTCGTTGTTATATGCGATATCAGGATTTATCCTTTTTTTGTATGCTAAGTGGTCAGAGATACCGTTTAGCGTAAAAATTAGCTCAACGTTATCATTAATTTTATTATTTTCCGTTCTTGCATGGTTTCAAGGATTAGAAACTAGAAGAGGGAGAATTTATTTATTTATTTCTAGTTTTTTAGTAGGACCCTTACTAATTTTGATTGATCGTTATTATCAAACGACAGATTATTCGTGGAGTAGTTTTGCATTATGGTCTATATTGATATTACCATGGACTGTTATCAGTCGTAGTATGCTTCTTTATACTTTTTGGTTATTTTTATTTAATTTAGTAATATTTCTTTGGGGATATCAAGTAGCATTTCCTTGTTCCTACATAGCGTGGCCAGAATTTTTTAGTTTGTTAGCTGTAGTTAATGGGATAATTTTAGCGGTAAGAGAGATTTTAGTTTGTTTTTTTAAACAAGGATGGTTAGACAAGGAAATAAGTCGTTTATTACCACTAATTATTAGTCTTTGTTTTGGAATATTTCCACTTATAGGTTATATATTAGGAATAAAAGGCAGTAGTGTATTAGATTGTGGACTTATTTTCTTCTTACTTTTAACCTTAGCATCGGTAGTATATTTTAGAGTTTTTCCTAATTTATCGGCCTTGATTTGTTTAATTTCTTCAGTTTGTACATTATTTTTAGTTTTTTGGTTTTATCAATATATTACATCTATGCCGTATTGGTATATTTTATTTATATTTGTTTTAGTAATTTTTGGTTTTTCTTCTAGTTTAGTTTTAAAGCTTAAGAATATGACGAAGAGTTAAATATGTTTTCAGGTATTACAGTAAGAAGTTTATTGTCTTTATTAAAGATAACCGTATATAAAGGAGAGAGTGGAGAAAAATTAGAAGCTTTTTCCTGTAGGTATCAGACGATATCGTGGTCTTCATTAATTTTTTTAGCTATAGGTACATTTTTAGGAGCATTAACCTTAGGGACAGGTCTTTTAAGTTTTATTTCAAATCACTTTCCATCAGAGGAAGAAGGTCGTTTTACCGTAGCATTAACATCTGGTATAGGCGGGTTATTAATAGTTATATCGTATTTTATTTTTGTTCATTTAAAAGAGATTTTTTGGCGACAATTAGCTCTATCTTCTGCGTTAGGGGGAGAGTTTCTAATAGTTATGGGGATAGCAGGAGAAGGATATTCCTTAATTGGAGGAGTAATTGTAGCATTATTACTTTTAGTTCTTTTATTAAGACTTTTTCCTGATGCGCTGCATCAGATAGGTTCTGCTATGATATTTTGTGGTATTTTAGTTTTTACTCTTTACGATATATGTCCAGGGTATACAGAGCCTTTAACTACATTGTTTTTACTTCCTTTTGCAACGCTTTTTCTTTTTTATCCGTTACGTAATCTAGATATGCGACCAATCTCGATGGTATTTATAATTTGTCCCTTAATAGTTTCTTTATATAGCAATATAAGTGGAGAAGGATTTAGTTTTTCTACATCATCTATTTCGACAAGAATAATTTATATGTCTTTTTACATCTTTTTATTATATTTACTATGGTCAGCATTATCTTTAGTTGGGAAGCGTTTTGCAATTATATCGTTTATTCCAGTTTTTATTTTTAGTTTATTTACGTCATCAGGTATATCTGCATCATTTTTTATTATATTTATTTCATATTTTCTTGGTAGTAGACTAGTTTTGAGTGCAGGAGTTATTGCCAATATTTTATTTACCGTTATTTTTTATATTAGCTTAGATTTAAGTCTTTCAGAGAAATCATTGCTACTTTTTTTATCGTCATTCATTTTAATGCTTATGGTTATATGGCTTCAGAGGAAAGAGAGGCAGTCCGATGAGGAAGGATAAGCAGATATATTTTGGAGCACTATTTGTAATTTTTATTGTTTCTATAGTTTTAATTTTTCATCGCCAATATGTTATAGAGAATGGAGATACAATTTTAGTTCCGTTATCGAAAGGTAGAATGAGTAAGATTATCGGAACAGAATATGTTTATTTACAATATCAAAATCTAATACCCCAAAAGCAATTAGAGAAAGAGCAAGGTAAAATTATAGTTTATGTAAATAGTTTTGGGATAGCCTCTTTTGTTAAGGTTTATCATTCAGGAGATGAATTAAAGTATGGAGAACATATTTTAGATTATCAAATATACCGTTCTTTTGGGCTATATCCCTCTAAGCCGAGAGTATATTTTGCTTCATATAGGTATCGTTATAATGACAAAGATAATCGAGATAATTATAGCAATGCTCGCTATGGGGTTTTAAAAGTTAATAAAGAAGGATTCGCATTATTAGTAGGATTAGCGGATATAAATTATAACATTATAAATCCAAAGTATTAAGATTAAGGTTTATAATGTAAAGAGCATCTAGGGCAGATATTTTGTTGTATTTTTTGAGAGAAATTAGCATCGGTTCCGCATATAGAGCATTTAGCAGTTAGCATAGTTATAGCATCAGCCATTTTTAATATAGCATCAGTAATTGGGAAAGGTTTTCCGAAATAGTCGTAATTTAAGCTAGTACAAGTTACTACGGCTCCTTTCCCGAGCATGGAAGTAATATTCTTTAAGATATTTCCTTGAAAATTATTCTTGTTAAAGGAGTGGATATTATCGATAAATATCCATTCATAGTTTGCGATTTCAGATAGATAAGCATCATTTAATATAGCCAGAGCAGGGAAAGATTCTTCAGAATGAGAGACTATTTGAGAAATAGGTTCATTATTTAGTTCATCGAAAGGCTTAAGGACTAGAAATTTTCCAGGAGTTCGTTGGATTCTATTGATAAGCGTAGACGTTTTTCCAGAGAATACAGGACCAGTAATAACTTCCAGGAATCCAGTTACCATTGTTTTCCAATCAATAAAAATTCAGATTACTAAGTTATATAAATATTCTAAATATTGTTATTTGTACAGTAGAAAAGATAAACTTTTTCTATATATAGTATAGAAATATAGGAAGATAAAAAAAGCCGGAATAAGAATTCCGGCTTTTTGACCTTTTATTAAGAAGATATCTTAGATTAGAAGGTGTAACGAAGACCTGCATAGAATTCGTGATTATACAAGTCAGCTTTATCGCCAGCGCGTTTATATTGACCGAGGTCAACATAACGATATCCGAGGTCTAAAGCGAAGTTTTTAGTAAAGCTATAAGCTACACCAAGACCGAGGTTCCATCCGAAGATATCTTTATTCTTCTTATCTCCGTCGATTTTACCTTCTACACGGCTGTAACCGATACCACCATCGATGTAAGGTTTAACGATCCAGTTAACAGGTAAGTCGTAGTAAACATTGAGGAATAAAGATTGAGACTGGAATCTAGCTTTTACACCAGTAGCGATTTCGCCAGAGATTTCATCACGATAAGTGTATTCGATTTCAGTTCTTACAGTACCCTGAGGCAAGCCGAAAGCAAGACCACCAGCTACACTACCAAAGATTTTTGTTCCATCAAGGTCTCTTGCTTCTTTTACTTCAGCATTTTCATGAGCACCACCTACTTTAAGTCCGACATAAGGACGGATGTCTGCAGCACTAGCAGAAAAAGCAACAGAGCAAGCAGCTCCAGCAAGCAACAAAGTTTTAATATTCATATTTAAGCTCCAAAAAAATTAAAAAACTTACATTAACAGAGAACAACTCTATCAAGTACCCAAAGATTAAGAACAAGAGAATATAAAGTAAAGCTAAATAAAGCACATTTAGGATATATTTATTCTCTATGTTGTATAAATACAACAATATTTATTCTCTTACTTTGTTTAACAAGTTTGCAACAGTAATATAATCAAGGAAAGATACAGAGAAAGTTTTCATATCGTATATAGCGCCAGCGACTTTAGTTATTCCAGATTCTAGGGCTTTTTTTATTCCATCATTATTAGAGTTTACGAAATTATATAAGTCCATAGCTACGTTATAGACAGCTAATTCATCGGCATTTTTGATTTCTTTTGGAGCAGATTTTCCAATAGTATCTATGATTATTGCCATATTTTGATTTTTTTGTAGGCTTGTACGTTCTTTTGCACAAGCGTTCATTGCGCCACAATTAGTATGTCCAAGGAAGAGGATCAAAGTAGTATTATGACTAGCAGGAACATTTAAGCTTTCAAGAGCTACAGGAGATAGAATATTTCCAGCATTTAAAACAGAGAAAGTATCGTTTAATGCCAGGCGAGAGAATATAATATGAGGAGTTACGCGAGAATCGCTACATCCTACGATAGCTACTTTAGGTTCTTGATGTTCTGAGGCTTCTTGGCTATTTACGCGTAATTTTTTTTGGAATTCAGATAATTTTTTTATAGCTTCGGGAGATGGTTCAGGTTTATCAGAGAAGTAAAGCCCTAAATTTTCTTTGAACAAATTGTTACCGATAACGAGTTCTTCTTGGATTTTTTTAGCATCAAGAGAAAGATTCATAGATTGTTCAAGTTTTTTGAGTCCTTCATCGGATATAAATAGATCAGTCATTTTTATTTTCCTTTACAACAAGGGCGAAATTGCCCATTTTTACAATAATTTTCATACATTTGTTCATCTGTTATTTGATTATCTTTTAATTCATCTAAAGAGTCTTGGAGTTTTTTTTCTTGAAGTTTGATTTTCAAGTCTCGGATAGCGAGTAATAGGATACCAGGGATGAGGAAGCAAAAGCCCTCCAACAAACGAACAGGAGAATATAAGTAAGTCAAGCTTTTCCAAGGGCTAATATTTTCCAATGGATTAAGATAAATATATCCAGCGTCAATGATATAAGCTAAAAGTATAGAGATTATATAACTCCATCCGATAATTTTTAGGAAAACATTCAATTTTTTTTGCCTTTAAATCTTTTTTCTTTTTATAAAGCTTTTATATAATAACGGAGTAATATTTAAATAAGGATTAGAAATGGTCAAGGCATATTTAACAATAGACGATTCTCCTTCGAGTGATTTTTTAGGTAAGGTAAATTTTTTATCATCGATAAGAGTTCCTGCGGTATTTTTTTGTCGAGGTGATTTAATAGAAGGTAGGAGAGATGAGTTAATAGAAGCAATACAAAGAGGATTTATTATAGGATCTCATTCATACATACATAAGAGGCATAGTCTTTTAAGTTTAGAGGAATGTTTAGATTCTATTCGTCGCAATGACGAGATTTTAGAAGAGTTATATTTAGGAGCAGGAGTAAAAAGGAGAAAGAAAGTATTTCGTTTTCCTTATTTAGATAATGGTTGTGGGAGTTTTCCATCTTCAAAGGAAGGTTTAAGTATAGAAGAGATAAGATGGTTAGAAAAGGTTATGAAAGATGTTGTAGGAGAGAGTAAATTTCCAGATATAGAACAAATATCAAAGAAGGAAGTATTACAAAACGAACTAAAAGTTTTAGGTTATAAAGGGATTCCAGGAGTAAATATTTCAGCGTATAATAAAGGATTTGGGAGTTTTGATAGCAATATTACATATTGTAGTAACGACTGGCATTTAGTTTTGAGGCATCAAAAAACTTATCAAGAGACGGTAAAAGATTTAAAAAGAAAAATAGAAGAAGAAATATTATCATTAAAAGATTTGTCGGTTCAGATAATGCTTTTTCATGATTATGGAGAAAAAATAGTAGATGAAGCATTTAGGTTTTTAATCTCCTTTATGAAAGAAGAAGGAGTAGATTTTTTAGATTTAAATAGAATTTCTTGACGTAAAGATTAGAAAGAGGATAAATTAAATTATTATTTATCAAGTAAGAAGAGAAGTGCTATGATAAGGAATACCAAGATAAAAGGAAGCCCTACCCCCCCCCATACGAGATAAAAAAGCTTCATCTGGAGGGATAATAGTTGAAGCGATAGTTGT
>CALXRE010000112.1 GCA_944390645.1 uncultured Alphaproteobacteria bacterium | reverse complement strand
AATGACGGGATCAAAACCCGTTGCCTTACCGCTTGGCGACGACCCAAAAAATCTTTAGTTAGCTGATTCAGCGTTTTCGGATTTTGGATTCCGCTTCTCTATCCGTTTTTTTATAATTAAAGCTTCTTTAGTAAGCTTGCTATTCGGAGTAGAAAGAAGGAAAGCGTCCAAACCTCCGTTATGCTCTATCGTACGCAAACCTCTAACCGATACTCGCATTTTAACACTTTCACCTAATATTTCACTCAAAAGCGAGACTTCTTGTAAATTAGGAAGAAAGCGACGTTTTGTATGGTTATTTGCGTGACTAACGTTGTTACCGGTCATTACACCTTTACCAGTTATTTCGCAACGCCTAGACATTTTTATATCCTTTCAACAAAAACGGCATTAAAAACCGTAAAACGAATCTTTTTAGCCTCAAATAGGAAATGGTTATTATATAGATTCTTATGTTTCGTCAAGATAAATTTAAAAAAACTATTAATTATTATTTCTTTTATCTCTTTTTCCATTCAGTTTACTTGACAATCAAAGCAATAATATCCATTATGCCTCTTCTCTGAGATATGTGGGGCTGTAGCTCAGTTGGGAGAGCGACGCGTTCGCAATGCGTAGGTCGAGAGTTCGATCCTCTTCAGCTCCACCAATATTATTCTCTACTCCATTTACTCCCTTCTGGTGTATCTTTTACTTGGATTCCTAAGTTCTTTAGCTTTTCCTTAAGTTCATCAGCAAGAATGTAATTTTTTTCAGCTCTAGCTATATTTCTCTTCTCAAACAATTCTGCTTCCTTAGGACTTAAAACAGATTCTTTAGAAATAATTACAAATCCAAAAACCTCCATAAAAGAAGAAAACAACTCCTTAATTTTCATAGCATCTTTAGTAGATATTTTATAAATACGTTTATTAATTTCATTCATAAATTCGAAAATAACCGCCAAAGCACTTGGAGAGTTCAGATCGTCATCCATCGCTTTAATAAATGCATCTTCGGCTTTCAATAGCAAATTATCAATATTCTCTGAACCTTCTTCTATTTTTATATCGTTTAAACGAGCCATAAAATCTTTAAACTTTTTTATAATTTTTCCATTTGCTTCCAAATTACTTTCTTTAAAATCAAGTTCTTGACGGTAATGCCCTTTTATTAACTCGTATCTAATCGCTTCTGGAGTATATCCTTTATCTAACAAATCTCGCAAAGTATAAAAATTACCTAATGATTTGGACATTTTTTTACCATTAACGAACAAATGCCCATTATGCATCCAATAATTACAAAATTTTACTCCACACGCACATTCAGACTGAGCTATTTCATTTGTATGATGAGGAAATACTAAATCAATACCACCTGTATGAATATCAAATGGTTGTCCAAGATATTTTGCAGACATTGCTGAACATTCAATATGCCATCCTGGACGACCTTTTCCTATTTTAGTTTCCCAATAAACATCTCCATCGTTTTCATCCCACGCTTTCCATAAGGCAAAATCAAAAACATTATCTTTTCCATACTCATCAGCATTATTAAGCCTATTATCTGCATTTTCTTTCAATGATCTTTTATCTATATCGGCCATTTCTCCATAATTAGGAAAAGAAGAAATTTTAAAATAAATATCTCCCTTATTATTTTTATATGCATGACCTTTTTCAATAAGCTTAACTATAAGTTCTACCATAGCATCTATTTCTAATGTTGCTTTTGGCATTATATTTGGTTGTTTAATATTAAGAGTAGACATATCTTTCAAAAATTCTTGTTCATAAAAAGACGTATATTCTGAAAGACTTAGACCTTTATCCTTTGCTCCTTTAATCGTTTTATCATCAACATCGGTAAGATTCATAACATGAGTAACTTCAAAACCTCTAAAACGTAAATAACGAACTAATAAATCATAAAAAACAAAAGCTCGAAAATTTCCTATATGAGAGTAATTATAAATAGTTGGACCACAACTATACATTTTTACTTTTTTAGGCATTAACGGAATAAAGGGTTCTTGTTTTTTCGTTAAAGAGTTATAAAAAGTTATTGGCATTTTTTTTCCTTATTTTTAAATAAAAATTTCTTATTTTTTCTCGATATTTGCTGTACATTTTGGGCATTTTATTGCTTTTACAGGTATTTCCTCACAACAATAAGGACATATTTTAGTTGTTTTTTGCTCATCTGTTTTTATTTTTTTATCTATTTTGTTTACTGCTTTGATAAGAATAAATACAGCAAAAGCTACAATAACAAAGCTTATCATGACATTTATAAAAACACCTATATTTAAAGTAATCGCTCCAGCTTTCTGGGCAGCCTCTAAAGAAGCATAAGGTCCTGGTATATTTACTCCATCTTTTAATACAAAAAATAGGTTTGCAAAATCAATTTTTCCCAAGATGATTCCTAATGGAGGCATAATAATGTCTTTCACTAAAGAATCGACAATTTTCCCGAATGCAGCGCCAATAATAATACCAACCGCCATATCAATGACATTTCCTCGCATGGCGAACTTTTTAAATTCATCCAAGAAATTTTTTAGCATTTTATTATATCCCGAATAATATAATTTATCGTCAAAGTATTATTTACCTTTCTCTAGTGCAATAATTATTAAATTTGATTTTTCTATAATAAAAACCTCTTAAAAAGATCATTATAACAAACTTTATTTTTTACTGAGTAACCAGTCTCTTCTTTTGAGCTATTTCATCAATATCTTTTTGTTCTTTTCTATCATTTTCAAGTTTTTCAGTTTTTTCATGTTGTTCCTGTAATACTTCATAGACTTTAAGTTGCCTATATGCTTCTGCTAGATTATCTCTAGCTAGGTTAATTTCCTTTTGTAGATCTTCAATCATTTTTTCCAACTGCTCTTTTTTTTCCATATACCTCTTCAAATAAGGAGCAAACGTTATACTTTGTTGAGGATTTTTAGTTGCAATTTTCTTTTCTTGTTCAAGTTCTTCATCTTGTTTTTTTCTTGCCTTTATAAAAGCATCTTGCTGTTCCTGTAGCTTAGCTAATTCTTGCCGTTTTTCATCTACATCCCATTTATGGACTCGGATTAAAGAAGGAATAGTTTTTTTTCTCATTTTTCATCCTTAGGCAAGATTGGTAGCAATATTTCTTTAAGTTTCAAATAGCCCTCTTCTAAAGTAACTTTTTCCTTTTTAGTCTGAGCCACAAAATGCTCTAAAAGAGGGTAATACTCCATAGCTGTATCAACTTCAGCATTAGAGCCTCGTTTATAAGCCCCTAAACGAATAAGCTCTGCCATATTTTCATATGTAGCAAAGATCGATCTAGCGGTATTAACTAATAAATTTTCCTCATCAGAATTACACATCGGCATAGTTCTTGATATACTTCTTAAAATATTTATTGCAGGATATCTACCTCTTTCAGCGATAGCTCTATCCAAAACAATATGTCCATCAAGAATCCCTCTTACAGCATCAGCAATAGGCTCATTATGATCATCACCTTCGACAAGAACTGTAAATAGAGCTGTTATAGAACCTTTTCCTTCTACTCCTGGTCCAGCTCGTTCCAAAAGGCGTGGCAATTCAGCGAAAACCGAAGGAGTATATCCTTTACTCGCAGGAGGTTCTCCTACCGATAATGATATTTCTCGTTGAGCCATTGCAAAGCGAGTTATACTATCCATCATACATAATACATTTTTGTTTTTATCTCGAAAGAATTCAGCGATAGTCATTGCGGTATAAGCACATTGCCTTCTCATTAAAGGGCTTTCATCAGAAGTAGCAACGACAACAACACTTCGTTTCATCCCCTCTTCGCCTAAATCATCTTCTATAAATTCACGAGCTTCTCTTCCTCTTTCTCCTACCAATCCCAAAATATTAACATCGGCATTAGTATGCTTTGCCATCATTGATATTAAAGAAGATTTACCAACCCCAGAACCAGCAAAAATACCCATTCTTTGACCTTTACACATAGTAAGGAAAGTATTTATTGCTCGAACTCCAAGGTCTACTTTTCCTTTAACTCTTTGCCTCATACTAGCTAATGGAGGATGGTTATGAATAAGGCAAGGTATCTTTCCTTTTAGTAAAGGTCCTTTTCCATCTATTGGTTCACCAAATGCATTTATTACTCTTCCAAGCCATGATTCGTGTGGATATAAAACTTGATGCGAACCAACTATTTCAACTTTAGCTCCAGGACCTATACCATCTAAAGACTTAAAAGGCATAACCAAAGTCTTTCCATTAGCAAAACCAACAGCTTCACAAGGAATGATACATCCTTCTCGATTTACGATATTACACACATCTCCAACAGATACGTCTGTTTTAAATCCCGCTATTTCTACCAAAAGACCTCTTACCGCAGAAACAGAAGCATATTTTTTAACATTTGATATGTTTTTTATATCTTCCCTTAGATTATCAAGTAAATACGACACTTTTATCCTCTTGGTTTGATACTATATTACATTCTTAATAACATTTAATAGTAGTTCTTGCATATATATAATACTAATTCTATTGTTATGTCGTTAACTTTTTGTTAACCTGTCTGGCGAGAGGAGAAAAACAATGCGGGTTTTATTAATTGAAGATGACAAAGCTGTTTCACAAAGCATCGAGCTTATTTTAAAAAAAGAAGGTATGGTTGTTGATACTTCTGACTATGGAGAAGATGGCTTAGAAATAGGTAAGCTTTATGATTATGATATTATTATTCTAGATATCGGGCTTCCAGACATTACAGGATATGAAGTTTTACAAAGCCTTCGTAATTCCAAAGTAAAGACTCCTGTTTTAATCTTATCTGGATACTCCTCTGCAGATAAAAAAGTAAAAGGTTTAGGTTACGGAGCAGATGATTATTTAACCAAACCATTTGATAGTAATGAACTTGTAGCTAGAATAAATGCAATCGTTCGCCGTTCCAAAGGACATGCAGAATCAAAAATTCAAATTGGAGCTTTAGAAATTAATCTTGCCGCCCATATGGTAAATGTAAAAGGAAAACCATTACATCTTACAGGTAAAGAATATTCGATATTAGAACTTATGGCTCTTCGTAAAGGAACGACTCTAAGTAAAGAACAATTTTTAAACCATCTTTACGGAGGTATCGATGAACCTGAGCTAAAAATTATTGATGTTTTTATTTGTAAACTCAGAAAAAAACTTCTAGAGCTTACTCAAGGAGAAGATTACATTGTTACCGTTTGGGGAAGAGGATATATGCTTCAAGAACCAAAAAAAGAAGAAAAGAAAAAATCAAAAGCTATCTAAGTTTTCGTAAAAAAACTTACTCATATATTACTTAGCAAGTATTTTAATATAATTGCTTAATTAGTAGTTTTTATTTTTTTAATCTTCTTATTTTAAGGTTTCAATTTTTACTATAATTGGTTTTCCTTAGTTCTAAGATCTAAGTTTCTTAAAGCACTGTTGATGTATTCAATTACGATTCTTGAAGTTAAATTAGCATGATTATACTTTTTTACTTCATCTTGCACGACTAAAGCACGCCAGAGACCTTTATCTTTATCAAAGTGGTTCTTGTTATCAATTCCTGTTAATAAAGACATAGCTTCTCCAAATTTTCTTTGCGAATTTTCGTTAGAAGAGAAATCAGAATAATTTTGTAAAAATTCTCTAGTTTCATAACGAAGCATATTTTCTTTAACACAAGCCATAACTTTTTTAGCTTTAGGATTATCATCTATCGAATTTAATATCCTAATCACTTGTTCTGCATAGGCTTTACCTTTAAGGAGGTCTTTACCTCCAGACAAAGCAATTATTTCTGATGAAGCAATATGAAGGTCTTCTTTTAACGCATCTTGTATTTGCCTTAACGCTT
>CALXRE010000111.1 GCA_944390645.1 uncultured Alphaproteobacteria bacterium | reverse complement strand
TTCTTATTTTTATAAGAAATATGGTAGGAAGAAAACTCTAGACTTAATACAACAAGCAAAGGATAAAGTTGATGCAGAAGAAAAAGTAAGATAATTTTGTCATAATAATTATTTTGTGTATATTTGTGTATATAAATAATATATAAATATATTTACTATGACAGAAATATGAAAAGAAATTATTGATCCAGAGTACTTTCCTGGATATGAAATCTCTAACTTTGGACATGTTCGAATTAAAGAGAGCCAAATTAAGAATAAGAAAGGAAAAGTTCTTTTAAAGAGTGAAAAAGTATGTAAATTAAGCGAAGATTCTAATAGACGAATTAGATTTTGTATAAAAAATAGTAATGGAAGATATGTAAATCGCTCTTTAGATTTATTTGTTGCTAAATATTTTGTAGAGAATCCTAATAACTTTTTAGTAGTTTCTCATATAGATGGCGATCTGTCTAATAACAGAGCAGATAACTTAGAATGGATTACAGCTGTTGGTAATCCTAAATATAATCTAATAAAAGATTTAGATGGAGAAATATGAAAACCTCTTAAAGAATATCCTATTTATATGATTAGTTCTAAGGGACGAGTTAAAAGTATTGCTAGAGATGTGAAACCTGCTAAATCAGATATATATATAGCAATTCCTGAAACTTTATTATCTCCTACTCAAGATGATTCTGGCTATCTAAATGTAGGGCTATCTAAAGATGGAAGAATAAAAACAGTAAGAGTTCACAGATTAGTTGCTTCTACGTTTCTCCCTAATCCTACTAATAACATTATTGTAGATCATATAGATAGAGATAGAAGCAATAACTGTATAGAAAATCTTAGGTGAACTGATTCTAAAGGAAATGCATCCAATGGAGGAACCACTTCGGTTATAGTTACTTTTCCTGATGGGCATACTGAACAATTTAATTCTATTTTAGAAGCAAGTGCTGTAACTGGATATAAACCAGGTTCTATAACTACGCATTGTTCTCGAAGATCAAAAGCAAAAAATGGATATTCTTTTAGATGACTAGATCAAAAAAGTCATATAGGGCAACAAAATAAACGAAAAGGAAACGATTTTGAACGAAAAGTTGTGCGTGATTTAAAAGAATTAGGTTATAATGTAGTAACTGCTAGATCGGAATCTAAAAGAACAGACGATAATAAAATAGATATTATTGATTTAGATAACAAACTTTCAATTAATTTACAAACTAAATATACTGCAACTACTCCTAATTTCTTTAAAATTTCAGAAGAATGTACTGATAAAAGTAAACCTTTTGGCATTTTATGAAAAAAGAGTGGTACTAAAGGAGCCAATTCTCCTGGAGCAGTTGCTATTATTCCGTTAGACTATTTTTACAAATTAATTAAACTAAAAGAGTAGATTTTATCTACTCTTTTTTATTTAGAAACATATGAAAGCGTGTAATGTAATATTTAGAGAAGAAAACTCTGATCAAGAGATAATTATTGCATGTGAACTTAATGATAAAGGAGATTTAAGTTTTAAACTATTTTTTTTTTTTTTTGTGACTCAAGATACAGATCTAGGAACGCTATCTGGACAACTTGCTGCTGCATTTTGTAAATTTTTAGCAAATGAATAATATCATTTTATTAAAAACAATTGTTGGAAGTCAGGCATACGGAACAAATATGCCTGACTCTGACGTTGATACGAAAGGAGTTTATCTACAAGATCCCATGGAAATTTTAGGGATCGATTATAAAGAACAAATAAATGTAGATAAAGATAATTGCTTATACGAAGTTCGAAGATTTTTACAATTATTGTCTACAGGTAATCCTACAATGCTGGAATTACTTTTTATACCTGAAGATTGTATATTAGAAAAACATCCTTTGTGGGATATTATATTAAAACATAGAAATGCTTTTCTAACTAAACAATGCTATAATAGTTTTGCAGGATATGCTTATCAGCAAATTGAAAAGGCAAAAGGTTTAAATAAGAAAATGAACTGGGAAGCTGATAGGGTACAAAGAAAACGTCCAATTGATTTTCTTAAAGTTATAGACGGATGTAAAACATATCCTTTGACAGAATGGTTAAAAAGAAAGGGAATGCATGAAGATTGTTGTGGATTATCAAAAGTTAATGATTCCGAAAATATTTACGCATTATGGTATGATCACATTAAAGATATTTCTAAAGATATTGATCTTACAAACCCTAGATATAAAGATTGGAAAGATTTTGGATATAAAGGAGTTTGTGATGATGTAAATTTGTTGTTATCAGAAATTCCAGAATGGCAAATGCCGATGTGTCAATGTATTCTATATTTCAATCGAAGTGGATGGGGAGAACATTGTAAAGATTATAATTCCTATCAAACTTGGCTAAGAGAAAGAAACGAAAGAAGATATATTGATGTTCAGGGTCATGGACAAAAAATTGATGGCAAAAACATGATGCACTGTGTTAGATTATTACAAACTGCACAGGATATTATTGAAAAACATACAATTAACGTTCGAGTAGAAAATCCTGAATATTATCTTTCTATTCGTCAAGGAAAAGTATCATTAGAAAGTTTAATTGAAACTTCAAAGCAAAAAATTGAAAAATTAAAAGAGAGTTTCAAAACAAGCGATCTACCAGATTCTGTAGATACAGAATTAGTTAGACATATATTATATGAGTTAAGAAAAGAATCTTTAAAATTATTTTAGATGGAAACAAAATTTATTACTCTGCAGCTACTTTCTGAAAGCTTTGCATCTAAACTGCAATGACTGGTTGATAACAATAACGATAAGATTGCAGCGCATTTACTTCAAATGGATTATAACATTAAAATGTATCATGAATTTGGTACAGATGCGCGAGGATCAAAGCTTCAAGAAATTGTTTTAGATTTTATTAAAGGAAATGTAACAGATTATGCGCGTCAATTAACTTTAAAATCTGATACATTTGAAGTATCTTTTCTTCCTAAAGGATGTGAGCCTGTATATACAGACTCTGGTAAATGGGCTAAAAAGAATCGTCAATCTGGAAAGCCAGGTAAGATTATACAAAAAGTTATTAGTCCTGGAAAGTATAGTAACGCTGATTATGAAAAGTTTGTTTATTCACTTAAAGCTTTATGGGCAAATAAAGGATATGAACTTGAATTAGTTAGTGGTGAAGATATTCGGCATTGGTATAATAGACAGAATTACTATAAGTGCACTAGTACTTTAGGTAATTCGTGTATGTCTCACGAAACATGTAGTTCATATTTTGACTTATATTGTGAGCAACCCGAATGTCAAATGTTGATA
>CALXRE010000110.1 GCA_944390645.1 uncultured Alphaproteobacteria bacterium | reverse complement strand
ATAGCAGCAGTAGCTCCAGGTATTGAAGCAAAGCCTCCAAAGCCTATCACAACTAGAGGCTTTAATTTTCTAAATAAGTAATAAGATTGAAGTACACCAAGAGCAATTTTTGTTAAAGCAATTAGTTTTTTAAAGAAGGTTTTTCCAGTTACAGCTTCTCCACTTATTTGATAGATGGAGAAATTTTTATCTTTAAAAGTTTGTCCTCTTTTATCGGTTAAGAAGAAGCTATTAAAACCTTTTTTTTGTAATTCTGTAGCTAAAGCTTCAGCGGGGAAAATATGACCTCCACTTCCTCCAGCACAAAGGACAATATTTTTGGTTTGTTGTTTTTTATTTTTATTCATTCTATTTCACCATTACCACTATTTTTTCTAGTCAAAGCAAGGACCATACCGATACCTAATGCGATAGAAACAAGAGAAGAACCGCCATGAGAAATAAAAGGTAAGGTCATACCTTTGGTTGGCATCATATCTAGAGTTGAAGAAATATTTATTATAGCTTGGAGACCGAATTGAACTAATAGAGCAGCTATAGCTAACAAAGCAAAGAAGCTATTTTCTTTTAAAGCGAGACTGAAACCACGGAAGATAATGAAAGCGAACAAAGTAACGATTAGCATACACAAGAAGAAACCGAACTCTTCTCCAGCTACGGCCATAATAAAATCAGTATGAGCATCAGGTATAATACTTTTGACTTCACCTTCACCGGGGCCTTTACCAAATAGTCCGCCAGATCTAAAAGCTTCTAGAGCTTTATTTATCTGATAAGAATCTCCCGCTTCAGGTGATATAAAAGAATCTATTCGAGTTTGGAAATGAGGTATAGTGAAGTAGAATAAAATAGCCAATGCTATACCGATAGCCATAAGAGCAGCGACAAGAATCCAACTTACGCCTGCCATAAAGAATTGTACGCTCCAGATCACAGCGACAGTAAAAGTCATTCCAATATCTGGCTGTTTTAATAGGATGAGGGCAATAACAATCATTATTATAAGAGAAGCAATAATACCATTTTTTGTTTCTGCTTTTTTTCCAGAAGCGATAAGCCAAGCAGATAATACGGCGAAAGTAGGTTTTAAGAATTCAGAAGGTTGAATAGAAAAGCCAAGAAAGTTTATCCATCTTTTAGCCCCTTTTGTTTCATCTCCTACGAAAAGAGTTAAGAAAGACAAACAAAGCATTAATAAGAAAACGACTAAAGCAATTCTACGTATCATTCTAGGTGATTGGAAAGATAGGAATAGCATTGTAGCGATAGCAATAGGGAGGAAAAGGAGTTGACGTTTAATAAAGAAGTAATTATCTGAGGCACCGATTCTTTCAGCGATAGCTGGGCTAGCAGAGAAATTTAGAATAATACCGATAGCGATTATTGCGAAGATAGCTCCGAGCATCCACTTATCAACGGTCCACCACCATTGAGCTATTATACTGTTATCGGTTCTAGAGAAAGGAGCCATTTCATTACCTCAGTTTTAAAGTTGCGAGAGCAAGTAAGCCTAGAACCATAGATATGATCCAAAATCTGAAAACGACGGTTGTTTCTGACCATCCTTTTTTTTCGAAATGATGGTGGATAGGAGCCATTTTAAAGATTCTTTTGCCAGTTATTTTAAAGGAAATAATTTGTAAGATTACGGATACAGCTTCTAATACGAATATACCTCCAGCGATAGCGAGTACTAATTCATGTTTTGTTGCAACAGAGATAGCGCCCAAGGCCCCACCTAGAGATAGAGAACCAGTATCTCCCATGAATATTTTAGCAGGTGGAGCATTAAACCAAAGGAAGCCCATACAAGAACCGATTAAAGCTCCGCAGAATATGGCCATTTCTCCGACACCAGGAACATAATGTAATTGTAGATAGGTTGCGAAGACAGAGTTTCCCACCAGATATGCAATAAGCATGAAGACAATAGTGCAAATCATTACAGGTCCAGTAGCGAGACCATCTAAGCCATCAGTAAGGTTTACAGCATTACTAGCACCTACAATTACAAAGATAGCGAAAGGTATATATAGGATACCTAAGTTAATGATATAATTTTTAAAGAAAGGGAAAGTAAGTACGGTTGCTAAGTTTTCATTAGTTACTAAAGTTATGAAGTATGCAGAGATAGCAGAAACAATTATTTGCAAGGTAAGTTTTAAAGAGACAGAGATACCATTTGGATTATTTTTAGTTATTTTTTTCCAATCGTCTATGAAACCGATAGTTGCGAAGCCCAGGGTAGTAAATAAGAGTATCCATATATAAGGGTTATTTAGGTTTGCCCATAAGATAGAAGATAAGAACAAGGTAATAATAATTATTATTCCTCCCATAGTTGGAGTACCTTTTTTTTCTTCTAAATGAGACACTTCGCCTAAGTTTCGTATAGGTTGTCCAAAAGTTTGTTTTTGTTTTAATCGTTTTATGATGGGAGGAGCGACAAGGAAAGATAAGAAGAAAGCAGTTAAAATTGCTCCACCAGTTCTAAAAGTTATGTATTTAAAAACATCGAGAAGAGATAAATCTTCTGTGAATAGTGAAGCTAAAAAATATAGCATAAAAACCCTCCGCTGAAACGATAGGGATATTTTTGCTCATAATTAGCTAAAGAAGTCTTAACAAAGGTTCTAAAAGAGCTTTAAAATCTTAAAGATAAGGACAAAAAGAAAAATTGATTATACAGGACAAGAGATAAGTTATCACTCCAAAGCTTTAAGAATAGCAACGGTTGCGGTTTTTGAGCGGTTATTTGCATATTCTGAAGTTTTTACATCTGCAATTTCTGAAGTTCCAAAAGTTATAATTTTTCTTAAACCATTAGCTCTTGCTTCAAAGATTATATCTTTGAGGTTTGGTATAGAATCTTCGATTATCAAGGAAGCGGCAACATTAGCTCCAGCGAAGTAATCTGTTATATTTGGATTATAATCTTCGGAAGTAATTAGAATAATATCAGGATGTGAAGTAATAGATATTTTTTTTAGTAAAGAAAAATCAGTTCCTTTATGATTTAATAGTATAAATTTAGTATTTATAGGAGTATTTGCAAGAGAAACATTTAGATCCACATAATCGAAATGATTATCATTTATTGAATAAATTTTTCCTTTATTTTGTAGATTTAATTTTAAATTTTTATTTATTTTTTCATTTAATGTATTTTCAAATAGACTAATAATTTTTAGATTATTTCTTTGCCTAGCGGCCATAGCAAGTTCTTCTAAGGCATTCATAGTATTATCTACAATTATTAAATTTTGTATATTTGTGGAATTAGGAGGTATTTGATGGAGTAAAACAGAATTAGCACCTTTTTCGATAGCTTTTGAGATTTTTTCATGACCATCTTCAAGGTTATTTTTAATAGCAATAAAAAGATCTCCAGGTTTAACATTTTTTAAATTTGTTGTTATTCCATAGATGTCGCATTCATTTGAAGTAGTTCCATCGGTAATTTTTGCTAGTTCTGAAGCTTTCCAGAGTATAGAAGTATTATATTTAGTTCCTTTATATGCATTTTTATCAATTTCAAAAGCAGCTTTAATAGCTTCATCGGTATCATTAAAAGGAATAACTTTATTTCCGATTTTTTGCCCAGTTTCATGACCTTTTCCAGCGATAACTAAGAGATCTCCAGCATTTAGTTCTTTTATTGCAGCAACAATAGCATCGTGTCTATCAGGGATTTCCAGAGCATTTGGACATGCAGCCATAATTTCAGAGCGAATAAAAGTAGGATTTTCAGTTCGGGGATTATCATCAGTTACGATGACGCGATCAGCTAATTTAGCAGCGATTTTTCCCATTTGGGGTCTTTTTCCTCTATCTCTATCTCCGCCACAACCGAAGACGATAGAGAGATTTCCTTGAGTATTTGGTCGTAGAGCTTTTAAAACATTTTCTATTGCATCAGGAGTATGAGCATAATCTACATATACAGAAGCACCGTTACTTAAAGTAACGACATTTTCTAACCTTCCCCAAGATCCATGCAAGATTTCTAATGCTTCTACTGCTTTTTCAGGGTCTACACCAGAAGAGATAGCAAGACCGAGTGCACATAAAGCATTCATAGCTTGAAAATCTCCAGTTAAGGGTAAACGAATATTATAACGTTTTCCAAGTACATCTAATAATAAGTTTTGCCCTTGAGCATCAGCTCTATGATTTAAAATTTTTAAGTGTTTACCTTTAAAACCATAAGTAAGAGTTTTGATTTTTCTAGATTTGCAAGTAGAAGTAATAATATTACATTCTGGTATATCGGCATTAATTATTCCAGTTCCTTCAGGAATGATTAAAGTTGAAAACAAACGAAGTTTAGCTAATAAGTAGTTTTCCATACTACCGTGATAATCTAAATGATCTCTGGTAAGATTAGTAAAGGCAGCAGCTTTAATTTTTAAGCCGTCTAATCTACATTGATCAATTCCATGACTAGAAGCTTCCAAAGCAAGATGGGTTACGCCGTTATTAGCTAAGTAAGAGACATCTTTATAAAGTATAGAAGGAGGAGGAGAAGTAAGATTACCCTCTTTGTTAAGCACAGGAGATATAATACCGATAGTTCCCATACTTGCCGCACAAAAACCCGCATGTTGCCAAATTTGGCGAGTAAATACGGTTGTAGAAGTTTTTCCATTAGTTCCAGTTACAGCGACAATATTTTGAGGTTGAGAAGGATTAAAAGCAGCCGACATTAAAGCAAAAGATCTTCGAGGATTATCAGCATAGAAATAAGTAATTTTTTTATCTTTTCGTTTTTTGTTTGCTGGGAGTAGAACGGCTACAGCACCATTTTCGATAGCGCTTTCAATATATTTTTCTCCGTTTGTTTTAATTCCTGGCAAAGCGGCAAAAAGGGAACCTTTTTCGACTTGGAGAGAATTATCTGTTACAGCGGATATTTCTATTTCTGAATTAGTAGTTGCCGATTCTGATAATTCAGCCAATTTTCCAGCTAACATAATAGATCTCCTAAATTAATTTTTTAAAGCTGCAGCGATAAAACTTTTGTTTTCATTTTCTTTAAAATTAGGTAATACCCCTAATTGTGGTGCGATAGTTTCTATTATATTTTTAGCAGTTGGAACAACATTCCAACCAGCGGTATTAAATCCGAAAGTTTCTTTTGTTTTTTGGGGAGCATCTAACATTACAAGGAGAGCATATCTAGGTTTTTCAGTAGGGAATACAGCAACGAAAGAAGTTCTTAAGGATCCTTTAATGTATTTTCCATCTTTTCCTAATCTTTCTGCAGAACCAGTTTTTCCTCCCACATCATAACCAGAAACTTGAGAGTTACGACCAGTTCCTTCTGTGACTACAGCTCTTAATATTTGTCTCATAATTTTAGAGTTTTTTTCAGTTATTACTCTAGTTCCAGGAGGTAATTCGTTATTTCTAGAAGCGAGCAAAGAAGCAGGTCTATATATACCACCATTAACGATAGCAGCGACAGCATTTACAACATGTAAAGGAGTAACAGCTACGCCATATCCAAAGGAGACATTAGCTATAGTACTTTCGCGCCATTTTTGAGGAACTAGAGGTTTACTTTTTTCTGGTAATTCGATGTTTAAAGGACGTAACAAACCTACTTTAGCTAAGAAGGCTTTTTGCTTATCAGCCCCCAGAGCCATGGCTATTCTAGCAGAAGCTGTATTAGAAGAATGGACCATAATTTCTTTAGGAGTTAAAGGTCTATTTTGAGGGTGTAAATCTTTAATAGTGTAATTAGCAAGGACCAAGGGAGAGGAATCGATTTTATCAGATAATTTAAGTTTTCCATTTTCTAAGGCCATAGCAGTATTAAAGATTTTGAAGACGGATCCACTTTCATATACACCAAGAGTAGCTCGATTAAATAAGGAATTATAATCTGTAGATTTAAAATTATTTGGGTCGTAATCAGGTAAAGATACCATATAAACGATTTCAGAAGAATTTACATCTATTACAATAGCGGTAGCACCGATAGCATTGTAATGTTTTAAAGATTTAGCGAGTATAGAGCGTACAGAATCTTGTACGCCAACATCTACCGATAGTTTTAAAGGTTCAGATTTATTTATTAATTCTTCATCGAAAGTTTTTTCTATACCTGATATTCCGTTATTATCGATATCAACGGCACCTACGATATGAGCAAAAAGATTCCCTTGAGGATAGACTCTTTTTTCTCCTTTTTCGAAGTTGAAAGCAGGGAAACCGAGACGATTTACTTCATATTTTTCTTTAGGAGTTAGATTTCGTTTTAAGTATACGAAATGGGTTTTTCGTTCCAGGCGTTTTTTTACGTCTTCATATTTGAGAGAAGGTATAGTTTGTACAAGAGCTTTTGCAGCTTTTTCAGGATCAGAGATTTTAGAATTATCGGAATATAGATTAACAGTAGGTAAGCTTGTTGCTAATACGATACCATTTCGATCGGTTATATCTGCACGGGTCATTTTAATATCTAGAGAATAAGAAGTATTATTTGCAGATTTAAATTCAGGATTTTTTTTCAAGACAGTGAATTCGAACAATCTAGCGGAAATAAGCATGAAGCCGAAGACGAAGAAGACGGCAACAAATAATAAACGGTTTCGCCCTTTTTCTAAGTTTTTGAAATCAGTTTGGCTTATATTATAGCAAGAATGTTCTTTTATCCTAATTTCTTGTCCTGGATAGTAAAATTGAGCCTGATTAAAAGGGAAAGATGGCTTCATATCTTACCTTCCATATTTTTAAAAGGGATATCGTTTATTGAAATGAACTGCTCAGCTTTCAATGGCTGCATATGGAGATATTTTTCACTAAGTTTTCTAATTCTTCCAGGGTCATTAAGATGAGACCATTCAGCTTTTAAGACATGTATAGCTTTTTGATTTTCTAAGATTTGTTGATTTGTTGCTTCTAATTTATTTTCTAAGGATATCACATGATTTTTCAAGATAAAGGAACCGATGGCTATAAAAGCTGCGATACAAAGCCAAATAGCACCGATAAAGAAAGTTTTCATTTTAAGCTCCTTTGACTTTTTGAGCTGCACGCAATCGAGCAGAGCGAGCTCTTGGATTTACAAGAACTTCTTGTTCCGTAGGCAACAAAGGAGATTTTGTAATAATGTTCAGGATAGGCATAAGGTCATTTTCGTGACAAGGGAGATGGCGGGAGGAACGAGGTGCTTTACCGGCTTTTTCTTGCAGGAAAGATTTTACGATGCGATCTTCGAGGGAGTGAAAGCAAACTACCGCAATCTTTCCTTGGGGAGCGAGAATATCAATAGCTCCGGCAAGACCTCTTTTTAATTCACCCAGTTCGTCATTCACATGGATTCTCAAAGCCTGAAACGTGCGGGTTGCAGGATTGATTCCGTCTTTGGAACGAGGTACGACTGAGCAAACTACCTCCGCCAATTCTAATGTAGAAGAGAAAGGTTTTTCTTTTCTGCGAGAGACAATAGCATGAGCAATTTTTCGAGACATTTTTTCTTCGCCATATTCATAGATAATATTTGCGAGTTTATCTTCAGGAGTATTATTTACTACATCAGCAGCAGATAAGCCTTTTCCACTCATACGCATGTCTAGTTCACCATTTTTTTGAAAAGAGAAGCCTCGATTAGGATTATCTATCTGCATAGAAGAAACGCCGATATCAAAGACAACGCCATCTACAGAATTAAGGTTTAGATTCTTAATAATTTGCTTTATATTACCGAAATTTCCTTCTATTAGGGTTAAGCGATTTTTGAAATCATTTGTTATTTTTTGTCCCATTTGTATAGCATTAGGATCTCTATCGATAGCAATTACAGAACAATTTGCAGATTTTAGAATTGCAGTTGTATATCCTCCTGCTCCGAAAGTTGCATCTATGTAGATTCCACCATTTTTAGGAGATAGGATATTTAATACTTCAGGTAACATTACAGGAACATGAGGGAGATTTTCTTGCATATTAATTCTCCTCTTGTTCATTAAGCTTTAAAATAGGGCGTTGTTTTAAAGCTTTTTCACGTATTTTTGCTTCTTCTTTAGCATAATTTTCAGGGTTCCAAATTTGAAAAGTTCTTCCTTTCCCGACGAAGAGAGCAGTTCCAACAATATTTGCATGAGATAAGAGTTTAGGCGTGAGCATAATTCTGCCAGTAGAGTCGAAAGAGAATTCTTTAGCATCAGCATATATAAGGCTTGTTAATTCATCTTGCTCTTGAGAGAACATAGCTAAACCAGCATCAATTCCATTAGCGATTTTTTCTAATAAATCAGCAGTACAGCATTCGATACAAGGATAGATAAAAGAACGGAAAGCGACTAAATCTGTTTCTGCATTTTCTATTCTAGAACGATATTCTGCAGGAACAGAGACTCGACCTTTCGAATCGACCTTATTGGTGATGGTATCAAAAAATAGAGTTGTTTTCCCAAGCATTCTGCCCATTTTCCGCTCCACATACACGGGCTTCTTTTCCCTAGATTTATTATGGGATAGCATGGGATAGCATGGGAGTCAATGGTAAAAAGTAAATATTTTCTTAAATTAACCTACAAATAAAGATTCAAGGGTTATTTTTTTAGAAAAAAGCTAAAAAGGATGAGATGTAAAAGTTAAAAAAAAGTGAGTAAGATTAATTTTAGTTATAAAAAAACGAGGTTTGATAATTGCAATCAAACCTCGTTAAGTTGTTTTTAAAGGAAGGGAACTAGTCGAAAGGAATATTTATTTGTCCTTTATATTGAGGAGGTTGCCCTTCGTAAATAGGCTGAGGTTGATAATTTTGGTAATTTTGTTGAACTGAGTATTTAGGAGCAGCTTCTCCGAAGGTTATAGAGAATTTTTCACCATTTTCGAAGCGTCCATAACCTTTAATCAAAGAAATTTCGTCGTCATTTTTTTCTGCAGCAAAAACGAAAGTACCTTTTTGTTTGTTCGAGCAAGAAATATTACCTTTTCCTGTGAGTTCAGTTTTAAAGGAATAAGCTCCTTCACAAGTAGTTCCTTCAGGGGAAGCTAGATTAAAGGTTCCTTCATATCCGATATTTTCAATAGTTTCGCCTACGAATATTTGGGTTCCATTATTTAGTTCCATATGTACGGCATTATAATTTCCCGAACAGGAAAATAAGAGAGCAGTTGTAGGTATTAGGAAAAGAAATTTATGCATAAGAAACCTCATATCTAAAAATTAGTAATAAAAAAGGATACAAAAATATATTACGATAAGTTATTTTGCTCAATAGATTTAGTGATTAAAGTAATGAAAGGAATGAATATGGAGCGGGTGAAGGGAATGGAACCCTCGTCTAAAGCTTGGGAAGCTCTCGCTCTACCATTGAGCTACACCCGCGGCAAAAAAAAGCTTCCAGCGATGGAAGCGTTTTTTATTATGGCGGGAGCGACGGGGCTCGAACCCGCGACCTACGGCGTGACAGGCCGTCACTCTAACCAATCTGAGCTACGCCCCCGCATTAAGAAAGTTGCTTTTATCAAAACCGTATCGTCTTGACAAGAACTTTTTTTATAAAACAGAAAATTTAATTTAGCACTGTCCATAAAGGAGCATGATCTGAAGGTTTATCAATTCCTCGCATTTGTTTATCTATGAAAGATTCTTTAAGGTTTTGGAGAAGGTTTGGAGAGATAAGGATATCATCAATCAGCATTCCCATATTTTTTTGCCAAGCTCCCATAGTATAATCCCAAAAAGAATAGTTACCACCTTCAGGGTGAAGATGTTTAAAAGTGTTTATCATTCCCAAGTCATGTAATTTTTGCATATTTTGTCTTACTTCAGGGAGCATAAGAGCATTATTTTTGTATACTTCAGGATTATATACATCATTATCATTTATAATGACGTTAAAATCTCCTCCGAGAATTAAGGATTCGTTTTGATTTATTAATTTGTGTATATAATCATTTAGAGCTTTTTGCCAAGAGAGTTTATATTTTAGTTTTTCAATATTTTCAGGGTCTTTAAGAGGAGGATTTCCATTTGGGACATACACAGATATAATTTTTAATTTTTGTTTTGTTTCAGCTTGAATAAAACGAGCTTGATAAGGTTCAGGGGCATTAGGTAATTCGAATAAAGGATTAGAGAGAGGTTCTTTAGATATCAAAGCGACGCCATTATAAGCTTTTTGTCCAGCAAAAAGGGCATTATATCCGATTTCAGATATTTGTTGTTTAGGGAAATTGTCGTTTAAGCATTTAATTTCTTGTAAGAGTAAGAAGTCAGGTTGTTTTTGTTTTAAGTAAGCTATTAATGCAGGGAGGCGAGCATTAATAGAGTTAATATTCCAAGTTACAATATTAATCATTTTTCAATTTCCTTTTTAAATAATCATAAA
>CALXRE010000109.1 GCA_944390645.1 uncultured Alphaproteobacteria bacterium | reverse complement strand
ACTTTATCTAATGTTCGAAGAATCGCTGTATTCATCTCAATATCAGAAGAGAAAGTTTTTTCAGGATAGAAAAAACAGATAAGTAAAGAAAGAGACAAGATTATTTTTTTAAAAGAAAATATTTTAGCCATTATTTAAATCTCTGGTAATTTTAAAGCATCAAAAGCTAAGGTTCTATACTCTATTATTTTTTGTTTAGTTTTTTCCTCTATAGGTAAAATTTCATTAAGATTTTTTTCAACTTCTGTATAAAAGTTTTCGAGCTCATGTTTAGGTAAGACAGAGACAAAAGCCTCTCCAATTTTTCCTCTTATCCATTGGCTTACAGGAATATCTAAAGGTTGCAAGTACATAGCTTCTTCGATATTTTGAACGAAGAATCCTTTATTTTTTAATCTTTTATTATAATCTTGTACCGAAGGGAAATACCAAGGAATAAGATAGAAAGCATTAATTCCTCTTTTTTCTAGAGTTTTCAAGAATATACTTATCACCTTATTAATATTTCCATAAGCCCCCATTTCTCCTACGAAGCGCCCACCCATTTTCAGAGATTTCCAAGCCCCAGCGATTACTTTATCAGGATGTCGCATCCAGTGCAAAGCAGAGTAACTCACGACAGCATCGAACTCATTTTCAAAAATAAGGTTTTCACCATTCATTAGACGAGCATCTAAACCTTTATCTCTAGCTTGTTCTATCATAGCAACATTATTATCCACGGCCACGACAGAACAGCCACGATCTTTGATAATTTTGGCCATAGCACCATCAGCACAACCAACAACGAGTATTTTTTCTCCCAATACAGGTTTTAAACGGTTAAGGATATTATCATTTTGTTCATCAGCACTATCAATAGTCCAATTTTTAAAAGGAATAACTCTAGATTCTGCAATAGATATTTGCATGATTAATTATCTTCTTTTTTAGGATCTTTTGTTGCAAGGAAGATAATTTCACTTACACTATCTTCCAAAGATTTAAAATCTTTAACCTTTACGATTTCCTGATTAGGTTGAAGCATTTGTGAATTTTTTCCAGGTATAAGATTTACAAATTTATCTCCCATGATCCCATCTCCTCCGATAGTAGCGACAGTATCGATAGGAAGATTAACGTCTTTTTTGATCATCATTGTTACAACAGCCATATAATTATCATCTAGCTTTCTAGACGTAACGCTACCGACTTTAATACCACTTATACGGACATCAGAACCATTTTCTAGTCCTCCCGCTTTTTGGAAATGGACATACAAAGGATATCCTTCGACTATTTTCAACTCTATTTTTGAATAAGCGAAGATCAAGAACAACACCGTTACAGCGATCACGAATACACCCATAACAGTTTCTATTGGTCTTTTATTCATTTTAGATTCTCCTTTGAGTTTTTCTGCTCAGTAAGTGCATATGCTTGTTTAGTTTTAGCATAATTTATGACTAAATCGATTAGATCCTCCAAGACCATAGAATCTTGAGTATACACTATTTGTCCACCTGAAGGTATTTCTACATCATTTCCACCAGGAGTTATTTCTAGATATTTTGATCCCATTAAAGAGTCAGATTCTATAGTTATAGAGCTATCATCAGGTATTTTATAATTTTTATCTAATAACATTGTTAGGTTTACACGGAAATCAGGCATAAGTTCAGCTTTAATAATTTTTCCGACATTAATTCCTGCAATTCTCACATCATTTCCTGGGTGGATTCCATCGGTTCTACCGAAGCTAGCTTCTATAATATATTTACCATCTTTGTCTGCGTTTTCTGGTTTATGACTTTTATTAGCAATGAACACAAAAGATAATACGCATATAGAAAAAAGCAAAAGTCCGAATAAGATTTCTTTATTTTTTTCGTTCATTTTAGCTACCCGAAGCATATTATTTTTTAAAATATTGCATAAAGTTTTTATTCCGTCCAGAGTTTGATTAGCATATTCTAGGCAACTGATCACCATATAACCAGTCAATTATTCGGACGCCTCCCGCTATAGTTTCCAAGTGGACTAGATTATTTTCATCATCGATGATTTCACCTATGATAGCAGCTTGTCTACCTAAAGGGTTGTGATGCATAGCTCTTATAAGAGTATCAGAGCTTTCAGGAGAACATATAGCTACGAGTTTTCCCTCATTAGCAAGATTTAAGGGATCAAACCCCAAGAAGTCGCAAGCAGCTTTTACTTCAGGTAAAATAGGGACGTTTTTTTCTTTAATCATCATTCCCACCTTAGCCTGAAGAGCCAATTCATTTAATACTGCAGCCAAGCCACCACGAGTAGGGTCACGTAGACATTTTATTTTTCCAGGGACAGCGGCGATCATAGCTCTTACGAGCTGATGTAAAGGAGCGGTATCAGATATAACATTAGTAGAGAAATCCATTCCTTTTCTACAAGAAAGGACAGCAATACCATGGTCTCCGATATTTCCCGATACAATAACGAGATCTCCTTTTCTAGGTTTATTTCCCGATAGTTCTATACCATCAGGAAGCATTCCTACACCAGCCGTATTTATGAAAACACCATCAGCTTTACCTTTTTCAACGACTTTAGTATCTCCTGTAACTATTGGGACACCAGCATTTTTTGCAGTTTCTCCCATACTTATAGCTATTTTTTGTAAATCAGCCAAAGGGAAGCCTTCTTCTATTATGAAACCTGCAGACAAATAGAGAGGAACAGCACCACCCATAGCAATATCATTTATCGTACCGTTAACTGCGAGTTTACCGATATCTCCTCCTGGGAAGAATAAGGGAGAAATGACATGACTATCCGTAGTCATCACCATACGTTTACCAGATACAGGGAAAAGAGCTTGGTCATTTCCCTGTCTTAAATATTCATTATCGAAAGCAGGGAAGAAAATTTCTTGTAACAATTCAGCCATAGCTCTTCCCCCGCTACCGTGAACCAATTCTACTTTTCCGTTTACTAAGTCCATTATTTTATCCTTCGATATTTATAATAAGCAGCACAAGTACCTTCTCCTGAAACCATACAAGCACCAATAGGATTTTCTGGGCGACATACTTTCCCAAACAGGGGACAATCTGAAGGTTTTTTTAAACCTTTAATAATATTATGACATTCACAGAGTTTAGGTTCTTCATTATTCGTTTCAGACAATTCCCATTTTTTTTCTGCATTATACATATCATAAGCATGATTTAAAGCAAATGCACTTTTAGGGAGAATACCCAAGCCTCTCCAATTAAAGTCTTTTTTTTCAGAGAATATTTCATTTACAATAGCTTGAGCTTTAAGATTTCCTTCAAAAGATATAGCTCGTTTATATTGGTTTTCTAACAGAGCCGTTTGTTTATTAACTTGCCGCACCAACATAAGGATAGCCATCATCATATCCAAAGGTTCAAATCCTGTTACGACCATAGGTTTTTTATATTTTTTCACTAAATCATTAAAAGGGATTAAGCCAGTAACCATGCATACATGCCCAGGAGCAACAATTCCATCTAGAGGTATTTTTTGAGATAAAATTTCATTCATAGCCGCAGTAGTAATTACATGATTATTGAGAATAAAGAAGTTATTAATATTTTGTTTTTTTGCTTCTGAGATTGCAATAGCAGTTGTAGGAATTGTTGTTTCAAAACCTATCGCCATGAAGATTATTTTTTTATGTGGATTAGCTTTAGCTATGTTCAAAGCATCAAGAACAGAGTATACGACTCTTATATCTGCTCCCATAGCTTTTGCAAAGAACAAGTTTTTCTGAGAAGCATCAGGTACTCTCATCACATCTCCATAAGAACAAAAAATAGTATTTGGTAATAAAGATGCTTTTATTGCGATAGAGATTCTAGCAGGAGGTAATATACAAACAGGGCAACCAGGTCCATGTATCATGTTAATATTTTCTGGTATTAAATCCTCCAAAGCATTTTTTGCCAACACATAAGTATGTCCGCCGCAAAAATCCATGAAACGATAGATTTGCTTTTTATTAACTTCTTTTTTTAAAGTATTAGCAATTATTTTTATTTTTTCTGCATTTTGGTAAGGTTCAACAATTTTCATATTGATAAATCTCCCAAAATTTTCAAAGTTTCTAGAGCTTCTTTTTCGTTTATTTTAGTTAAAGCGAAACCAGCATGGACTAAGACATAATCCCCTATTTTGAGATTATCTAGAAGTTTTATAGATATTTCTTTTTGTATACCTCCCATATCCACCATAGCTTTTTCTTCTGAAAGGCAAGATATTATTTTAGCAGGTACCGCTAGACACATTTTAAGCTCCTTGATGTTTTAGCCAATCGAACCATGCACCCATACCTTCTGAAGTTTTAGCAGAAACGCGAAAGATTTTCATTTTTTGATTAATACTCCTAGCATATTTTTCACAAGCATCAAAATTGAAGTTTACATATTGCGCTAAATCTAATTTAGTAATAACCAAAACATCTGAAACAGCAAAAATATACGGATATTTTAAAGGTTTTTCCTCTCCTTCGGTTACAGAGAGGATAACAATTTTTCTTTTTTCTCCTAGATCGAAGCTTGCAGGACACACAAGATTTCCTACGTTTTCTATAAAGAGCAAAGAAGAATCCAACAAGTTTAGCTCTTTCACAGCATGAGCTACGGCATGAGCATCTAAATGACAAGCTTTTCCTGTATTTATTTGTTTTACTTTTACTCCTGTAGTACGAATTTTTTCTGCGTCTAGATCAGATTCCTGATCTCCTTCAATGACCGCTAAGTTAGTATTTTTCTGTAAATTTTTAATGGTATTAACCAACAGGGTAGTTTTTCCAGCTCCAGGAGAAGATAAAAGATTAAAAGCTGTTATTTTTTTTTCTTCAAAGAACTTACGATTTTCCTTAGCGAAAGAATCATTATATTCAAAGACATTTTTATTTATATTTATTATGTGTTCATGAGTTAGATTTTGGCATCCGCAATTTTCACACATTTTATTAGTTCTCCACTTCTATTTGTTTAATAAAGATTTTATCTCCAGCTTTAAGGATCAAGTCATTTCCACCACATAAAGGACAAGTTTCTCCATAACGAGATATTTCAGATGTTGTATTACAATTTTCACAAAAAGCCAGAGCAGGAGTTTCTATAATTGTTAAAGTAGCAGAGTCACAGATAGAAGAAGGAGCCAAAGCTTCAAAACAAAAATTTAGAGCCTCAGGTTCTACACAAGATAGTTAACCCACATCCAAACAAATATTTTTAATTTTAGAGAAACCTTTAATAGTAGCCTGTTCAGTTATTGTTTGTATAACCGACTGCATTATAGACATTTCATGCATTAAGATACCTCTGTATATTTTTTTAATTTCATGTTTAAATTTAAATTAGAATAAATAACCTAATTTATAAATAGAATATGCACATTAGACTTAAAATACAAGCTCGCCCTATTTTAGCTTTAAGTGGTTATCAAAAAGCCTCTTTTTGCTTTATAAGTGGAGAAGAAGCTTTTATTTCAGACAAGACGTGGGATTTAAGGCGTCCAGAAGAAGTATCAGAGTATAGAAACGTTATCAAAATATTTGTAGATAATAAAGAAAAGCCACAAGTAATAGCCCATGATTTTCACCCAGATTTTTACAGTAGTAGATTAGCAAAAGAGCTTTCAGTATTGTTAGGTATTCCAGCAGTACCAGTGAGACATCATCATGCGCATGCTTTAACCGTTGCCGGAGAATACAACATCTTTGATTCTTTTTTCAGTTTAGCCTTAGATGGTTTTGGATTAGGAGAAGATGGAGAACTATGGGGAGGAGAGTTTCTTTTTATAGGGAAGAACAGTTATAAACGACTAGGTCGTTTACGCCCAATTTTGCAACCAGGAGGAGATTTAGGAGTTATTCGACCAGATTTACTTTTAGCTTCTTTTTATTATGAGCACAAAGGAAAGAATGCAACATTGATTCAGTTTCGAGATTATCCATCTATTTTTTGGGAAGGAATAAGTAAGGGAATAAATTGCCATTATACATCAAGTTGCGGAAGATACTTTGATTTAGCGTGTAGTTTATTAAACATAAGGAAAGAGAATCAACTTGAAACATTATTACATTTTGAACGATTAGCTATTAATCCGAAGACAGAGAATCAAAGCTTTAAAATTATAGATCAAGATGATTTAAAAAATTTAGATTTAACAGAAATGCTTTTATCGTTACAAGATTACAATGAACAAGAAGGTTCAGAAATTTTTCACGGAATTATATCCGAAGGTTTAACAGCATTAGCAATAGAGTGCACAAAGGGATCTGGGATAAAAAATATAGCCATAGGAGGAGGGTGTATTTTAAATCAAGTTTTAAAAAGAGAATTAGAAAGTAAACTTTCCGCAGCAGGGTTTAAGGTTTTTTCTCCGCATTTTCTTTCCGCAGGAGATGATCAGCTTTCTTTTGGGATGGCATTAGCCGTTTTATAGAGATTTTTAAAAGACAATATAGGTTTGATAGGTTTTAAAAAGTATTTTTTAAGTTTCTTGAAATTTCGATATTTTTTATTTATTATATGCAGGTTTTTAGGAACACCCTAAAGATAGGATTTAGCAATCTTTCGCGTCTTTGGTTCTAGTTTTTTGAAGACTGGGAGGCAAAGAAATAAGCATTTTGTTAATACTTTGCACCGTCTTTCTACGGATTGCTAACTCCCAGTCATTTAAAACAGCCAATATTTTTCGAGTTTTTAATAACTTTTTATAATTTATAATTAACAAGTTTTTTCTTTTCTGAATATACCTTTTTGGACTTCAGGCAAACCTTTTTCATCTAAAGATAAAATATCAATAGAGGCTACGAAAGAAGCAGGAGAGCCTTTTTGACATAATAAAAACATTTCATCTACATTTTTTTCATCACCAAGGAACCAAGCTTCCACTGTACCATCAGTACAATTACGAACCCAACCCGACAAACCTTTAGCTATAGCTTCAGTAATTGTCCACTGACGGAAGAAGACTCCTTGTACACGCCCATGTATACGAATATGTAAATTTTTCGTCATTTTAAAGCAATCCTAATAATTTAAGTACCATTTCTGCATTAGTAGCTTCAGCCAAAGCATTTTTACGAGCTTTTAAAGATTCCATATCTCTACCCCATTGATCATTTTGATACGTTTCTTCCAAGGGGGAGATTTCGAAAGCTTTTTCAGCAGACAAAGCCTTTTTTATTACAGCCAACCCCAGAACTACCGAAGTGCATACAGCAGATATTTTAACAAAAGCAAGCAATTGGAAATTATTTAAATTATCGAGTTCTTGGAGTATTTTAGTTTCAGTTTTTACTGGTTGAGCAGAAGGTAATACCCCTTCGGAAACGACCATTTCTACATTTAGATTTTCTTTAAGCCAAGATATTACAGGATCCCAAGTTTCTTTTTGTTTTTTGACCAAATTAGCAGGGAAAGAGGCTCTATAACACAATACATCAGTAGATATGAAACGTTGAACATCCTCTTTAATTTGGGTTCGAATTTTTTCATCCATAGCCAAAGCAGAAGAAACGAAATTAGTAATAGGCATGCTGGCAAGAATGATTTCTTCTTTTTGATTTTCCCATTCCTTCATTATTTCTATGGCTAACTTTTCAGAAGGGATTAAGAGGACAT
>CALXRE010000108.1 GCA_944390645.1 uncultured Alphaproteobacteria bacterium | reverse complement strand
AAAGAACGTCTATAATCAACCTCAGCTTGAGCTAACTTAACTAACTCCAAATAATGTTCTGGATCTTGTTTCTCTATCATCCTAAAACGATTCTCTATAGACATAAACTCAGATACAGACTTCGTTGGTGCCTTAGAATCTAATTGTAATGGATTTAATCCTTCTTCTCTCCTCCGCGGATCATAACGATATAATGGCCATAAACCAGTCTCTACCGCTAATTTTTGATGCTCTAAACCTTCACTTAAATCATATCCATGAGCTATACAATGAGCATATGCTATAATGATAGATGGTCCATCAAATGATTCTGCTTCCCTAAATGCTTGTATTGCTTGGGTATCCTTCGCCCCAATAGCTACTTGCGCTACATATGCTCTACCTGAAGCCATCGCTATAAGACCTAAATCTTTCTTCGGTAAATCCTTACCTTTAGCTGCAAATTTCGCTACAGCCCCAATCGGGGTCGCTTTCGATTGTTGTCCTCCTGTATTAGAGTAAACATTCGTATCCATAACTAAAATATTTACATTATGTCCTGAATGTAAAACATGATCTAAACCGCCATAACCTATATCATAAGCCCAACCATCTCCTCCAAATATCCATATACTCTTATTAACTAAATAATCTGATATCTCCTCTAAAACTCTAGCCTCTGGTTTCGAAATCCCTCTAAGACGCTTCCTTAAGCCCTCAACTCTAGCTCTTTGCTCTTTGTACTCTTCTTCCGTAACTTGGCGCGCATTAATTAAATCTTCTACTGTTTCTCTACCTATATCTTCTTCTAAAAACCTTAAAAGATTTATTGCCTGGTTCTTCCTAAATAAAACTGCAAAACGCATACCTAATCCAAACTCTGCTGGATCTTCAAATAGTGAATTGTTCCATGTCGGTCCTCTTCCTTCTTTATTCGATGTGTATGGTGTCGTAGGAAGATTACCTCCATAAATAGAACTACAGCCTGTTGCATTCGCTATTAAAGATCTATCTCCAAATAATTGCGTCATCAATTTAATATAAGGCGTCTCTCCACATCCTGCACAAGCTCCCGAAAACTCAAATAAGGGCTCCATCATCTGAACAAATTTTGGAAGTTTTAAATCTACTTTTGTACGATCTACTTCTGGCAACGATAAAAAATATTCAAAATTCTTTTGCTCTACTCCCATGTGCTCCGATACAGGTTCCATGTTCAATGCCTTATGCATTGGATCACTCTTCGATCTAGCGGGACATACCCTACTACATAATGTACAACCAGTACAATCCTCTGGTGCAACTTGAACTATAAAATCTGATTCTTCAAATTCCTTCCCTTTATAAGATGCTCTCCGAAAACCTTCTGGCGAATCCTTAAGCAAATCCTTACTTACAGCTTTTATTCTTAATGCTGCATGTGGACAAACCATCGCACACTTCCCACATTGAATACATACTTCATTATCCCATATCGGTATATCTACAGCTATCCTCCTCTTCTCATATTTTGACGTACCTACTGGCCATGTACCATCAGCGGTAAAAGAAAATGCACTAACGGGTAGTTCATCTCCTTTCCCTGCTATTATCTGTGAGGTTACTTCTCTAACAACTTCTGGCGCTTCCAATGGAATATCATTAGTACGATATAACTTCGATGTCGCTTCCTTAGGAACTGGTATTTCATGTAAATAATTCAATGCCATATCAACAGCTGAAATATTATGCTGAACTACATCTGCTCCCTTCTTACCATATGTCTTCTCTATTGATTTCTTAATATCTGATATCGCATCTTCTTTCGGGATAACTCCTGATATAGCAAAAAAACACGTCTGCATTATCGTATTTATACGACGACCCATTCCTGCTTCCTTTGCTACCTTAATCGCATCAATAGAATATAATTTTATCCCCTTCTCTATTATCTCTACTTGAACTTCTCTCGGTAAATTATCCCAAACTTCTTCCTTCGAAAACGGCGCATTTAATAAAAATACTCCTCCTGGCTTCGCTGCAGATAACATATCTATCTTCTCTAAAAAAGGAAAATGATGACATGCTACAAAACTTGCTTGCGAAATTAAATATGGAGCCTTTATCGGATGCTTACTAAATCTTAAATACGATGTCGTCATCGCCCCTGATTTCTTAGAATCATAAACAAAATATGCTTGACCGTAAAAATCTCCATCTGCGGCTATAATCTTAATCGAATTCTTGTTAGCTCCAACTGTACCATCTGAACCAAGTCCAAAAAAAATAGCCCTCTTTACATCGTCACTCTCTATATCAAAACTAGAATCATATGAAAGAGATAAATTGGTAACATCATCTGTTATCCCAACCGTAAAATGCTTCTTCGGAGAAGACGATACTGCATTATCAAAAACAGCTTTAACCATCGCTGGAGTAAATTCCTTAGATGAAAGTCCATACCTACCTCCAAATACCAACGGATGTTTCTTATCCCCTCCTTCGGATAAAGCCGCAACTACATCTAAAAATAACGGCTCGCCTATAGATCCTGATTCCTTCGTACGATCAAGAACCGAAATCGTCTTAACCGTAGATGGAAGATTTCTCAAAAAAGCACTTACTGGAAATGGACGATAAAGATGTACCTTTATAACTCCAAATTTTCCTCCTAACTTATTCAAATACTCTACTGTCGAAGAAACCGTCTCTGATCCTGAACCCATAATTACTATTATATGCTCGGCTTCCTTAGTACCAATATATTCTACTAAACCATACTTCCTTCCTGTAATTTCTTCAAATCTCTTAAACGCTTCCTCTAAAACTGCTGGTACTGCTTCATAATACGAATTAGACGCTTCCCTTATTTGGAAAAATACATCAGGATTCTGTGCTGTTCCTCTAATTATAGGCTTGTCTGGAGTCATCGCTCTATCCAAATTACTATGAATAGGTAAACCCGACATATAATCTTTTAAATCTTCATCACTTAAATAGTAGATTTTATTTATCTCATGAGACGTTCTAAAACCATCAAAAAAATGTAAAAAAGGAACTTTAGAAACTAATGTTGCATATTGACTTATTGCTGCCATGTCATGCGCTTCTTGAACAGAATCTGACGCCAATATGGCAAAACCTGTCTGACGACAGGCCATAACATCTGAATGATCTCCAAAAATAGATAATGCATGCGTAGCAATAGAACGCGCGGCAACATGTATAACAAAAGATGATAACTCTCCTGCTATTTTGTACATATTCGGTATCATCAAAAGCAAACCCTGACTGGCCGTAAAGGTTGTCGCTAATGCTCCTGCTTGTATCGCTCCATGTACTGCTCCAATAGCCCCTGCTTCCGATTGCATCTCGTAAACTAATGGAACCTCTCCAAAAATGTTCTTTATCCCCTTCGAAGACCAATCATCCGCATTCTCTCCCATGTTAGAAGAAGGCGTAATCGGATAAATAACTGCTACTTCATTTAAACGATATGCCGTAGAAGAAGCCGCCTCATTACCATCCATCATCTTCATCATAACTTTATTACCCATATTATCTCTCCTTCTTCTTAATATCCTTAAAGTCTTTTAATTAATACTTTCACATAAAAGTTAAACTATTACAAAATATTTATTTACTTGTTTCTTCTCCTGTACCTTTAATTGGTAAACCATGCATAATTACTGTCTCCCTCTTCATAACTGGAGATCTATATTCTGATTTGTGCGTAAGACACTTCTTCGGACAATTCTCACTACAAATACCACAATAAACACACTCCATCGGATCATATTTCCAAATACGAGCTTCCTTATCTACTTCTATACAATTAGACGGACACTTTACCTGACAAACCTTACAAAAAATACACTTGCTTATATCATTAACTAACTCTCCCCTAACCCCAGAAAAAGGATTCCTCTTAACTAAAGGATAATTTCGGGTGGCTCGCTTATTAACTAAATTCCTTAATATCTCTAAAATCATCTTCATTGTTATACCCTACTTACCTCTCTGTACAACTTATACATGGATCCATGGAAAGAATAATTACGGGAACATCTGCTAAACGACAACCTATTAACATAGACATTATCGGCGGAAAATTCGCAAAACTAGGCGTCCTTATCCGACACCTCTCTAAATTCTTTGTTCCATTGCCTTTTATATAATAAAGACATTCTCCTCTCGGCTGCTCAACTCGACTAATTACTTCCCCTTCAGGGCGACCATTAAACTTTACACAAATCTCTTCATCCCTCGGCATCTTTTGGAATGCTTGCCTTATTAACCCTATAGATTGTAACATCTCTCTAAAACGAACTTTCGCTCTTGAATAACAATCTCCTCCATACTCAACTATCGGTTCCCAGTCTAATTCTGAAAAACAACCATAACCTAAAGAACGTGCATCTATATCTAAACCACTACCCCTTGCCATAGGTCCTGATGCTCCTAATTCATATGCCTTTTCCTTCGATAAAATACCTATACCTACTGTCCTCTTCCTTATCGTAAAATCTTCATATATAACTTTCTCTAATCTCTTTAATCTCTCTTCTACTTCATCAAGCGTAGAAAGTATCCATTGCCTATGCTCCGGAGATATATCCCTCTTTACTCCTCCTATAACATTAACTGAAATAATAATTCGAGAACCAGCTGTCGCTTCATTTATATCCATAATCTTTTCTCGAATCTTCCAAAACTCCATAAACAAACTCTCAAAACCAAAAGAATCTGCATAAAGACCAAACCAAAGCAAATGACTGTGTATCCTATGTAACTCCGTCCAAACAATCCTCAAAAATGACGCTTTCTTAGGTACTTCTATACCCATTAATTCCTCTATACCCATACAGTAACACATTCCGTGCATCGCAGAACAAATACCGCAAACCCTCTCTACAACTTGCGTCATTTGAATAAAATCTTTCTTGCTAACTAATCCTTCTAAACCTCTATGAACAAAACCTACTGCTGGTATCGCATCAACTACGGTTTCTTCCTCTATCTTTAATTTAAAATGTAGTGGCTCCGGAAGAACTGGATGCTGAGGACCAAAAGGAATTACTGTACTTGCCATTATTCTGCCTCCTTCTTAACATATATATAGCGGCAAAAAGGAGTCTTAACCGTATTAACATCCTCTGAATCAAGATACATCGTACCATGATAATCTATCTTTAATCCTGAAAACTTTATACCTAATAAATCTATAACCTCGTTCTCTGGCCAAAATGCTGAAAAATATACTGGAGAAATACTCGGTATCGTCATCCCTCTTGAAAATCTAACTCTTAAATTCTTTAACTCTAAACCAAGCGCAAAATGATAAATTATCTCTAACCTATCTTCATCTATCTCTAAACCTGTAATCGTAACAAACCTATATCCTGATTCCTTAAGAGTAACAACCTTTAACATTAATTCCTCAACAGGTGTTGCTTCCGCTTCAATCGCCATCTCTACTTCCTTTTTTGTTTGTTCGCAAATTTCTGTAAACCTAAAATAACCCCATCTATAATCGCTTCCGGCTTCGCTGGACAACCTGGAACAAAAACATCTACAGGTATAACTCTATCTATACCTCCTACAACATTATCACAGTCTCTAAAAATACCTCCTGATAATGCACAAGAACCTATTGCTATAACAACCTTAGGTTCTGACATCTGATCATACAACTGTTTTAAAACTTTCTTGTTCCTATGATTAACTGTACCTGTGACTAATAAAATATCTGCATGTTTCGGATTACCTACATTAATTATACCAAAACGCTCAATATCATAAACAGGCGTAAGACACGCTAAGGTCTCTATATCACATCCGTTGCAGCTACCACAATCAAAATGCAAAAGCCATGGCGATTTTAATCTCGCTTTATCTATTAAATTCTTAATTAAACCTATCTTGGATTCCTTAACGTGCTTAAAAATATTAGAAACTGGCTTAAGTCTTCTCTGTGGCTTCAACTGCTTTTCTTTTGCTCCCATATCAAACTACCTCATATAAAGCCAAACAAGATTAATCGTAGCTAATGTAAAACCTACAAGCCATACATGAAATAACATCCAACTCCAAGTCATACGTGCTGATATATTATCTACTATAATCTCTAATAAAAATGCTAACAAAATTATAATTAATGCTCCCCAAATACTCGTCGCCCAAAATAACATACTCAAACTTAAAATAACACCTATCTCATACCAATGGGCAAGCTCTATAATCCCTAAATTATTACCTGAAAACTCTGTATGAACTCCTCTTACTATCTCTTGATGGGCATGATGACTAGATGATATATCAAAAGGAGATTTCCTTAGCTTGATCGTTAATACATAACCTAAAACTATAATCATTAACGGTAAATCATAAACTAATGGACGATCTAACGCAAAAATAGCATCAACCATAAAAGATCCTGTCGTCATATAAATACCTATAATGACAAGAATTAAAAGAGGTTCATATGCTAAAACTTGTAATAGTTCCCTATGTGCTCCTATTTGACTATACGGAGAGGGAACTGACATAGCTCCAATAACTAAAAATACTGTACAACCTGCCTGAACAAATAATATTAAAAGTAAATCTGAACCTAAAAATAATAAAACTATCGATAGTTGCGCAGAAATTAAATACATATATGAACAAAAAATCTGCCAACGATTAGATATTACTACTTCCTTCCCAAATAACTTAAATAAATCAAAAAAAGGCTGCAATATCGGAGGTCCCTTCCTTGATTGACACCTCGCTGTCAGCTTCCTATCTAAACCTAAAATTAAACCAACTAATATCGGCGTTAATAGTAAAACCGCTAGTATAATTAAAATGTTATGCAGTAGCATCATTTACCAAAAACCTCCAACAACTTGTGAAAATTGTATAGAACCACCTATCATAAAAGCAAGTATTGCTAATGCTATAACATTAAAAAACTTTAAACTAGCTGTCTCTGTACAAAAAGCCATAAAATAATAATTCGATACCTTTACTTTATACTCTCTCTCCATCGGTCCTATAAATGTATCTGTATCTGCTCCATTTACTCCACACATAAAAGGTCTTACCTTCCTAGAAATATTATCCTTCCTGAAAAGATAAATACTTAAAAGAACTCCAAATAAAATAACTATAAATATTGGTAGTATCCAAAAAGAACCCTGATAACCTATTAAACCTATACTATCTACTTCAAACGGCGTAACTCCAAAAATACTTACCAACGGTATAATCATAACTGAAAAAATGTATGGAGAACTTAAACTTAAAAAAATTGCTAACATACATAAAATAAATAAAGAAAATTTCGTAAGAAAAGTTAACTTCTCTACTGATACTTTACCCGTAAAATCAAAACTCGTTAAAACTCCTGCCCACCTAGCCCAATAAATAACCGTCGCAGAACTACCAAATGCTAAAATCAAAATAACAGGCAAACTTATCGTTGATGCAGCTTCCATCGCTATCCATTTCCCCATAAGCATACCAAAAGGTGGTAAAATAATTGAAATTATTCCTATTAACATCAATATCGTAGTAATCGGCATAATCCTATAAACACCCCTCATATCCTCTATATCTCTACTTCCTATCTTCTGCTCTATCGTACCTACACATAAAAATAGTAATGCCTTCGATACTGCATGGAAAATTATAAGAAAAACTCCTGCTGTGATTGCTTCAACTGTACCTATACCTGCACACGCAAAAATTAAACCAAGGTTGCTTATCGTAGAATACGCTAAAATCTTCTTACCGTTACTTTGTCCTATGGCTAATAATGCATTCGATACAAATACAAATGCTCCAAAAATCGCTATACATACAGCAAGAAAGCTATCTAAATATGCGGGAGAAAACCTTAATGCTAAATATACTCCAACCTTAACCATTGTACTAGAATGCAATAATGCCGATGTCGGCGTAGGAGCTACCATCGCACCTAAAAGCCAACTCTGAAACGGAGGTTGAGCTGATTTAATAAATGCTGCCAAACAAACCATCGTCAATGGTAATAATAAAACTGTATTACCAAAAGATTGATCTATTATCAAACGTATATCTAATGTCTCTAATTGTATATAAAATAAAATTACGGCTATTAATAAAGAAAGCGCTCCTAAAGAATTCATCCATAATGCCTTTAATGCATTCCTTGTCGCTGCAAACGTCCTATCATGCCCTATAAGCAAAAATGAACATAAACTCGTAAACTCAAAAAAGAAATAAACATGCAAAATATTGTTAGATAAAACTAAACCATTCATAGAACCAAGAAACATTATCATAACCGCAAAAAAATAATGCTGCCTGGTACGATTACTTATATGCATATGCTCTTCATGCTTCTTCATATACGGTATCGCAAAAAGACATATTAAGGAACCTATAATCGAAACTATTAAAACCATAATATTCGCAAAACTATCCGCATAAACTAACGGTACAGCTTCTGTCGGAACCATAATCAAACAAGAAAATAAAATTAAGACTAAAACTTGCGCTAATGCTAGAAAAATAATCCCCCAATGCTTATGGATAAAACCAAAATAGGATATAACTCCTAAAAGAATATAATCTAATATCTCTATAAGTAAATTTACGTCAAAATATGGTATCGCTGCACTACTAAAAAGCATGCCCCTTTGATTCAAAAACACAAATAATATAGAAACACTGATTAATACCACAGAATTGATAACTATTATCATATTCCTGTATTTATTATCTTTCAAAAATAAACATATACCGCCCATAATAAAAGGCATAACTACTAAAATAGCTAACATACTGTGCAACATATTTCCGCTCGCTAATATCTTCTATGGTTCGTCTTAATATAAATCTTTAACGCTTGTAACATGGCCGAGGAACATAGTGTGTATGCAAAAGTTCATGCGACTTATCACTTAATGGCTTACCTAAAAAATCTTCATACAATTTCTGAACTTCTTTATTCTCATGACTACAACGTATCGGTTGTTCATGATCATCCTTCTCTAAACCTAATGTCCTCGCTTTCCTTACTTTGTCCGTAACTCCTGTCGGTTGACCTCCTCCGCCAACACAACCTCCTGGACAAGCCATAACTTCTACAAAATGGTACGGAGGCTCTAATCCTTCATCTATCGCTTGACGTATCTTATTTACTACTTTCTCAACATTCCCTGTGCCATGCGCTACCGCTATCCTTACCTTCGTACCCTTTATATCTATTTCTGCTTCCTTTATACCTTCTAAACCATGTGTCTCTACAAAATCTAAATCCTTCGCATCTTCTCCTGTAACAAAATAATATGCAGTACGAAGCGCTGCTTCCATTACTCCACCTGTATATCCAAATATCGTACCTGCTCCTGAATACTCTCCTAATAAAGAGTCTGCTTTCTCCTCTGAAAGCGATAAAAAGTCTATCCCTGATTGCTTCAACATCCTCGAAATCTCTCTAGTCGTAAGCGAATAGTCTACATCTTGAACTCCACTCGAATACATATCCTTACTGCGAGAAATCTCATACTTCTTTGCTGTACACGGCATTATAGAAACTACAACCATATCCTCTGGTCTTATTCCTTTCTTACTCGCATAATATGTCTTCGCTAAAGCCCCTAACATACCCTGAGGAGACTTACATGATGAAAAATATGGTATCATGTCATAATGATACTTTTCCATAAAATCAACCCAAGAAGGACAACAGCTCGTTATTAATGGTAATGGTCCAGACTTATTTATAAAACGATCTACAAACTCACTCGCTTCCTCCATTATCGTAACATCTGCTGAAAAATTCGTATCAAAAACTGCATCAAAACCTATCCTTCTTAACGCCGCATATAATCTCCCTGTCGTAAGAGTTCCTGATGGTAAGCCAAATGCTTCTCCTATGGCAACTCTAACCGCTGGAGCTATCTGAACTACACAATGCTTGCTTTTATCATTTATGGCACTCCATACCGAAAGTGTATCATCATATTCCGTAATCGCACCTGTCGGACAATGCGCTGAACATTGACCACACTTAATACATGGAGATTCTGCTAACGGTATACCTCCTGCTGCGGCTATCTGAGTACTAATACCTCTATTCAAAAAACTTAAAGCCCAAACTGATTGTTGATTCTGACAAACTTCTACACACCTACCACAATTTATACACTTGCGAGGATCTAAAACTATACTCTTCGTTGAATCATCCTTCGGTAAACCTGGTACTATCGAAGCATACTCCTCCCTACGAATGCCAAAATCTGCCGCTAACTTCTGAAGCTCACAATTACCATTACGAATACAGGTCAAACATTCATTCGGATGCTTAGATAAAATAAGCTCTATAACATTCCTACGAACTTCAACTAATTCTGGATCCCTTGTCGTAATCTCCATTCCTTCATCTAATGGCGTACAACATGACCTAATTAAATTTGGTCTACCTGAAACCTTAACAACACAAATGCCACACGCAGCCGTCGCACATAAATCTGGATGTTTACATAAAGTCGGAATCTTTACTTGTACCTTCTCCGCCGCTTCTAAAATGCTGGTGCCTTCTTCTACTTCTACTTCTATGTTATCTATCCGGGCTTTTATCTTTCTCATCTTCTATATTTCCCTTTTTTATTTTGCACCTGAAACCTTATCTATAAGCCTTGCCTCATATTCTTCTGGAAAAAACTTCAATGAAGACAAAACTGGATTGGGGGCTGTCATGCCTAATCCACATAAAGACGCTTTCTGCATAGCATGCGCTATTTGCTTTATCTTCTCTATGTCCTCTTTTTTCCCCTTCCTATCCGCAACCTTCTTCAAAAGCTGCAACATCTGATATCCTCCTATCCGACACGGGGCACATTTCCCACATGACTCATCAACGGTAAACCCTAAATAAAAAGTAGCTATGTCAACTATACTATCGTCCTCGTCCATAACTATCATTCCGCCAGATCCCATAATAGAGCCTATCGCTTTTAAACGATCATAACAAACTTCTAAGTCTATATGCTCCTTTGGAATCAGTCCTCCTGAAGGACCTCCTGTCTGTACCGCCTTAAGCTTCTTACCGCCGCTTACCCCTCCTCCTATTTCTCCTACCATCTCTCTACTCGTCGTCCCCCTCGGCACTTCCCCTAACCCTCCATTCTTTCC
>CALXRE010000107.1 GCA_944390645.1 uncultured Alphaproteobacteria bacterium | reverse complement strand
ACAAGCAACAGGGAGGCTTCCTGCTCTGTTAAATTCATTTTTTTAAGAGAAAAGCCTTCTATAAACTTATACACACCGGGAGCCGCTTTGAACAACGGGAATCCGCCCGCTTCAATATCTATCAAGTCCCGCTGAATCGTACGCTCGGTTACGTCCAGTTCACGGGCCTCCCGCCGGACGTTTATCCCCTCTCCGTCCAACATATTGAGCAAGTATAGCAAACGGTTTAATTTCTTGAGGTTTTTAGATTGCATAAAAATTAGAAGGATCCTACTCTCTAAATCAAAAAATTTAGTATTGAAGATTAAGAAGGGCGATCGTCTTCCTGCAATTCACTATTTGAAATAGTATTTACCTTCAGAGCGATATCCGTTAAAAGTGTAGCAAAAAAATCTAATACTGCAGCATCTTTGTTATTTGAGTTCTGTTTAGTAACCTTATATGTGTTTCCTAGATTAAAATCAAAAATACCTATGATACAAGTAGCTGTTATTTGTCTATCACTCTGAGAAATGGTATGTTTGAGCGTTTTATCACAAACAATTTCGATATCCCCATTTTCTTTCATAATCAACTTAATCTCTTTTTCCATATACAGCAAGCCTCTTTTCTATAGTTTCACGTCCTCCATCCATACTTGTTGCGACGACATTCAAAATATTAACATCATTATCTTCATATTCCAGGCACCCTCCAACGATGTTTAATTTCCCATTGCTATTTTTAATATAAATGACATTGTCTACATCCATATTAACCACCAGCAATGGATTATGTGTCACAAAAATAATTTGTTTTCCCCGGGAGAGGCTACGCAAATAATCGATTAACCTAGATTTTATGTTATTATTAGAGATATTATCTTCAGGCTGATCAATCATTAAAACTGTCCACGGAGTCTCGTCCTGAGTATAATATTTATAATACGCTAAGGACATTTCTCCCAATGTATTTCCTATGGGAGCATTGCCAGCCTCTTCCATTATTGTCTTTTCTTCCTCTATATATTTATTAATAAACTTATCAACATTTTCCTTTTGTTTTTTTCGATATTCTCTACAGAAGAACATGAAGAAAGGGCATCGACCAACATTTCCTTTGTAGAAATCTTCTTCACCTCTTTAATGCTTTGATAATTTTTGTTAAATATCACGTTAAGAAACTCTTGGGCCAAATTCCGTTCATCATACCGGGCTTTTGTTATAAAACAAAAGCCTTGTTTTCTATTAATATCATGTCCCTGGATTGGCCCTGGGGGCTCAGGGAAAACAGATGGCGTAACTGAGTTGAGTATATTAGAAAAAACTAAATTAATAAAAGATTCTCGTCTTCTCCAAAACTCCGAAATTTCTTTATCTCGTTGTGAAGATACAGAACGAATCTTGTTGTTATAATTCTGAATACAAGAAATAGAGATATTTATAGCTTGTATTTTATAATTTCTCTCCGAATAATCTTGTTTCACAGCAGCATATATTTTTTTAATTTTCTGTTGTATATCTTGCAAAATAGATTTATTGCTATTAAAATACTCGATTTTCAATATTTCTTCAATAGAATCCAATAAAATTTTAATCTTCCTATAAGGTTCAGAATATTCATTCTCTGCATTTTGCTGAGAATTATCTGTAATAATAGAAATATAGTAAGAGCTCCCTGTATAATCACTGAAATATGGTATGCTCTTTTCATCTGCTTTTTTCTTTAATTCATTTTTCTCTATATTTCTTTGAATGGCTGCAAACAAATCATTAGCATAATCCTTATATTTTTTTACAAAAGAAGTATTATCTAGGATCTTAAAATTAGATCCTGCCTCCTCTTCAAACAATTGATTTTTTATAAAATTTTGAACGATTTGACCCTGAGTGATGTATTTAATATTAGGACGAGAATCCTTATAACACACAGAAAGTTTATTATTTTCCTTCAGAGTTTTTACATGGAGTCTACTTTTACCTTGATTTAACACCTCTAATAAAGTCGTTTTGCCAGATCCATTCTCTCCAATAATTGCATTTATCCCGCCAGACAAGAGAATCTCTTTATCCTCAATCTTAATAGCTTTTATTTCCGGTATATCTTCAGACGGCACAGCGACATCAAATCTTGTATCAGGAGAGGTAACAGCCATTAATAAGCCTTTAAATGTAGGAAGCATTTTTGCCTTCGAGTGAATAAAAGTGTTGCTTGAACTTTTGTGATCGTGCTTTGGATAGGCTGACCACTCGTGGCAATCGCTTCCAGAAAACAAAGGTATTCTAAAATTAATCTTAGCTAAATCGTTTAATAAAATTCCCTCTACTTTTGGTTTCTGGAATTCCAAAGCATTAATATATTTAATTTTTAATATTTGATTTACGTTTTTAGTAGAATCACTTAAAGAGTTACTAGAACCATTGGGATTAGTCAACGCTTTTCTTTGGGCCGCTATTAATATAGTATTTAATCCTATTTCTCTTAATAGCTTTTCAAACTCGTCTTTTGAATATGAAGCAGAAGGGTCGGTTAATAGATGTTGACTTAATATCCTACTGATTTGAGAATAATCCTTCTCCTGTGCATCAAAAATAGAAATAATATGGCATTTATCCATATCAACATCTAATTGGACATCAAACTCAATCCCAGCTAGCACATTTTTAACAGCAGGATATTTTTGCTGTCCACTACGCAACTTATTCTGTATAGCTTGATATAAATCAGCATCAAACCGGTTATGATCCGTAATAGAAAAAAGGCCAACTTTATGTTCATTTAATTTTTGGAATAAAGTATCTAAATTTTCTTTTGTTGATTCTTTGACAATACTCGGATCTTCTTTATATTCACTAGCTTTAGAATGAATATGCAAATCGAATTTAATTACACTATTTATCGTATTCATATTGAGCAATCATATCCATTTATGGGTTATATAATTTAACTATATCAAATTACATAGTTATTATCTTATAAAATCCCTGTTAATTCCCTCTTATAGAAGGCTGGGAATTACTCTTCGAGTAGAGTAACTATACAATACAGCAGAAAACAGAAAATTTCTCTGGCTCAAAAAATACCTCAAAATGACTACTTTTTCCCTGTATTTTACCTGATAAACAGGGATTTAGCTTCCCCGCTCTGACCGCCTTTAGCAGTCCGCACGCCATGCCCGACCATTTAGAAAGCCGCTTTTAAGTAAGCGGCTTTTTTGTTGCCTGTGCAGCTTAGGTTCCGTCGGAAAATTGCCGCCATTTTTATACATTCCCGTCCTAGATAGCTTTTAGAGATAGAACTAAAAGGAGCTTTTCCGGGCTTTTTCTCTAACGAGGGAATAGCCCTCATCGCCTTCTCAACTATTCAAAAAAATTATTCAGAATCCTATTATTATTTTATATTTGTCTATATCATACCAACTCATTTTTTCTATTGCCTACTTCATCCCTTACCTTTATAA
>CALXRE010000106.1 GCA_944390645.1 uncultured Alphaproteobacteria bacterium | reverse complement strand
TAAGAACTATTCATTACGTCTTAATGTAGAAAAAGCGATAGAGGTTACAGGGAATAATTTATTTTGGTATGATGTTGAAAGAGGTAAGATAAAAGCAGATCCATTACGTTTTGGTGATATTATCCTTGCAAGAAAAGACACTCCAGCAAGTTACTATCTTTCTAGTACGATTGATGATGCAAGACAAGGAATTAGCTTAGTAACAAGGGGAGAAGATTTAAGAGAAGTTACGGATATTCAAGTATTATTACAAGCTTTATTAGGTTTGCCGACTCCAAGATATTACCATCATAAGCTTATATTAGATGAAGCAGGTAATAGATTAGCAAAGCGTTCAGATTCTGAAAGTATTCGTAGTTTTAAAGAACGAGGAATTAGTGCGAGTGAATTTTTAAGGTTATTAGGTTTTGAATAAAGATTATTTTAAAGAAACATTTTATGAAGTATATTAAGATAACTTCATAGGAAGGAAGCGGAGCAGGAGTTTATAAAGCAGTTAAAGCACCTCTTCGCCATTTTTATCTTTTACAGGGTTATCAGCCCCAAAAATCATTTCTCGTATAGGTCTAGATTGATAAGCTAAGATGCTTAGTCCAGCTACGGCAAGAGGAATAAAATAATACATTATTCGGAAAACGATTAAAGAAGCCATAACGCCACCCGTGTCTTCCATTTCAGGAGGCAACAAGTAAAGGAAAATTCCTTCAAAAACGCCTATTCCTCCAGGGACTTGAGTTGATAATCCGATGAATTGTGCAATCATAAAGATACTTAAGAAATGTACAAAATTTAGTTTAATACTATGTTGCATAACGATATAGCAGACGATAGCGACCAAAAGCATATCTACAGCTCCTAGAGCAATTTGAGTAATAGTCATAGTTTTACTAGGAGCAGGCAATACAACTTTTTTAATTCGTAAAGTTCGTTTAGGAACAATGACAGCGAACCAATAAATTAAGAAAGCAATAGTCATAATAGCGCCACCACCATATAAGAGTTTAGGGCTTAAGACTTCTCCAGGAATATCAGTAGCAGGAGCTACGAGTAAAGATATATCGAGCAAGAAACCGACGCCAAGAACATAAGTTAAAGTTGAGAAGCCGATCATTTTAAGAATATCGCCTCCAGTAAGCCCCCAAGAAGAATAGAAATCGTATCTTACAGCAGCACCAGAGATGTAAGCATGTCCGACATTGTTGCTAACGGCGAATCCAGACATAGAAGCAGCCATTACTCGTAGAGGGGCCATATTTTTTTTAATATATTTTAGGGCTAAGAAATCATATAAGGATAGAGCTAGATATCCAATTATTACAACAATAGCAGCCCATATAATAGAGGATAAGGGAATAGAGAAGATAGATTCTAAGATATTTTTTAGACCTAATTTTTTAACTTGTCCCCAAACGATATATATAGCCAAAGCAAAGAATAGCAGGCTAGAATAACGGAAAATAAGTTTTAAAGTTTTCTTTAAATATTTATGTACCATTTTTTCTCCTGAGCGATAAGATAGGAAAAAGCTATCTCTTTAGAATAAGGTTGTAAATAGGCAAAAAGCTTATTTGATTTTTGTTACATAAAAATACTTCCATATAAGACAGCGAAGAAATGCATGATTGTTCCAGCTAAGACGAAGAGATGCCATATAGCGTGTGTATATTTTTTGCTTTTCCAGACGTAGAATATTACGCCTAGAGAATATAACAGACCACCAGAGAGTAAGAAAATAAAACCAGAAGTTGGCATAGATTCCCATATAGCTTTTAGAGCGAAGATAGCAATCCATCCCATACCTAGGTATAAAGAAATAGACCAAGCTTTTGTTCCGCTAATTTTGGTATTAAGTTTTAATATAGTTCCTAAAATAGCTAGTGACCATACGAGAGAGAATATAGTCCAACCCATGATTCCTCGTATATTTACCAGCATGAAAGGAGTATAAGTTCCAGCGATTAAGTAATATATAGCAATATGATCGAATTTTTTTAGCTTTTGCTTATATTTTTCAGAAGCAGTTAAGTGATATAAGGTTGAAGCAGAATATAAAGTAATCATAGAAGCTCCGAAAATGGAGCAAGAGACGATAGCCCATGGAGTACTATATATTGCAGCAAAGACAATAAGAATAACTGTTCCGGCAATACTTAGTAAGATACCAAGAGCATGGAAAAGACAGCTTAGAATATCTTCTTTTCGAGAATAAATATGAGGAGTGTAAGATTTTTTAGCAAAAGCAAACATAATATTTCTCCTGTAATAATTAGGATTAAGGTATTAATATCTCAAGGATATTTCAAGGAAATATTGTTAATATGAAACAAAAATAGAAATTGACAAATATTGAGAACTAAGATAGAACGACATTAGATTGTTTTAATAAAATGAAGGGAAAAGATATGCTTACCAAGAAACAATACGATCTTTTGCTTTTAATTGATAAGCGTTTAAAGAATGATGGAGTTCCACCTTCTTTTGAAGAGATGAAAGAAGCATTAGGTTTAAAATCAAAATCAGGTATTCATAGATTGATTACTAGTTTGGAGGAGAGGCATTTTATTAGGAGGCTTCCGCATAAGGCAAGAGCGATAGAGGTCATACGATTACCAGATAATTCTTTAGAAGAAGATAAGGAAGAGAAGCAAGGAAGTAAAGATAGGTTTAGAATTAACGCTTCAGGTACAATTATCACAACGAACAATACAGAGATACCGTTATACGGTAAGATAGCAGCAGGAACACCGATAGAAGCATTAAGGGATGAGAATGAGTTTGTTTCAGTTCCTCAGAATATGCTTGGTATGGGAGAGCATTATGCTTTAAAAGTTGAAGGTGATTCGATGATAGAAGCAGGTATTTTGAATGGAGATACAGTAGTAATACAGCGCTCTAATAGTTCTGAGAATGGTGCGATAGTTGTAGCTTTAATAGATGGTTATGAAGTTACGTTAAAGAGGATATATTGTCGTCAAGGTAAAGTAGCATTAGAGCCAGCCAATAAGAATTATGAGACTAAGGTTTTATCTCCAGATAGAGTTTCTATACAAGGACGTTTAGTTGGTTTAATGAGGAATTATTAAACAATAATTCGGACATTTAATTTTGTTAAGATAAAAAATTGTTGCAGTAGTTTATGGTATCTACTATATCTAGGTAGGTATTTTGAGAATATAAATGACAAAAAAGATTGTTTAGCCAGTATATTTTAATAATATTTTAATAAAGGAATGGCTAGAATAACAAGGATAAAAGGGTGGGCATAGAAATAGTTGTCAATTCTATTGACAGAAAAAAAGTGATATATTATTATTTATTATAGGTTAAAGTTTTTTTGAGGTAAAAAAAGGAGTAAGGATATGAGTGAGGAAGGATTTACAGTATTTCCTAGTGGTTATGTATCACTTTTTAAGCTATCCAAGGAAGAATTAGAGGAGCGAAAGAATCGTCCTGGTTTGCGGAAATTTTTGAGTAAAGTTGGTTTTGATAGAGCGAAGCAAGGAGATGTACATCATTTTGTTTATGTAGAGAATGAGACTAAGAATCCCATTCATCCGCAAGCTAAGCATTTTCCTTCTGGTAGTAAGAATTTAAATAAGTCAGCAGATAGAGTAAAAGTAGAAGAGTTTAGAAGGAATTCATTATTAAAGGGTCATGGTCGAATTTAAGTTTTAGTTTTTTTCTTTTTTTTACCGAATTAAATAGATTTAGGCACATTTTTAGGTGCCTAAATTTTTTTGTATGATTACGGAAGCAAAAGCAGCGATACCTTCTTTTCTCCCAGTGAATCCGAGTTTTTCAGTAGTAGTTCCTTTTATACTTATTCGTTCAGGGAGGATTTGTAGTATTTCAGCGGTTTTTTTAATCATTTCATTTCTGTACATTGATATTTTAGGTTCTTCGCAGACGATAGTGATATCGACGTTATTTATTTTAGCGCCAGAAGAAGAGATTAGATTAAGAGCGTGTTTTAAGAAGATTTTGGAAGGAGCGTTTTTCCATTTTTGTTCAGAAGGAGGAAAATGTAGCCCAATATCACCAGCAGATATACTTCCATATAAAGCATCAGTTAGTGCGTGCCAAGCGACATCTGCATCTGAGTGTCCGAGTAAGGATTTAGAATAAGGTATTTTAAGTCCGCATATAGTAATAGAGTTTCCAGTTGTAAAAGAATGGACATCGAAGCCTTGTCCAATTCTGATTTCATTTTTTTGAATTTTATCGTTTATCATTTCAAGATCCTGCATAGAAGTTATTTTAATATTTTTTGAATTTGAAGGTATTAATTGTACGGGTATATTTTCGGCTTCGAAGATAGCGGCGTCATCAGTAAAAACAGTAGTTGTATTTTGATATTTATAGTGGAGTTTAAGGATTTGATTAAAGGGGAAAGCCTGAGGAGTTTGAGCCTGCCAGAGAGTTGAGCGATCAATAGTTCTGAGTATATTTTTAGATATAGGATTAATAGATTGTTTAATAGTATCAGTTACAGGGATAGCAGCGATAGCGGCTTGATCATCAGAAGTAGCATTAATGATATTTGATATTGTATCGGCATCGATGAAAGGTCGAGCCGCATCATGTATAAGTACGATATCAGGGTTTTCTTGTTTTAAGCTTTGCAATCCGAGGAAGACAGATTCTTGTCTAGTTTTTCCCCCTATAGCAAAAGGAAGGAGTTTAAAATTTTTAGCAGCGATATTATATAGTTCTATGTCGTTTTCATTAATTACAACCTTTACAGAATTGATGAGCCTGTGTTTAGAGAAAGTTTCCATACTATACTGTATGATCATTTTTTGATTAAGCATTTGATATTGTTTAGGGACATTAGATCCGAATCTTTCTCCACGCCCAGCGGCAACGATTAGAGCCGAACATTTTTTCATTTTATGAAATCCTTTACCTTTAAGAGGAAATAAGGTTAAATAGTAGGGAAAAAAAGATGAAAGTACAAGGAGTAATGAGTTTAGATTTTTCTATTTCTTCTGTTCTTGCACCGATGGCAGAGATTACGGATTATCCTTTTCGAGCGATTGTTCGTAAATTTAGTAATACACTTATGGTTTCTGAGATGATATCAGCATCAGGTGTTTTTCAAAGGAACCAAAAGACTCTTTTTATGTTAGATTTAAGTCCTATAGACCAACCGATAGGGATACAGCTTTTTGGTCATGATGCATTTATTATGGCATCAGCAGCAGAAGAAGCAGAAGCAAGAGGAGCATTATTTATAGACATAAACATGGGATGTCCGGTTCGTAAGATAGTAAGCGATGGGAATGGATCGGCATTAATGCAAGATATATCTTTAGCAAGAAAGATAGTTTCTGCAGTTTGTTCAAGAGTTAAAGTTCCAGTATCAGTTAAGTTTAGGAGTGGCTGGAATTCAGAGAATAGAAATGCGGTTGAGTTTGCGAAAGCAATGGAAGGTAGTGGAGCCTCTTTTTTGACGATTCATGGTCGGACACGGGCACAATTTTATTCAGGTTTTTCAGATTGGGAATTAATAAAGGAGGTAAAGGAAGGAGTAAGGATTCCAGTTATAGGGAATGGAGATATACATACCCCTATGGAAGCAGTTAAAAGGAAGCAGGAAAGTGGTGTAGACGGAGTAATGATAGGACGAGCGATACTAGGTTGTCCTTGGCTTATGGGTCAGATAGAAGCAGCTGTTATAGGTAAGGAAATTCCAAAGACACCGTCCATAAAGGAGCAAGAACAGATCGTGCTTGAACATTTAAGTCTTATGCTAGATTATTACAAGTATCCGAAAGGGTTATATTTGTTTAGGAAGCATTTATGTTGGTATGTTTCAGGCAAGAGGGATGCGGGTAGATTTAGGCAAGAAGTAAACAGTATAAGTGATGTAAATTTATTAATATCGAGCATCAAGGAATTTTATAATAAAGCAGGTATCAATGAAGGGATTTGATCATTACGACCGATTAGTTTTACGTTTTGGTCTGTGGGCCAGGAGAGTATCGTTATCAAGGAAGTTAAGCTATTTATTAGCATTATTGGCATTAATAAGCGGGGTAGCAACATATGTAGCCTTTTCTTTACCAGAAGGTCCGGATACGAAGACAGTTATATCGTTATTATATAGCGATTTGATATTGTTACTATTATTAATGTTTATGATAGTAAGGAGAGTTTTAAAGGTTTGGTATGAGAAGAGGCGAGGCAGTATAGGTTCAGGACTTCATGTTCGTTTTGTTTTATTTTTTTTAGTTATTACGGCTACACCTACAGTTTTAGTTAGTATTTTTTCTGCGATATTTTTCAGTGTAGGCTTACAAGCATGGTTTAGTGATCAAGTTTATAATGCAGTTAAGGAATCCAGGAGTGTAGCAGAGGCATATTTAGATGAGCATACTAGAGGTATAGCATCGGATGCTGCAGCAATATTATACGATATAAATTTTCTTAATTCTCCGCCAGATAGTATAGAGAGGCAACTTACGAGCAAGCTTATATCAAGAGGATTAGATGAAGGGATAATTTTTAATCGTTCAGGACAAGTATCCGTTCGTTCAGGATATACATTTGCGCTTCGTTCAGAAGAGGTTCCATTTTGGGCTTTAGAGAGGGCGGATAAGGGAGAAGTAGTTATTTTGACTGCGGAGAAGAAAGATAGAGTTAGAGCATTAGTAAAGATACCGGATACATTTTATTATCTTTATGTAGGAAGGATGGTAGATCCTTCGGTATTGAATCATATAGAGAGAGCCACGATAGCAGTAGATAAGTATGAGTTTTTAGAAGGGGAGCGTTCAGTAATAGAGATGATATTCATATCAATATTTATTATTGTTTCGTTACTTTTGATGTTAGTAGCAGCATGGATAGGATTAGTTTTTGCCTCACGAATTAGTAACCCGATAGTAAATTTAATAGATGCGTCAGATAAGATAAGGCAAGGAGATTTTTCAGTTAGAGTTAGGGAAGATGGTTATAAAGATGAGATAAGTATTTTAAGTCGAGCATTTAATCGAATGATGGGAGAGATATATAGGACGAATAAGGAGTTAGAAGAGAGGAAAGGATTTATAGAGACGGTTTTAAGTGGAGTTTCAGTTGGAGTAGTCAGTACAGATATAAAAGGAAAGATACGTATAATTAATAAGTCAGCGTTAGATATATTAGGAGATGCATTTAATAATAAAAAGGGTAAGAATTTAACGAGTGTTATTCCAGATCTTTCGGAAGGATTATCTTTAGTTAAGAAGCATCCAGATAAAACAGTAGAGATGGAGTTAAAGATTTATAATCAAGGTGTTTTAAGGATTTTATTAGCTAGGATTGTAGCGGAACAGAACGGGAAAGAATTAGAAGGATTTATTTTTACATTTGATGATATTACGGATTTACAGTCTGCACAAAGGAAGGCGGCATGGGCGGATGTAGCTCGTAGAGTTGCGCATGAGATAAAGAATCCGCTTACGCCGATACAGCTTGCCGCCGAGAGGTTAAGAAGGAAGTATAATTCACAGATAAAGGAAGGAGTAGAAGATTTTAATGTTTGTACGGACACGATAATTCGCCATGTAGGAGAGATAGGGCATATGGTTGATGAGTTTTCTTCTTTTGCAAGGATGCCTGCACCGATAATGGTATTGACAGACATAAAGGAATTATTGAATCAGGTAATTTTTCTTCAGAAGACAGCGAATACAGGTATAAAGTTTACGGCAAGAGTTCCAACAGAAGAAGTTTTTCTTAAGTGTGATTCTCAGCAAGTTTCGCAAGTTATAACGAATATTTTAAAGAATTCTGTTGAAGCGATAAAGGACAAAGGAGAAAGTTCAGAGATAGGAGAAATAGAGATATATTTAGAACAAGATTCTTTTGGAGATATCAGATTAAGTATTAGAGATAATGGTAAAGGGTTGCCACATGATGAGATGAGGAATATGATAACAGAGCCATATGTAACGACAAAGAGTAAAGGAACAGGTTTAGGTTTAGCGATAGTTAAGAAGATTATGGAAGATCATGGTGGTAGTTTACAAATAGAAGATTCACCGACAGGGGGAGCGATAGTAACTCTTTTTTTTCCAAATAAGGATAAGTAAATGAGTAGTAATATACTTATTGTAGATGATGAGAAAGATATCCGGATGTTAGTTTCTGGAGTTTTGGAGGATGAAGGATATGTTACTTTTGAAGCAGGTAACAGTGATATAGCATTATCTATTTTTAAGAAGGAACGAATAGATTTAGTAGTTTTAGATATATGGCTTGAGGGTAGTTCTCTAGACGGGATATCGATTTTAAAGAAGATAAAGGAAGAAAATCCATTTGTTCCAGTTATTATGATGAGTGGTCATGGAACTATTTCTACAGCAGTAAGTTCTATAAAAGTTGGTGCGTATGATTTTATAGAGAAGCCATTTAAATCAGATCGTTTAGTTTTAGTTGTCAAGCGAGCAATAGAGGCGTACAAGCTGAAGAAAGAGAATGAAGATTTAAGACAATTAATGTTTGGAGAAGATGAATTAATAGGAACATCATTATTGATGCAAAATCTTCGTCAAATGATAGAGAAGGTATCTCCGACGAGTTCGAGGGTTTTCATTACAGGAGCACCTGGTTCAGGTAAAGAGTTGGTAGCGAAGCAGATACATTTAAAATCGACAAGGAGGGAAGGACCATTTGCTATAGTTAACTGTGCAGCGTTGACGGAGGAAAGAGCTGATGCGGAATTATTTGGCGAAGAAGAAGGAGGGGAAGTAATACATACAGGCATTTTTGAGAAGACGGATGGAGGTACAGTTTTATTAGATGAGATAGTAGATATGCCGATAGGCGTTCAAAGTAAACTTATTCGTCTAATGCAAGAGATGAGTTTTGAACGTTTTCATGGCTCTCAGAAAGTAAAGAGCAATATACGTTTTATTGCTTCTACGACGAAAGATATAGGTATAGAGTTAAAGAATGGTAAGTTAAGAGAAGATTTATATTATAGATTAAATGTAGTTCCGCTAAGGGTTCCGTCTTTAAGGGAGAGGAAAGAAGATATAGTTCCCTTGATAGAATATTTTATGAATAAGTTTTCAGAGCTTAAATCTAGTAAGATGCCAGTTTTTAGTGAAGATGCGATAGCTGTTTTACAGGCGTATGATTGGCCAGGGAATGTTCGACAGTTAAGGAATGTATTAGAATGGCTAACGATTATAGCATCTGATAGTGATCAGAAGATACATGAGGATATGCTACCATCTGAGATAAAATTAAAGTCTCCAGATTCGCTTAGATGGGATAGGTCAACTTCGATAATGTCGTTGCCATTGAGGGAGGCTAGGGATGTATTTGAGAAAGAATATATAGAGGCACAGATGAAGAGGTTTGGGGACAATATATCTAAGACAGCGAAGTTTGTTGGGATGGAGCGTTCGGCATTATATAGGAAGTTAAAGAGTTTAGGGATAGAGGTAAAGAGGCGTTTTTCTGAGGAAGATAGAGACGAGATATGAAGATTATTATTTGTGGAGCAGGACAAGTAGGCACGAACATAGCTAAATATTTAGCAGAAGAAGAGAATGCGGTTACATTAATAGATAGTGATGAAGAAGTAGTAGATGATATAAGTGAGAGTATAGATGTTCGAGCAGTTTATGGTCATGGATCATATCCGGAGATATTAGAGGAAGCAGGAGCCAACAATGCGGACATGATTATTTCAGTTACGCCATCAGATGAGCTGAATATGGTTACCTGTTTAGTAGCGAATTCTATTTTTAACATTCCCACGAAGATAGCGAGGATACGTTCACCAGAATATTTAGGTAGTGAGTGGGCGAATATATATACCAGTGGTAACATGCCGATAGATGTTATTATTTCGCCAGAGATAGAGATGGCGAAAGCGATAGAGAGGAATTTAAGTGCACCAGGAGCATTAGAAGTTATTCCGCTTTTAAATGAGCAAGTTTATCTTTTATCTGTACGTTGTGATGAAGAGAGTCCAGTTTTACATATATCGCTTAGGGAGATAGCCTCAATTTTTCCAGATATAGTAATGAATATTACAGGTATTTTAAGGAATGGTCATTTAATATTTCCTTCAATGGAAGACAGTATAGAAGTTAATGATGAGGTTTATTTTGTAGTTAAATCATCACAAGTTTTAAGAGCATTGAATGCCTTTGGTCATGAGGAGCGAGTAGCGAATCATATAGTTATTTTTGGAGCAGGGAGGATAGGACTTTATTTAGCAGGTCAGTTAGAAGAGAAGAAGTTAGTAGACAGCGTAACGATAATAGAGAGAGATGCCGATATAGCAGAGCATGCATCAGAAGTATTACCAGGAGTAAAGATTATACATGGAGATTTTTTAGAAGCAGATATATTAGAAGAAGCAGGTATTCATAATATAGAGACGAGTATAGCATTAAGCGGGGAAGATGAAGATAATATTTTAGGTTCTTTATTAGTTAAGCGATATGGAGTTAAGCAGACATTTGCGATGGTAGATAAAGTTGCCTATAATAATCTTGTAGCGAATTTAGGAGTTGATGTTGTTTTAGATCCGAAGAGTATAACGATATCTAGCATTATTCATCATGTTAGGAGGGGTAACATACAATCGGCGTATGCCATTAGAGGGGGTATAGCTGAGGTTTTAGAGGTAGATATTTCAGCGAATGCAGAATATATAGGAATGAGGGTAGATGAGATGGATCTTCCGAAGGGTTCAGTTTTATGTGGTATTTTTCGTGAAGATAATTTTATTTTACCTAATTCTGATACGCTATTAAACAGCGGAGATATTTTATTATTTTTTGTTCGACATGGAGCGATAAAAAATATTGAAAAAATGTTTTCATCGGGATTTAATTTGTTTTAGTAGACACTTTTTATAAAAAGATATTAGAGTAAAGTTTTAAGGTAGAATCATATAGATTAGTTCAGGCGAGAGAAGAAGAAAGAGGTTTATAATGCCAGACTATAATAAAAGGAAGAGTAATAATAATATTATTCATAATAATGAGAAGAACGTTCAAGATTTATTTTTGAAGCACATAAGTATCAACAAAACACCAGTTACAGTATTTTTGGTTTGTGGAGTTCGTCTTCAAGGTATAGTTACCAGTTTTGATGCATATAGTTTGCTTTTAAGGAGAGAAGGTCATTCGCAATTAGTTTTTAAGCATTCTATATCTACGATTATGCCGAGTGATCCAATACAATTATTTGAGGAAGATCAAGATAATGTAGGGGATAGAGAGGCGAAAGAGATAGAGGAAGTATCGAAGGATTGTTAAAGAGGAAGTCTCCATCAGCGATAGTTATACATCCTGTTTTAAATCTGGGTTCAAGTAATTTATTACGATCCCCATCTAGTTGTTTATCAGAAGCGATAGGTCTTAGTGAATCCATAGGTTTAACAATAGTTTTTTCTGAAGTAGTTAATATAAGTAAGATTAATCCGTCTACCTATATAGGGAGAGGGAAAGTAGAAGAAATAAGGAATATTATTTGTATTAAATCAGCAGATTTAGTAATTATGGACTGTCAGCTTTCAGCGATGCAGCAGAGGAATTTAGAGAAGTTTTTTGATTGTAAAGTTATAGATCGTACGGCATTAATTTTAGAGATTTTTGGAGAGAGAGCGAGTACGAGGGAAGGAGTTTTACAAGTAGAATTAGCACATTTAAGTTACCAAAAGAGTCGATTAGTACGCAGTTGGACGCATTTAGAGAGGCAGCGAGGAGGAGCAGGTTTTTTAGGCGGACCAGGAGAGAAGCAGATAGAGATGGATAGGCGGATAATTTCCGAGCGTATATCTAAGATTAAGAAGGATTTAGAGGAAGTAAAGAGGACGCGTAGTTTGCATAGGAATGCAAGGAAGAAGGTTCCATATTCAACGATAGCGTTAGTAGGTTATACGAATGCAGGTAAATCTACACTTTTTAATTATCTTACGGATTCGAGTGTATTAGCGAAGGATCAGCTTTTTGCGACATTAGATCCGACGATGAGGCATCTTTGTCTTCCAGGAGGAAGAGAAGTAATAATATCAGATACTGTAGGATTTATTTCAGATCTTCCCACAGAATTAGTAGCAGCGTTTAGGGCGACATTAGAAGAGGTAGTTGAAGCAGATATAATTTTACATATTAGGGATTGTTGTCATAAAGATAGTGAGGCTCAAAGAGAAGATGTTTATAAGATTTTAAAGAGTTTAGGTTTAGAGGAGAAGGTAGAGAACAATCTATTAGAGGTTTTGAATAAGGTAGATTTATTGGAAGCAGAAGAGAAGGAAGCATTAATTACATCTTTGAGTAGGAAGGATAAAGTAGTTTCAGTATCAGCGAAGACAGGAGAAGGAATAAAAGATCTATTATATTTAATAGAAAGAAAGTTAGGAGAGAACAAGGTAGATTTAAGTGTTAAAATACCGCTAGAAGATGGTTTTACGATTTCGTGGTTATATAGGCGAGCAGAAATAGTATCTAGAAGAGATGATGATAAGGTTGCATTTTTTCATGTTCGTATGGATAGAGCTGAAGTTAAGAGATTAGAAGATTTATTAAAGGGGAAGAAGAAGATCTAATGATAGAAGAAGTAAGTAATGTAATTAGAGAAGTTGTTCAAGAGAAGATTTTGCCACATTTTAAGAAGCTAGAGGCAGGAGAGATAGCGATTAAGAGTGGTCCTACAGATTTTGTAACTGTTGCGGATATGGAGGCAGAGAAGGAATTATCGACAAGGCTTAAGGAGTTAGTTCCAGGTTCAGTTGTTTTAGGAGAAGAGGTAGCATTTAGGAATCCGGACATTTATGATAGTTTATGTTATCCAGATACTACGATATGGGTAGTAGATCCCTTAGATGGGACTAAAAATTTCATTAAAGGCAAAGATGTTTTTGGAGTTATCGTTTCTATGGTTAAGAATGGAGAAACGGTAGCAGGGTGGATAAACATTCCATTGCATGATGATTTATTAATATCAGGAGAGATAGGTTCTGGAGCATGGTGTAAAGGACAAAAGCTTTTGCTTCCAAAGAATAAGAAAGCATTATCGGAAATGAAAGGCACATTAAGTATAGAGCTTCCGGATTTAGAAGAAAAGATAAAGAATAAGTTATGGTGGGGCAGTGCAGCTTTTTCATATTCGATGTTATTATTAGGAGTTGTTGATTTTGGGATATATCATACGCATCCCTTACAACCATGGGATCACGCAGCTGGAGTGTTTTTGCATAAGGAAGCAGGAGGTTATGGAGCCTTATTAGATGGTTCAATGTATCGACCAGTTCCGATAGATGGTTCTTTAATTTTGACGCCAGACAAAGTTACATGGGAAGTTATGGCGAAATCATTACATTCATATATGTCATAAATAAAAATATTATTTATTAAAATACATATAAAGTAGAAATTAAAATAATTAAGGATATAGGTAATTATTTTTAGATAATATATATTTTTTAATATAGTTTATATTTATATTTAGTTTTGAACAAATTAAGTCAAAGTTAGGTTTTATTTTAAGAATAAGCTTTTCTATGTTTTTTTGATTATAGTTTAATTTTTCAGCTGCTTCTTGCCATAGGACTAAGTATTCATGAGGATATCGGAAATTATAAGTCATATCGAAGCCATTTTTGTCTTGGAAAGTCCCACCCATTTTACCGTATCGATATAGAGCATCGATAAGAGGCATTTTAAAGAAGGTTATGACTTCTCCATATTTTTTAGGTTTTTTTATATTTTTTATAATATTGTCCAATATACTTTCTTCAAGATATAGTTTTGCGCATTTGGGGTTAATAGCGAAAACTTCTGTTATAGGTTTTTGACCATTCCATACATTTATAATATATGAATCATCTTTAATTTTAGGCATATTTATTAATTTAATTTTTGAGAAGTCTAAATCAGGAGGTTTTACTCCAATATCATTTAGTTCTTCTTTTACTTCTCTAGCGATATTATTAGATAGGATAAGTTTTTTATTTTTTATTAGTATAATTTTTCCATTTTTATTTTTAATAACATTGTCTTTTAATCCAATAAGTTTATTTTTTTCTGCAACATCCAGTTGTAAGAAATTTTCTTTAGTTATGATTTCCGCTATTCCGCCGAGAGGTCCGATACCATCTGGAATATTTTTTTGAGATTGTTTTCGATAAATTAGCCCTATTTTGGTATTTTCTAAAGAAGTTCGTTCATTAGAGATCAAGAGTAAGCTAATACCGAAACTTAGTACTAGTTTACGATTTTGAGGTAAAGAAAGAACTTTAGTTCTTTCTTCGGCAGACATATTTAAGATATCCGCCATCATTTCGTTTTTATTTTTATAAATTTTCACGGTATTTACTAAAAGTTTAAGCGTAAGACTAAAGAAGGAGGAGGATTACTTAATCCATCAACATTCCAATAAAAGAGTTTAAAGCCATCATTAAGATTAGTCACTTTGTTTGCATTATTAGAAATAACTTCAGCATTAGTTTTTACCCGAAAGACGCCTTGTACTTTTAATCCAGCTTCTTCAAGCTGTTTTGCTTTTTGAGGAGTAAGCCATCGTCCAGCGAAAGTAGTTATTCCATTTTTATCTGTACTTATTTTCATTATTAGAGAGTCTCGTCGTACGAAAGAGATTAAAGAATTAGGTTTAATTAAGCCTTCTCTATGATATTTCACTTTGAATTGAGCATTTCCGATAGACTCGATTTCTGAGAAGTTAGAATCTCTAGCCAAGTCAGCTTTAATAGAGGAGATTTTATTTTGTAAGTCTTTTCCAGAGAGAGTTCCTTGTTTCATTTGAGCATAATAAGGAGTCCAAGTAAGTATTCCAGAGTAATCTAAGATAAAGTTTCCGTTATTATCGATAGTTACGTCTCCAGAGAAGTCGTCAGGAACATAACAAGCGAAAATAAAAGCAATAGAGATAGCAAGAAAAGAGGTTAAGAATATTTTTTTGATTTTTCCCATAATTCCTCCATTTTATTTATATCTGCATCAGCAGGGGTTAGACCATTTTTAGCTAATTCAGTTTCTATGAAAGCGAAGCGTTTTTGAAATTTTTGATTTGTTTTTCGTAAAGCTGTATCAGGATTAACATTAAGTTTTCTGGCTACATTGATGACGGAAAATAAGAGATCTCCCATTTCTTCTTCCAGTAGTTCGAATTTTTTATTTGTTTTATTTATTTCTAATTCTACTTCGTTGAGTTCTTCTTTAAGTTTTAAGAAAGCATCATTTGGATTTTTCCAATCAAAACCGACTCTTGCGGCTCTTTTTTGTAATTTAAGGGATCTAGTTAAAGGAGGTAAAGTAACAGCTATTCCGTCCAAGGTTCCTTGGAAATTTTTTTCTTCTATTCTTTCTTTAGCTTTAACTTTTTCCCATTGTTCTAAAGCTTCTTTTTCATTTTGTGCTTTTTCAGCATTACCGAATACATGAGGATGTCTTTTTATAAGTTTTAAGCACAAAGCATTTACTACATCATCGAAATTGAATTTTCCCGCTTCTTCAGCCATATCAGCATAGAATAATACATGTAGTAATAAGTCTCCAATTTCTTCTTTTATTGCATCATAATCATTATTTTCAACCGCTTCGAGTACCTCATAAGCTTCTTCAACGGTATTAGGGGCAATAGACTTAAAAGTTTGTACTCTATCCCAAGGACAACCAGTTTTAGGATCTCTAAGTTTTTTTAAAATATCTTTAAGCTCTTGCATTTTTTGTAATTTTCCGTTTATTTAGTAAGAAAAAAGTATAAAGGAAAGGTTATGACTGAAAACAAAAATAAACAAGTCAAAAAAAGCGTAGGCAGCAGAATTAGGAACTATTTTTTTACAGGTATTTTAGTAACAGCTCCCGCAGCCATTACAATTTACTTAGCCGTTATATTTATTAATTATGTTGATAGTCATGTAATCCAGTTAATTCCAACAGAATACAACCCAGAGACATATCTTCCATTTAGTGTTCCAGGTATAGGTTTATTTATATTATTTATTTTCTTTGTTTTGATAGGTATGTTTGCGGCTGGTTTTATAGGTCGTTTTTTTGTTCGTGTTTGGGAAAGGCTTTTAGAATCTACGCCTATAGTATCTAGTGTTTATAATGCATTGAAACAAATTTTTGAGACATTTTTTTCTTCTTCAGCCAAGACCTCTTTCAGGGAGGCTGTTATGATTCAATACCCTCGTGCTCGGATATGGACTTTAGCTCTTATTACGGGAACGCCAACA
>CALXRE010000105.1 GCA_944390645.1 uncultured Alphaproteobacteria bacterium | reverse complement strand
ACCGAAAAAAATCCAAAACCACGGACGAAATAAATATACACCTGTAAAGAAAGAGGTTAAAACAATGCTTAAAACTAACCAATAATTGGTTAAAACACTTATGGCTGATGCTGTAGTTAAAATTATAGCTATACTTCCACAAAAACAGGCTAAACAGGAAAATTTTAAAGTCTTTCCTACTCCTCCAAAATGACGAATATCATGCTCTCCTGACATGGCTCTGATGACTTCTGCGTAACTTAAAAATAAAAGTATTTTTGCGGCTCCATGAAGGGCAAAAAGTAATAAAACAGGATATATACTACCTTGACCTATGGCTATAAACATTAATCCTATTTGTGATATCGTAGAATAAGCTAAAATCTTTTTAACTTCATGTTGTAAACATGCAACTATTGCTCCTCCTAATGCTCCTAATACCCCGATAAATATTACAAAATCTGAATAAAAACCGAATTTAGAAAGTGGTAAAAAGTATATTAATAAAATAATACTGCTAAGTGGAATTACTAAACCATTTAATAAGGCAGAAATTGGACTTGGTGCTTCCATAGTCTTGGAAACCCAAATACTAAATCCTAATTGTCCTCCCTTTATTAAAGAACCTAAAATAACCAATAAAATACTTATTTGTTCAAAATTTTCTTTGCCTGTAAAAATAATAACAGTGGCTCCGCATATAAAAGCATCGGCTAAAAGATTCATTACTAATGAAATAAATCCTGCTTGATTAGATCTATAACGCTTATATGTAAAATTTATCGCTATATAGATACAAATGCTTTGAAGCTCGTAAGTAAACAAAATTAGTAAAATATTATCTGTGTTTATAAGCAAAAGCATCGTAAATACAAGCAACAGAATATTCCTAAGAAGAATATTTATATTTTCCTTGTATTCCATATATGGAAGGCAAAATAAAATTATAAATAAAGATAATATATAAATAATAAATGAAATAAAACATGAAGAGTAAAGAAATTTTAATGAAAAAGATTCTTTAAATTCTCCTAAGTTCAAAAAATTAAAAAGGTTTATTATCTTCGGAACTTCCCAACTTAGAGAATCTACTACGTTGATAATTGAAAAAATACTGCCAATAGTTAAAATGATACTTGTTAAAAACCAAGGTATAAGCTTGTTACCTTCGTTGTTTATGAAAAAAAGACTAAAATAACCGCATAAAGGAATTATTATTGATAATGTTAACATATCTAGTTTCCCCTTTCTTTATGCTTATCTGGTACTTCTATTTCTATATCTCCACTTTTTCGAAAATATGCGTAGCTAATCCCTAAAAATAACAACGCTTCTCCTATACTAACTAAAAGGGTAATAAATCCATATGCTTCGCCCATTCGGTCTTCCATAAAATCTCCGAGTCCTGCAAAACATAAAAGAATACCTAAAATAATTATTTGTAACGAAAGTAAGACCCTAATAAAATTGTTTCGTTTATAGGATATACCTAAAAAACCAATGAAAAATAAAAAAATTCCTAATATCAAATAATAATCAATATTAACTATCATTTATCCTCTCTTTCTTCGTCTTTGATCGTACTGATTGACATTATGCAAAGAGTAATAAGAAAAAGAATGATACTACTCACAATTACTAAAAACCATAAATCGTGAAATAAAAGATAACTTAACTCCCAAACATTGTTGTCTGTCTTCATAGGATAATCTCTGGAAGATAACGTTACGCTGCTATTGCAAAAAAAACAATCTGAACTTGAAAATAAAGATAAAAATATAATCCCTAGCTCTACTAAAAAAACTATGGAGGTTATTATCCCTAAAGGAAAAAACCTACGCTTAAAACTCCTTTCTTTTGTATCCATAGATAAAAAAGTGAATAGAAAAATGATTATTGTTAACCCTGTGTACGAAATAAGTGTTGCTATAGCTAAAAATTCGGCTCTAGATAATATAAATAGTGCTGAAACACAAAAAACTGAACATAAAAAAGCTATCGAAGCTTCTAGAGTGTCTTTCCTAAAAACAGAAATCATCGCAAATAAGATAAGGAAAAAAGAAAATAGGAAAAAAATAACCATATTTTTATCCCTCCATAATAAAAAGAGCTAGAGCTGTTAGCATAAACCATAAACTACTTGCTGGAATTAAATATTTATAACCTATTTTCATTACTTGATCATATCGATATCTAGGAAGTGCGGCTTTTACCCAAATAAAAAAAATGATACATAAAAAAAGTTTTATTAATAACCACGGAAGACCTGATAATTTATCCCATAAACCAAATAATGGTTGCCATCCTCCTAAAAATAAAACCGTAGCTAATGCACTCATAATTAGTATTGCTGCATATTGTGATATCATCAGTAAAGCTAAAGATGCTCCTGAATACTCTGAATTGATACCTCCGCTTATCTCTGAATCAGAAAACGGACTATCTCCTGGTATACGATTAGCTAAAACAAGCATGCAAATAAGAAAAATAATAAATAAAGGCAAATGTGGAAATAAAAACCAAACATTCTTTTGGGCGTCTACTATATCTCCTATATTAAAAGACCCAGAACATAAAACTATCGATAGTAAAATAAAACCAAAAACAACAATATAAATAAGTAATTGTCCTGCAAGCCTAAAAGTACCTAAAAGAGCATATCTTGATGAAGAACTCCAACCTGTAAGAATTAATGAATAACCAAATAAATAAAGTAATGATAAAGTATATAATACTCCAATATTTAAATCAGCTACAACACTATCTTCTTTAATCGGAATAACGGCATAAATTGTAACGGTAAAAGTTATTACTGCAGCAGGAAGCATAATAAATAATTTCTTAGATGCAGAAGAGGGAATAATCATTTGCTTAAACATAAGCTTAATTAAATCTTTCGGAACTTTAAAAAAGTTTGCTTCTTTAGGTGAATCTATCTTACTTTCTGCGTAGGCTATAAGCCAAATAGAAAAAATAATAAAAAGTAATGTAAATAAAAAATTTAAAATCATCTATCTACTTCCCCTATATTTAAGTTGAAAGAAGATATTAGAGGAACTAAATTACCAAGACTATTTCCTTTCCCAAAATAATTAAGTGCTTGTAAATGACTAAAAGATGGACTCCGAATATGAAACCTGTATGGTGTGGTTTGTCCATCTGATATAATGCTTATACCTAATTCTCCTGCAGGAGATTCTGTAGAAATATATAATTCTCCTGGAACTGGACATATAGAGAGTTCTTTTAAAGATATTGGGCAAAAATCTTCTTTTGGTATGTTCTCTATTGCTTGGGTTATTAAATCAAAGGATTGGGATATTTCTTTCGTCCTTAAAAGATAGCGAGAATATATATCTCCTTCTTCTAATACTTCTGGCTCAAAACTTAACTCAGAGTACGCATCATACGGAAAACTACTCCTTAAATCCCAAGAAACTCCCGAAGCTCTTAAACATATACCAGTTAATCCCCAAGATAATGCTTCTTCTTTAGAAATTTTCCCTATACCCTTTGTCCTTTGCTTAAATATTCTGTTCTCGGATAGTAAATATGAAATCTTATTTAAAAAAATATTTTCTTTCTTCCTTGACCAATTATAAATTTCTTCTAGTTCTTTATCTGATATATCAAATTTTATTCCACCTATTTGAAATAAATCTTTTTTATTACTTAAAAATTTATTAATCTTTTTAGATTGTTTTATTTCATATATTTTGGGAATATCTGATCCTAAATCTTGAGCCATCGCTGAAATTATTTTCATATGATTTAAAATTCTTTCTATTTCAGCAAAAATAACCCTTAAAAATTGCACCCTACGAGATGGTTTAATATTTAATAACTTCTCCATTAAAAGAATATATGGATATTTATAACTCAGAACATTAAAACTAGATAAACATTTTATTAATTCAAAAATTTGATGGTAAGATGTATGCTCTGCTAACTTCTCTATTCCTTTGTGTTCAAACCCAATACAGGGATAACATTTCTTTATTTCTTCTCCTTGAAGGCTAAGAATAAACCTAACCGTACCTTCAACACTTAGGGGTTGAAGACCAAAATTTAATTCATATTCATTTTCGTACTCAAAAGGAGAAGAAATAAAATTGTTCATTCTTTAATCCTTCTTTTTTTGATATAAAAAACGCTCTTCTAAGCTACTATATTTAAGATTTACTACTCCCTTTAAAGGAAAATCTTTCCTTAAGGGAAACCAAGCAAAATTTCTTTCATTGATAATCCTACACAAGTTATCATTTCGTTTGAAAAAAATGCCAAACATATCCCAAATCTCTCTTTCGTACCACATCGCATTGGGAAAAACATCTGTAATTGAAGAAATCGCTTCTCCTTCACAAAAATTAATTTTTATCTTTAAACGGGTTCTTAAAGAAATACTTAATAAATTATAATTTATTTGAAAACGATAATTAGATTTAGTAAAATCAACAGCATACATGTCTATTAATTGATTAAATAAAAGCCTTTTTTCTTCTTTAATAAAAAATAAAAAGCGATTTAAATAATCTTTATTAAGATATATTATTATTAGATCATCTTGAATTTCTTTTTTGATAATCCATCTCTTTGCAAAAGAACTTTCTAATAAAGATATGATTTCAGAAAGCATTTTTCTTCCCTTTCTTTAAGGCGGTTAATGCTTTAGATATTTCTTCTTCTGTTGGTGGACATCCTGGTATCTTTATATCAATGGGTATAAATTCTTCTGCTCCTCCTGAGATCGCATAAGTATTCATAAAAATACTTTTACCACAAGCGCAATCTCCTATTGCTATAACCCATTTAGGGTATGCCATTTGTTCATAGATGCTTCTTAGTATAGGTGCTGATTTATTATTTACTGCTCCAGAAATAATTAAAAGATCTGCTTTCCTTGGATCCGTCTCTATAGGAATTGAAACCTTTCTTGGAAGATGCTTAAATTTATTATAACAACAGCCAGATGAAAAAATAAAACCCCATAAAGAAGAAGAAACCATCTTTTGACCTAAAAGTTCAAGAGAACTTAAAAAGAAATTATTCTCTTTTAAAATGCTTACCATGATAAAAGTCCCTTTTTTATAGCATAAATGAAACTTCCTATCCCTAAACACATTAAAATAAATATTAGAAAAAGGCTTAAAAAAGGAAAAGATGAAAAAATTAATGATAATGGGAATAAAAGTAAAAGAAAAAGAACCATTATTACCGAAAATAGGGCAGGGCGAAAATAAGGAACAGAAAACCTTTGATCTGTATCACTTAACATACTAAAACCAGATTCATAATTTTCTTTTGCTATTTTACTATATTTGTTATTAAAAAGAGTCAGTAACCTTGATAATAAGATAAAAATAACAGAAAAGCCTGCAATTATTATCATAAAAACTAAAGCGTGCAAATATTCCTGAAACATTAATATACTCTATTATTAAAAATTTACTTTTATATATTATTACGTATTAACGTTATAAAATAATTAATGTATAAAATAGTTTTATGGATAAAATATTAAGGCAGGGAGAATATTGTGGCTATAAAAAAAGAGGATCTTAATAAAGAGGAAAGAAAACTTAAAGCTCAGCATTTAGCTCTTATTGTAGAGCATTATTTAAAATATTATCTTGGTAAACAGGTAAAAGAGGCAACTAAAGATGATTTGTTTACGGCTTTAGCTTTAGCTGTAAGGGAAATTGCCGCAGATGGTATGTTTAATACGGCCGCTCGTTATGAGCAAGAAGATCCTAAAAGAGTATTCTATCTATCTGTTGAATATTTAATTGGTCGATCCTTAGAAAACAATTTACATAGCCTTGGTCTTTATGACTTACTAGATGATATAGATTTAGATACTAAAATACCTCTGCGTGAAGTACTTGATGCAGAGTATGATCCTGCTCTTGGCAATGGTGGCTTAGGAAGGCTCGCAGCCTGCTTCTTAGATTCTATGGCTACTTTGGGAATTCCTGGCTATGGATACGGCATAAATTATCAATTCGGTTTGTTTAAACAGTATTTTGAAAATGGGTATCAAAAAGAAAAAGCTGATTCTTGGTTCAATAGTTCTTCTCCTTGGCAGATAGAAAGAGCCGATAGAGCTTGCTTTGTACCTATATATGGAAGAATCGAAAATAGAATTGAAAATGGAAAACAGGTTTCTTATTGGGTAGATATGGAAACTTTGATTGGTGTTCCTTATGATATGCCAATCGTTGGTTATGGTGGAAGAACGGTCAACTATTTACGCTTATTCTCTGCAAGATCTTCTGATCAACTCGATATAGCAACTTTTAATGAAGGTGGTTACATTAAAGCCGTAGAAAAGAAAATTAAAAGAGAAACTGTATCAAAAGTACTTTATCCTTCTGATGCAAGCGAAGCTGGTAAAGAATTACGTCTAGTCCAGCAGTATTTCTTCGTTTCTTGTGCTATAAATGATATCATTAGAAGGTTTATGGAAAAGCATATTGATTTTAATCTCTTGCCAGAAAAAATAGCTATACAACTTAATGATACTCATCCTGCTCTAGCTGTAGCTGAGTTAATGCGAGTCCTCATTGATACTCATGGATTACCTTGGGATAAAGCTTGGGATATTACTACTCGTACTTTAGCTTATACTAATCATACTCTATTACCTGAAGCTCTTGAAAAATGGCCAGTGCCTCTATTTGAGAGAGTTATTCCAAGACATTTACAAATAATCTATCTCATAAATATGAATCTAATGAATAAAGTCGCAAAGCTTTATCCTGGAGATACGGATAAAATGTCTCGTATGTCTATAATCGAAGAGGGAGATGTCAAAAAAGTTCGTATGGCTAATTTGGCAATCGTTGGTTCTCATTCTGTAAATGGCGTAGCTGCCCTACATTCAGAACTAATCAAGAAAAATCTTGTTCCTGATTTCTATCAAATGTGGCCTAAAAAATTTAATAATAAAACTAATGGTGTTACTCCTAGACGTTGGCTATTGAGCGCTAATCAAGCATTATCAGATTTAATTTCTTCAAAAATTGGTCAATCTTGGATTACAAAATTAGATCAATTAAAAAGATTAGAACCTTTCGTAAATGATAAGAATTTCCGTAGAGAATTTTGGGAGGTAAAATCTTATAATAAAGAACGGCTTGCTGAACTAATAAAAGCTAGAACTAATGTAATCGTAGATGTGGAATCTTTATTTGATGTTCAAGCTAAGCGTATTCATGAATATAAACGACAATTATTGAATGCTTTGAATATAATTCATCAGTATTTCTCTATTGTTCAAGATAAAAAAATACCTGCTTGTCCTCGAACTTATATTTTAGCGGGAAAAGCTGCTCCTTCTTATGATACGGCTAAATTAATTATAAAGCTTTTTAATAATCTTGCTGAAATCATAAATGTGGATAAAGAAGCTTCTAAATATATGAAAGTTGTTTTTATCCCTGATTATAAAGTTTCTGTAGCTGAAAAAATCTTCCCTGCTGCAGATCTAAGCGAACAAATATCCACAGCTGGATTTGAAGCTTCTGGAACAGGAAATATGAAATTTGCTCTTAATGGGGCTTTGACAATTGGAACTTTAGATGGGGCTAACATTGAAATACGCGAAGAAGTAGGAATAGATAATTTTTATCTCTTTGGTCTTACTGCGGAAGAAGTGCAAAAACTTAAAAAAAGTGGTAGGTATAATCCTTGGGATTATTATAATAATGACCAAAGAATCAAAAGAGTCCTTGATGCTTTAAATTCTGACTTCTTCTGTCCTGAAGAGCCTGGAATATTTAAGCCTTTGTTCCAAAATCTAATGTATAGTGACTATTATATGTTGTTAGCAGATATGTCTTCTTATATCGATACTCAAGATAAAATAAGTCTGGATTTCGTTAATAAGGATGAATGGATAAAAAAAGCAATTTTAAATGTTGCAAGAATGGGCAAATTCTCTAGTGACCGTACAATAGCTGAATATGCTAAAGATATTTGGAATGTAAAACAAGATCAGTAAGTTCTCTATAGGTATTGGTTATTCCTATTAACTAAAATCAATTAACGGCTTATAAGTGTGAGCTTGATATCGGCTGAAGCTGTTCCATTTTGACATGTGTATGCTGATGGTTCGCATGTTCCTTTCCCTCCCCAAACGCCATAGCCATTACATTGTGAAGAAGGTACACTTCCTCCTGCTCCATATGACGATGCTCCTATACTAGCTCCAGAAACGCTTCTGTAACGACCATTTAAACGGCAGCAACCTCCGCTTCCCGCTGCTGCAACAACAACTCCGTTTGCAGTTATACCTCTTGCCGTACCTAGTACACCGTAACTATTCCTGGTTACAATCTTGGCTGCAAAAGTTGTTCCTCCGTTAAAATATCCAGTTACAGTTAATTTTCCACTATTAGAGCAACTAGAACAATAATCACAATCATAACTTCCTCTAACTTCTAATTTAAATTTACCTCTTGGGCAACCTGAGGGATAGGTAAAAGGAGAACTTAAATCTGTAGTATATCCTACGGATACATTACAGCAACTGCAGCATTCTCGATTACCTCCGCTAGAAGTGGTTATACTATTAGTTTGACCAGATCCTGCAGGATATTTGGATATCAAGGTACTACAACTTGTATTATATCCTTTTACATAACCATACCGGCATGCTATGTTGGAATTCATTGCACTACTAGTTGTTGCCGTATTACATTGAACTATCGTTTCTGCTGCTGTAGCTTCTCTCTTGTTTACAAAATAGCAAGGAGTCCTAGATGCTACAGTTTGGCTTGAGTTAATGTAATAATATTGAGATGGTGCATCTGGATTACTAGAAACAATATTAGCACAAGAACGATTGAGGTTATTTATCCAAGCATATTGACAGGCAGCTGAAGAACCTGTTGCGCTGGTGTTACATTGAGAATGTACTTCTCCATTAGAGGCAACTTCTCCATCTTTAAATACACAAGGTTGATTATAAAGAAAGTTATCTTCGCCAATGGCAATCGTATAAAAACCAGTTAAAGCGATGCTATCGTTTTCTTTATATGCTAGAGCGATATTAGCACAAGAAGTATTAATACCTTTTTGAAAACCTTTATTACAAGCTTTAGTATCTCCACTATTACAGTTTATAATAGTCTGTAATGAATTGTAGGTCGTATCTTCCCATTCAGAAATACATTTTCCGTTTAAACAAATTTCATCCGCAGAAAGTTTAGTAAAGGATGTGTTTTCTATTATTTCTTTTAATTGCTCTTCATTAATACCATCAGAATTTTCTTTATCGTATGCCGTAGTTATTACAGGTATCCCTGTAGGTAAGGAACTAAATCCATAATTTGATATATCTTCCGCCCAAATGCCATTTATTCCCCATACCTTACTTTTATCTTGCTCTGAATATACTCCTGCTGATACCCCTATTAATGATGCTATCTTACCTGCATTTAAATCTGTGCTTGAAACATTTGGTACTATCATTGCATCTAATGTACCGTCTGCATTTTTTCTTATTCCTATCTGATAACCACTAATATCTATTCCTACTTCTTCAGGAGAAATAACTATGCTGCCAGTATTTATGTTGTCTTTATTCGTTTCTATGTATTCTTGGGTTGCATTTTTTAATAAAAGAAGTTTATTTGCTTCGTTTATGTTCTCTATATCTTTCCTACGTTCTGATACTTGATTGTATAATATAGGAGTTAATGCAGCTATAAAGCCTAATAATACTATTAACTCTATTGTTATGCTTCCTGTGCTAATAACTTTTTTTATAGATTTTTGCGAAAGAGGAGGGTTTACTTTCTTAAAAAACAATTTTTATCCCTTTCTTTATTTTTACAGTAGTCATATATAAAGTATATTTTTAATATTAAATTATTTCTAATTTTTTTTAAAGGATAATTTCTAGACTTTCTTATTCTTGTAATACGGTTATTATGGATTAAATTATTTATTAAAACATAATGGGTAAGGTATAAGTCTATGTTAATTATAGTTTCCGTAATTAATCTGTTGTTATTGTTGGCAATAATAATCTTGTTTGTTTTTCGGAATAATAATAATGCGGAAGATATGCAAAGGTTAGAGAGAACAACTCGTGAAGAAGCTAAAGCTTTAAGAGAAGAAATTTTGAATACTATTTTAGGCTTTAGTGATTCTTTAAGAAAAACTGTAGAAGAACGTTTGGATAAATTGCGAGAAGAAAATTCAACTAAACTTGAACAAATGCGGGCGACAGTTGATGAAAAATTACAAGGAACCTTAGAAAAAAGATTAGGTGAATCTTTTAAAATGGTTAGTGAACGTTTGGAAAAAGTACACCAAGGTTTAGGAGAAATGCAAAATCTAGCAAGTGGTGTAGGTGATTTAAAACGAGTACTTACTAATGTTAAACTTCGAGGAACATGGGGGGAAATACAACTTGGTTCTCTTTTAGAGCAAATGCTTACTCCAGAACAGTATGTTAAAAATGTAAAAACTAATCCTAATTCTGATGATGTAGTTGAATATGCTGTAAAGTTGCCGGGAGGAAATGAACAAGTATTAATACCTTTAGATGCAAAATTTCCTGTAGAAGACTATGAAAGAATATTATCTTTTTCGGAAAAAGGAGATAAAAATCTCTTAGATGAAGCGTCTAAACAACTAGAAAATAGTATAAAAAAGGCTGCTCGAGATATTTCTGAAAAATATATAAATCCTCCATTAACAACAGATTTTGCCATTATGTTTTTACCAACCGAAGGTCTTTATGCTGAGGTATTACGACGTCCAGGATTAGTCTATGAGTTACAACAAAAATATAGAGTTAATGTGTGTGGTCCTATGACTTTAGGGGCTTTACTGAATAGTCTTCAAATGGGTTTTAGAACATTAGCAATTCAAAAACGATCTGGAGAAGTTTGGAAAGTTTTAGGTGAAGCTAAGCAGGAATTTGCAAAATATGGAATGGTTATGGAAGAATTAAAGAAAAAACTTGAGCAAGCTTCTCAAGTAGTAGATAAAGTAGGTGTCCGTACTAGAGCTATTGAAAAACGATTAAGAACGGTTGAAACAGTTTCTTTGGAAGAAAAAGAACCAGTAAATATGATAGAGGATTTAAAAAATGACTGATGATGAAAAATTTATGCAAAAAGCCTATCAAGAAGCTTTGAAAAGTTTAGAAGAGGGAGGAATACCTATTGGATCAGTCTTAGTTGTAAACGGTCAAATTGTTGCTCAAGGACATAATAAAAGAGTACAAAAAGCTAGTGCTATATTGCATGCGGAAATGGACTGTTTAGAAAATGCAGGTAGATTACTTGCAAAAGATTATACTAAAGCAACTTTATATTCTACTTTATCTCCATGTCCAATGTGTTCTGGTGCGATTGTTTTTTATAAAATACCTAGAGTTGTAATTGGTGAAAATGAAAACTTTGTGTGTGGTGAAGATTATCTTAAAGCAAACGGAATAGAACTAATAAATCTTGACAATCTAGAATGTAAAAAAATGATGAAAGATTTTATAGAAAAGAATCCTTCTTTATGGAATGAAGATATAGGAGTCTAAAAAGGAGTGTTTTAAAATGAAAATAGCATTAAAAATACCATTCATGGGAATATTACCTGTAGAATCTCCTTTAACAGGTCTATTAAAACATTATGAACTAATTGCTTCTGGAATGACTTTAATTCAACATGCTGTAAAAGCTTATGCAGAAGGTGATAATCAAAATTTTATATATTTGAAAGAACAAGTAGATCAAATAGAGGAAGAGGCTGATAGAGTTAAAAGAAATATTCGTAATCATATGCCTCGAGGGCTTTTTATGCCAGTGGATAAAACGATATTTTTTACTTATACTCGTTCTCAAGATAATATTTTAGATTCTGGGCAAGATTGTTTAAATTGGTTAGCTATGCACAATATTAAAATCCCAGAAGAAATAACTCCAGATTTAGAAACATACTTACAAGATGCAAAGGAAAGTATAAATGCTTTGCGCCCTCCTTTAGAAGCTACTATTGAGTTGGTAAATGGAGGAACCGCAGATAGAAATGAAATAAAACAAATGTGCAGAGAAGTTCTCCGTAGACATAAAATCGTAAATCGAGAGCAAAGAGAAATTATTTCAAAACTTTATGCGTTAGATATGCCTTTTAAACAGACTTATCAATTACTACGTTTTGTAGAGGAATTACATGATATGAGCCATAATACTGAAGGTTGTGCCGATATGTTAAGAGCTATGATCGCAAAATAAAAGCTAAAGTGGGTCTTTATGGATTATTTTTCTTTAATTCTTATTATTGCAGTTACTGCTGGCTTTTTGATGGCTTTTAGTTTAGGTGCTAATGATGTAGCTAATGCTATGGCTACTTCTGTAGCCTCTAAGGCAGTTACAATTCGTCAAGCTATGTATATTGCTGCAATCTTAAACTTTATAGGTGCAGTATTCCTTGGGGCTCAAGTTACAGGAACTATTGCTAAAGGTATTGTATCTCCTGATGTTTTTGAAGATTCTTCTATTTTTATTATCGGTATGTTGGCGGCTCTTTTATCCGCAGGACTTTGGGTATTAATCGCTTCCTTTACGGCATTGCCTGTTTCTTCAACTCATTCGATAATCGGTAGCATTATAGGCTTTGCAATTGCAGCGGGAGCTTTCTCTGATATACATTGGGCTACTTTAGGATTTGTTATTTTGTCTTGGATTACTTCTCCTT
>CALXRE010000104.1 GCA_944390645.1 uncultured Alphaproteobacteria bacterium | reverse complement strand
CAGGAGAGAATTGCATCATTTGAGAAGAACCAGTAACCATATTTGCCCCTTTTTTTTCAGCTACTTCAGATACAGCTGGTTCAAAAGCTTCTTTGGTAAGTTTAGTTGTACCAGTAGAAAAAGACTTGTAAATAGCCTCTTGTCTAGACTGCACTTTTTGTTGGAATTCCTGCATTTTATTACGGAATTGATCGATTTTTTTTACCAACTCTTCTTGAGTTAGAGTTGTTCTTTCTTTATTTATATTTTCTTCCATTTTACGTAAAGCAGCTTCATCTTTTGCGACTTCAGCTTTCAATTCAGAAACATATTTATCTCTTTGCTTTACCATTCCCTGATAAGCTGTAGATTTTTCTTGTACCTTTTGCATATCAACAATAGCGATTACAGCAGGAGACATTTTAGTTTCAGCAGCTTTAACTGGAGCAACGAATACAGCCGCAGTCAAAGCAAGAGAAGAACATATTAAAACAATTTTTTTCATGATTAAAATCCTGATCCAAAGTTAAGACGAAATACTTCAGTTTTATCATATTTCTCTTTTAACACCGCATAAGCTATATCAACATTTATAGTACCCATCGGTGAATCCCAAGAGATTCCAAACCCAACTGAAGCTCTGGGTTTAGAAGAATAGTCAATATTATATTTACCTGTATCTGGAGGTTCTCCTGTTGCTCCAATATCAGAGAAGAGACGCCCTCTAATACCGAACTCATTAGGCAAACCAAGAGGAAAGATAATTTCAGCAGTGCCCGTAAGAACCCAATCACCACCTAAAGCGTCCTGAGAAGCTCTATCTCTTCCCGTTGCACCACCTTGTTCAAATCCTCTTAAATCATTTCCGCCTAAGAAATATCTTTGATTAATTCGAACATCTTGCCCAAATCCGAAAATATATCCCGCATGACCTTTAAAAGCCAAAGTCCATTCTTCACTTAACGGGAAATATTTTGCTGCATATAAGTCTGTACGCAAGAAACGTTCATTTCCTCCCAATCCAGCCAAATCGTTACTTAGAGTTAACACATAACCATCTGTTGGTCTAATTGTACTATTACGAAGATCGTAACTGATAGAATTGCTTATCATCGATAATAAAGCTTTTCCTTCTTGCTCTTTTATATATAAAGAAGCATCAGGATCAACATCAGAAATTTTATCTTCTCTAAGAGTATATTTAACTGATTGTCTAAGTTCTTCATTATAGCTCCAAGACAATCGCAAAGCTCCACCTATACTTGATTGATCATAAGAACTAGTATCTTGGAAATCATGTGTCATATTAAACAAATCGAATCCAGCCGCCAAATCTCGATCTAAGAAATAAGGTTCTGTAAAACTTATATCATATTCGGTTCTCTTTTGAGCTAACGCAACATTTAAGCCTAAGTATTGCCCTAAACCAAGGAAGTTTCTTTCACTTATTCCAGTTTGGATTAAAGCTCCATCATAAGTAGACCAACCGACGCCCAAAGTTAGAGAACCAGTAGATTTTTCTTCAACAGAAACTTCAACATCAGTTTTATCAGGAACACCATCGACAGGCTTTGTTGCGAAATCGACTCTCGAGAAGAAATCTAGATTTTCAATCCGTTGTTTAGATCTACGTAATTTAGCAGAATTAAAAGCATCACCTTCTACGACACGGAATTCTCTACGGATTACTTCATCACGTGTACGAACATTTCCATTTATATTAATCTGATTTATAAAGACACGCTCACCTTCTTTTATATCAAAAACAATATCTACGATGTTTGTTCCTTCCTGGATATTAGTTTCAGGAGTAACATCAACAAAAGCATGACCAAGATTTCCAACTGCATCTGTAATATTTTGAATTGCAGTTTCTATTTTATCTGCATTATACCAATCTCCAGATTCGATAGAGAAATTTGCTTTTAACTCATCAACATTTAAATTTTCCAAGGTTGTTTTTATAGAGACATTTCCAACTTTATATCTTTTTCCTTCTTTCAAAGTAAAAGTAATAAAAAAAGCCTCTTTATCAGGAGTTAGTTCTGCTATAGCAGATTCAATTTCCACATCTATATAACCTTTACTTAAATAAAAACGCCTTAATAATTCTTTATCATAATCCATTCTATCTGGATCATAAGTGCTTGTTGTAGAAAAGAAACGATACCAACGATCTTCTTTAGTCATTATATTTTCTTGCAAAGTAGAATCAGAGAAAGCTTCATTACCTACAAATATTATTTTACGGACATAAGTAGTTGGACCTTCATCTATTTCATAAATAACGTCGACTCGGTTTTGTTCTCTTTCGATGATTTTAGGTTCAATAGTTACAGCGAAACGTCCACTTCGTTGATATATATTAACCAAGCGTTCAACATCTTTTTGAGCTTTAACTTTAGTATAAATGACTCTTGGTTTAAGTTGGACTTCATCAATCAGTTGTTCATCTTGCATTCGTTTATTTCCATCAAAGAACAATTGATTAACGATAGGATTTTCTTTAACCGATATTTTTAATACTGTACCATCTTTTTCTAAATTAACATCAGCAAACATTCCAGTATCAAATAGGTTTTTAAGGGCCCTATTCATAGTTTTATCACTAAGGAGATCCCCTTCATCTAATCGAACATAAGATAGGATAGTTTCTTTTTCTATTCTTTGATTTCCAGTTACAATGATTTCAGATATTCTATCTTCTTGGATATTTTGAGCCAATGACTTATCATACGGCAGAACAAAGAAAGCCAAAAGTAAGGATAAACAAGCTATTTTTTTATTTAAAACCAGCACTATTTTAACCTACCAACCTATTAAATATTCTTGGTATATCATTCCATAAGGTAAGCAACAATAAACCAATTAGCAAGCACATACCTATCATCAAAGTTTTTTCAAGTATTTTTTCCTTTAAAGGTTTACCTCTTATCGCTTCGATTAAATATACGACGATTTGACCTCCGTCTAATAAAGGTATAGGGAAAAGATTAATCAGACCAATTCCGATAGAGATTTGTACTAAGAAAACCAAGAAACTAAGGAATCCTCCTTTTGCAGCATCTCCGGAAGCTTCAGCTATACCTAAAGGACCTCTCATTTCATCAGGAGAACGAGTAGATGTGAATACTTGTTTTAGGTATATAATAGTATCTGCCGTCATTTTCCAAGCCATAAGAGAAGATTCATATATAGCTTTATGAAAAGGCATAGAAGATACATCACCAGGAGCTATAGTTTTAGATTGAACACCGAGTACTCTTTCTTTAGGATCTTCAGCTAAAATTGCCTCAAGGTTTAAAGTTTTTCCATTTCTTTCGACTAAGAGTTTCAATGTTGGTTCAGGAGACAGGACAATCCAACGTTTTATATCAGAGAAATCTGCAATATTTTCACCATTTACCTGGAGTATTTTATCATCAGGCAACAATCCAGCGGCTGCAGCAGGAGATTTTTCCATTACACTACCAACAACAGGAGCAATTTTGATTTGTCCATAAACCATAAAAACCGCAGTCATTAATAGGATTGCGAAGATATAGTTAGTAGCAGGACCAGCAAAAATTATTGCAATTTTTTTCCATACAGGTTGGAAAGGGAAAGAGACTTTTTTTTCTTCTTCTGACAAGTTTTTAATATTTTCATCAGCTTTAGCGCTTGCCGCATCTGCATCACCAAACATCTGAACAAATCCGCCCAAAGGAATAGCTCTCAAAGACCAATTTGTTCCTTTTTTATCTTGTCGAGACCAAAGTTTTTTACCAAAACCGATAGAAAATTCTAAAACACGGACTCCGCACAGTCTAGCCACTAAAAAGTGTCCCATTTCATGAACAAAGACTACAATTGATAAGACGACTACGAAAGCTAGTAGATATTCGATAAAACTTAATATTTCTTGCATTATTTTTCTTCCATTTTTTTTATAACAATTTTTGCTTTTTCCCTTGCCAAGTTATCTAAGGCTAAAGCATCATCAATAGAATTTAGATTAAACGTATTTATGTTTTCTAATACTTTTTTAACGACTTTGGCAATATCCAAAAAGCGAATTTTTTGATTTAGGAAAGCATTAACCGCAATTTCATTAGCCGCATTTAAGACATTAGTAGCTTCACAACCGATTTTCAGAGCCTGTTTTGCTAATTTTAAAGCAGGGAATTTTTCTTCATCAGGAGTAAAGAACGTTAAAGAAGCAATTTTAGTTAGATCTAATTTTGCAATTTTTGCATCAATTCGGTTTGGCCAACCGAAGGCATAAGCGATAGGAGTTTTCATATCAGGATTCCCTAGCTGAGCAATTACAGCACCGTCGATATAAGCGACCGCAGAATGAATAATTGATTGAGGATGAATGAGTACATTAATTTTTTCCGCAGGTAGATTAAATAGATAGAAAGCCTCTATTATTTCTAAACCTTTATTCATCATCGTAGCAGAATCTATAGATATTTTTGCACCCATACTCCAGTTTGGGTGTTTTAGGGCTTGTTGAGGAGTAACATTAGCCATATATTCTTTATCTTTAAGGAAGAAAGGACCACCTGAAGCAGTTAACAACAAATGATCGACTTCAGTTTTTTTATTATTAGCTAAGCACTGGAATATTGCACTATGTTCTGAATCTACAGGGATCAGAGTAGTATTATATTTTTTAATCATCTCCATCACAAGTTTTCCAGCACACACGAGAGTTTCTTTATTAGCGAGAGCTAATATTTTTCCACGTTTTATGACTTCTACTGAAGGTTCCAAGCCAGCAGCACCAACAATTGCAGACATAGTCCAATCAGCATCAAGTTTAGCAGCTTCTACAACAGCATTTTTACCAGCAGCTACATGTACATTTTGCTTATTAAGGAGTTTTTTTAATTCGAGATATTTCGTTTCATCAGCAGTAACAACCATTTCAGGTTTTAATATTTCTGCCTGTTTAGCCAACAGAGAAACATTTTGATTTCCGACCAAAGCTTTAATCCGAAAAGGGATATTAGCTTTTAGTAAGACATCTATTGTACTTTTCCCAATAGACCCCGTTGATCCTAATATAGTAACGGTTTTTTCTGTCATTAAAAAGTAGCTCCTCCAGTAAACATAATAATAACCGCTACCACAATCATAACCAACATTAAACTATCTAAGCGATCGAACAAACCGCCATGACCAGGGATTAAAGAACTAGAATCTTTAACCCCAACAATTCGTTTAATTTTAGATTCCAGTAAATCTCCGATTTGAGCCAATAAAGCAATTACGGTAGTAGTAAGTAACAATACCCATAAGCTTAGATTAAAGATAATAGCAACAGCGAAAGAAACAATTAGAGCAGAAAAGATACCCCCAAAGAATCCAGCCCAAGTTTTTTTAGGGCTTACAGAGACCCATAATTTAGGACCTCCAATAGTTTTACCAAATACCAATCCTCCAGTATCAGTAGCCCATACGATAGCAATCAACCAAAACACCAATTGACTTCCAAAATTTTCTTCTAAGTATACAGCAGCCATAGCAAAAGCAGTTATATAAGGCAGCCCTAAAGTTTTAAGGAAAGGATATTGTTCTTTATTTTTTTTTTTTTTTTATAAGACAACAAACATAATAAATATTACAATAGCAAGGAATACATAACCGAAGTAATACTCAGTTCCTACAAGCATAGCCATTATAGCCGTAGCAGATGTTATCAACGAATATGTAGTTAAACGAGAAGATAACATTTTATCCCATTCCCAAGCAAGGATTACAACAGCAATAGCGATCAAGATTTCATACCATGGATAAGCAAAATATATAGCCAAGATAACAGGAGGTAATAAGATTAAAGAAGATAAGATTCTTGTTATAAGCATATTATTTATCCTTTAAGTGAACCGAACCTACGTTCTCGTTTTTGAAATTCGATTATAGCCATATCAAGGTCCTTTGCTGAAAAGTCTGGCCACAGAGTATCAAGAAAAACCATTTCTGTATATGCTAATTGCCACAATAAGAAATTACTTATTCTTTTTTCTCCACTAGTACGAATTAACAAATCAGGATAAGGCTGACCTGGATTATATAAATTTTGAGCGAAGATATCTTCAGATATTTCATTAATATTTAATTTATTATTTTTAACTTTTTCAGCTATTTTTTTAGTTGCGAAGATTATTTCTTCTCTTCCGCCATAACTTAAAGCAATATTAAAGAACAGACCATTTTTATTTGCAGTTTTTTCCTCTAATAGCCTTATTTGTTCAAGAATATCTTTATTTATTTTATCAAGATTTCCAATAAAGTTATATTTAATATTATTTTGGTCTGCTTTAATAATATTTTCTTTAAGGGTTTGTCGTAACAGATTCATCAAAGCAAGTATTTCTTCTTTAGGGCGAGACCAATTTTCGGAAGAAAAAGCAAATACCGTAACATATTTAATGTTTAGTTTTTGCACTTCATTTAGGAAGAGAGCTAAAGCTTCAGCACCTTTTTTATGTCCTGCAAATCTTGGCAGTCCTTTTTTCTGAGCCCACCGCCCATTTCCATCCATAATAACAGCGATATGCTTAGGGAGGGAGATAGTTTCGGCCATTATACTTGCTTTATTTCCTGTTCTTTAGTTTTTAAGTGTTCGTCTATTCTAGCTATCATAGCATCAGTAATTTTTTGGATAACATCTTCATAATCATGTTTATCATCTTCAGATATTTCGGCACGTTTTTCCATATTTTTGATTTCGTCCATACCATCTCTTCTTAGGTTACGGATAGAGACTCTAGCTTCTTCAGCGTATTTACCTGCGACTTTAACCATTTCCAAGCGTCTTTCCTCACTTAAAGGAGGAATAGGTATTCGGATTAAGTTTCCATCATTCATAGGATTCAAGCCGAGATTAGAGTCTCGAATAGCTTTTTCAACATTTTTTATTAAAGTTTTATCCCAGACTTGCACAGCCAACATACGAGGTTCAGGAACTGATACGTTACCGACTTGAGCTAAAGGCACGACAGAACCATAAGCATCAACATGAATAGTATCGAGAAGAGAAGTAGTAGCTCTACCAGTTCTTAAGCCAGAGAAATTTCTTTTCAAGGCATCGATAGTTTTTTCCATTCTTGCTTCGATATCAGCTTTTATTTCTTTTATATCAGACATTTATTCCTCTCTTTTACTGACCAAAGTAAACTTTCCTTGAGCTTTTAGGGCTTTTAATAAAGCCTTTTCCTCGTGTTGAGAAAAGACTATTATGGGTAGATTGTTATCTCTAGCTAGAGCCACGGCAGAAGCATCCATAACCTTAAGATTTTTAGTTAATACTTCCTCATAAGCTATTTTATCCAAACGTTTAGCGTTAGCAACTTTTTTAGGATCAGCGTCATATACCCCGTCTACTTGAGTTGCTTTCATAATAACGTCACAATTCATTTCAATTGCCCGTAGAGTTGCTGCGGTATCTGTAGTGAAGAAAGGATTTCCTGTTCCGGCCGCAAATATTACTAAACGACCTTTTTCTAAATGTCTTACAGCTCTTCTTCGGATATAAGATTCACATACAGTTGGCATAGGGATAGCAGATAAGACTCTAGTCTGTAATCCCATTTTATTTTCTAAGGCATCTTGAAGAGCCAAAGAATTCATAACTGTAGCGAGCATTCCCATATAATCAGCAGAAGTTCTATCCATACCAGCGGCCGAACCAGCAATACCACGAAAGATGTTACCCCCACCTATTACGACACACACTTGCACTCCAGAATCTACGATTTCTTTTAGTTCTTGAGCTAATTTAGTTATTGCATCAACATCCATTCCGAAATCTTTATCTCCCATAAGGCTTTCACCAGAGAGTTTTAGTAGTATCCTTTTAAAAAGTGGTACATCAGTCATGATATCATCCTTTTAGTTTTTCAATTGAGCAGCAACCTCAGCAGCAAAGTTTTCTTCTTTTTTTTCTATACCTTCACCCAAAGCATAACGTATAAATCCAGTTATTTTGATAGGTGTTTCAAGATTTTTAGAAGCTTCCGCAATTACATCTTTTACTTTTTTATCAGGATCAACAACATAGTTTTGTTCAAGCAGAACGACTTCTTCATAGTATTTACGCAAGCGCCCTTCTAACATTTTAGCAATAATATTTTCTGGTTTTCCAGAATTTCTTGCTTGTTCTGCCAATATATTTTTTTCTCTTTCTAAATCTTCTGGATTTACATCTTCGATATTCAAAGCATTAGGAGCAGCGGCAGCAACATGCATTGCGATTTGTTTTCCTAGTTGTTGAAGAGCATTTTTATCCGCTTTAGATTCCAAAGCAATCAAGACAGCGATTTTACCTTTTCCAGCAGAAACAGCACCATGGACATAAGATACGACGACCCCTTCAGGTACGGATATAGCTTTAGCTCTTCTTATATTCAGGTTTTCACCAATTTTAGCAATTAAGTCAGTCAAAGTATCTTCGACAGTTTTTCCAGCCAAAGGAGCTTTTTTAATTTCTTCTATATTTCCGTTTTTATTCATTGCGACGTTTAGAACATCGGTTACGAATTTTTGGAATTCATCATTCATTGCTACGAAGTCTGTTTCAGAATTTACTTCTAAGAGTACCCCTTTATTTTCTTCAGCCAAGGCAGCTACCAATCCCTGAGAAGCGACTCTACCAGCTTTTTTAGCGGCAGCAGCAAGACCTTTTTTACGTAACCAATCTACGGCATTATCAAGATTTCCCTGAGCTTCTACCAGAGCTTTTTTACAATCGAGCATACCAGCTCCAGTTTTTTCGCGTAATTCTTTTACTAAAGCAGCAGTAATTTCAGCCATTATTTTTACCCTTTTCTAAATTATTATAAAGAAAAGGCGGTAGCAGAATTTTTATTAAGCCACCGCCAACAAATACCAAACATCAAGATTAAACCTGGGCAGCAGTTTCAGTTTCAACCGCAGGCTTTTCTTCAGGAGTTTCTTCTTTTGGAAGATTTTCTTCTGTTTTATTTGCTTGAGGCTCTTCAGCTTTACTTTCAGTTTCCATAAGCACTTCAGAAGCACTAAGATCTACTCCAGCAGCCTTCATTTCTTCTTGAATACCGTCCAAGATAGCAGCACTAATCAAGTCACAATAAAGATTAATAGCTCTTAGAGCATCATCATTACCAGGTACAGGATAATCTATACCATCAGGATCTGCATTAGTATCACATATAGCAATAACAGGGATATTCAATTTTCTTGCTTCCAAAAGAGCTAGTTCTTCTTTAGGAACGTCTATTACAAAGAGGAGATCAGGTCTTCCGCCCATATCTTTGATACCACCTAAAGATCTATCAAGTTTTTCTCTTTCTCGATTAATTTTCAAACGCTCTTTTTTTGTTAATCCTTCGTATTCGCCTTTTTCTTCTTTAGCATCGATTTCTTTCAAGCGTTTAATTGAAACAGATATCGTTTTCCAGTTTGTAAGAGTTCCACCCAACCATCTATGATTAACGAAGTACTGACCACATCTTTCAGCAGCTTCTTTAATAGGTAATTGAGCTTGACGTTTAGTTCCAACAAACAATACACGACCACCTTTTGCAGCTACATCTCTAGCCACTTGCATTGCACGATAAAGCATAGGTACAGACTGTTGCAAATCTATGATATGTACACCATCTCGTACCCCAAAGATATATTGTTGCATTTTAGGGTTCCAGCGTCTTGTATTATGTCCGAAATGGACACCAGACTCGATGAGTTGACGCATAGTAAATGTAGGAAGAGCCATTTTAAAATCCTTTCTTTTCTGGTTAATCCTCCGCAGGAATGTTAGCCTTTCGGCACCAGAGCGGTTCTAACAATATTTTTGTAAGAAGCGCAAAACCTGCGTGTGTAATAAAATAAACGAGGCTTTTGTAACTGTTTTTTTTATACAAAGCAAGAAAATTATTTAAAAGGGGTTAATCTTGAATCAAAAAATAAAGAGATTCTTGATAAGAGATTCTTTTTATTTATTTTTTCTTTTTATTTAAGTTCAAAGCAGAAATTGAATCAAAATCTTAAGTTATACGGGCTAAAAGATTCTTTACACTATTATTTTTACTCCTTTTCAATATAAAAAACCGTTCCCTCTCTTTTGAACTCATCAAAAAGCTGCACCGTTTTCTCATCCTGCCCATCCAACACCATTACAATCATCTTTGCCTGCTCTATTCCCTAAGGAAGCTGTACCACTTGATTTTTCTATTCAATCATAATAACAACCACCTTGAATATATCTTCTTCTACTACCTGTTGCTGATATCCTAGAATTATGCTTCTAAGTTTTAATCGTATTTTAGAGGTAACAATCGATAATATTGCGGCTTTTAAAAAAGGGAGAACTCAAAAACGTTATTGTTGGATAAAAACAACCTTTAATCTCACTCTCCTCGATAAATCAAATCTACTTTACCTGGACCATGGCGTGTTGGTGAAGCATTCCAGCTTTTTCCTGGGGTTTGTGTACATTGTGAAGAACTCCAACCAGACCAACATAATCCTGTTCCTCCCCAGGCATAACGAACAGTATCATAACCTATGCCTCCAATAGAGCCAGAATTAGATGCTTTGTTAGAACCTCCTCTTTTATTTCCATTCAAACTCCAACCCCGAGAATAAGTTGTCCAAGAAGAATAGCCTGCTATCCACCCTCCTCCACTGGTAGTACCTACACCTCCACCACCAGCAACAGCAGCTAGAATGGTATTAATATATAAAGCAATCCCTGATCCCCCCGTACAACCTGGTGAACAACAATTCCAACTTTCCGTCATACCTCCTGGGATCTTTTTTATCTCTAAAACTGTATCCTTAGAAAGGGGAATATTGTTTAAATTAACTATACCTCCTTCTCCTTGCGTATAGTTGTATGTCTTATTAGAAAAGCTATAATAAGAGCCACTACCAGCTTGGATAATAACGTCGTAGTTTCCTGTACATGGTATTGTATAAGTAGCTACAGTTTTAATTCTGTCATCAAATTCTGTTTGAATATTTGCTGCTATATTAACTAA
>CALXRE010000103.1 GCA_944390645.1 uncultured Alphaproteobacteria bacterium | reverse complement strand
AAGACGCTATCTTCCCTGCTTGTAAATCATTACTCGCATTCCCTGTTATCATCGCGTCTATCGTACCGTCCGTGCTCTTCCTTATCCCTATCTTATAACCGCTTATGTCTATACCTATATCTTGCGGATCTATTAATGTCGTCCCTATGCTTAAATTCTCTGAATTCTCCCTTATATATTCCTTCGTATGCTCTTTTAATAACAAAAGCATATTCGCTTCGTTGATATTATCTATATCCTCTCGGCGTTCACTAACATGCTTATATAATATCGGAGTAAGGGTAGATATAAGACCTAGTACAACTATCGCTTCAACTATTATCCCTCCAGATGAAGCTATTTTACCTCGTATGGGGGGGGGTAGGGCTTCCTTTTATCTTGGTATTCCTTATCATTTATGCTCCTTTGCAAGGAATTTACAAAAGCATAATATTATTATTTTTCCCTTATGTAAAGTTTACCTTTAAAAATTACTTGTATGATTCTTCTTAATATAACCTAATAACGCTGTTATTGCCGCTGGTGTTATTCCAACTAGTCTAGAGGCAACACCTATGTTGTCTGGTAATGCTTTGGATAAACGTATTTGAACTTCTGTAGATAAACCACCTATCTTCTTATAATCTATATCTGGTGGAATCTTTAAAGATTCATCTCTTTTAAACACTTTAATATCTGCTGCTTGCCTATCTAAATATCCTGAATACTTTCCTTCTATACTTAATTGCTCCGCTACATCTGAACGAATGCTCTTTAATATAGGCCATGTTGTTGTAAGCTTATCCCATGTAATTTCTTTATATGAAAGCAAATCTAACGCCGTTCTAAATTTACCATCTTGATTTACTTTAAAACCTTTAGCTTTTAATTCTTTAGGTGTCCCACCAAGTGTACAAATAAGTTTTCTTGCATCTTTTAATGCTTCCTGCTTCTCTTTAAAAATTCTTGAACGTTCCGAATGAACACAACCTATCTGCTCTCCTAAAGGCGTAAGTCTATAATCCGCATTATCTGCACGCAAAGATAGGCGATATTCTGCTCTGGATGTAAACATCCTATACGGCTCATCAACACCTAAAGTCGTTAAATCATCTATCATAACTCCTATATACGCGTCCGACCGATCTAATATAAACTCCTTATCTGATCCTGAAGCTAATAAACTACCATTAATCCCTGCTATAATACCTTGAGCTGCTGCCTCTTCATAACCTGTAGTCCCATTTATTTGACCCGCTAAAAATAATCCCTTAATACTCTTACTCTCTAACGTGAGCCTTAAACCCCTAGGATCAACATAATCATATTCTATCGCATAACCAGGTCTTAACATCTTAGCTTGCTCTAAACCTGGAATCGTCTTTAAAAGAGCTAATTGAACATCTTCTGGTAAAGACGTCGATATTCCATTCGGATATATCGTATCATCTTCTAAACCTTCTTGCTCTAAAAAAATATGATGGCTATCTTTGTCTGCAAAACGAACTATCTTATCTTCTATACTAGGACAATACCTAGGTCCAATACTACTAATTTGACCAGAATACATCGGAGCTCGATTTAAATTTGCTCTTATAAGCTCATGACTGGCTAAAGTCGTATGCGTAATATGACACGCTATTTGCGGAACCGTAATCTTATTAGTTAAAAAAGAAAATGGCTCTGGAACCTTATCAGGCTCTTGATACTCTGTCTTACTCCAATCTATCGTCTTACCATCTAAACGACACGGTGTCCCTGTCTTTAAACGCTTAACTTCTAAACCCATCGCTCTTAAAGAAATACTTATTCCTTTACAAGACGGCTCGTTAACTCTCCCTCCTATCGTACGCTTCTCGCCTGTATGCATTAATCCATTCAAAAATGTCCCCGTCGTCAAAATTACAGAACCACTATTATAACTCTTACCGTCTGTTGTAATAACTCCTGTAACCTTCTTCTTCCCTGATAACTCTATAAAACTTATCGTGTTAACTTCCGAAAAAATAATCTCTAAATTCTCTTGCCCTTGTAAAAATTCTCTCATCTTAAGCTTATATAACCCACGATCAGCTTGTGAACGTGGACCATATACTGCTGGTCCCTTCGAACGATTCAATACCCTAAAATGTATACCAGAATTATCAATAACTCTCCCCATAAGACCATCTAACGCATCTATTTCCCTAACTAAATGCCCTTTCGCTAAACCTCCTATAGAAGGATTACAAGACATCTCTCCTAAATTATCTATCGAATAGGTAAAAAGCGCTGTCTTCGCTCCCATACGCGCCGAAGCTGCCGCAGCTTCACAGCCAGCATGACCTCCTCCTACAACAATAACATCAAAATCCTTACTCATAAATATCTTGACCCTTTGTCTTCATTAATTTTAATTATTTGCCTATACAAAAGTCTTTAAAAATAACATCCAAAACTTCTTCTACACCTATAGTTCCTGTAATACTACCTATATGCCTAGCCGCCATGCGAATATCTTCTGCTCTCAAATCTAGTTGTTGAGCATCTAAACTCCTTTGTAAATAACTAATACTCTTACTTATCGCTTCCCTATGCCTTAAACTCGTTAATGCCGGAGAATCCCTTAAACTTAACCTCTCTGATACTATCAAACTTATTCTTTCCAATAATAAATCTATACCAAAACCTGTTAATGCACTAACTGCTAATACATCATCTTTAATCTTACATCTTATTAAATCACTCTTGTTAACTATACTTAAATCACCAGGTCTTAATAAAGATAACGTTTGAGAATCTAAAAAAGGATATTCCTCTCCATCAAAAATACCTAAAATTAAATCTGAATCTTGAGCCCTTAATAATGCTCTCTTTATACCCTCTGCTTCTATCTCGTCTTCCGATGATCTTAAACCAGCTGTATCCGAAAAAATTACAGGGTATCCTCCTATATCTAAATATGCTTCTATAACATCCCTAGTCGTACCAGCTTTCTTAGAAACTATCGCTACATCCCTCTTAACTAAACGATTTAATAAACTCGATTTGCCTGCGTTCGGAACACCTATAATCGCTATCTTAAAACCGTTCTTTAATACTTCTCCTCGATGATTATCTTCTAAATGTTCTTGCTGTTCTTTTATAAGTAATTTTACATCATTATCTAATCTTAAAATCTCACTTGCAGGTATATCTTCTTCTGGAAAATCTATATATGCTTCTATATAGGCTAATATCTTTACTATACGACTACGCCAATCTTCATAAAGCTTACATAAACTGCCAGATAATTGCCTATAGGCTTGACGCCTCTGTTCCTTCGTATCAGCATTTATTAAATCTATAACACCTTCAGCAGAAGTTAAATCCATCTTGCCATTTAAAACTGCCCTGCGACTAAATTCTCCAGCTTCAGCTACTCTTAAACCTTCTATTAGTGATAAAGATTCTAAAACTTCATTTAAAACTGATCTACCACCATGAACTTGAAACTCTACTACATCTTCTCCTGTATAACTCTCAGGTCCTGAAAAATAAATAACTATACCTTTATCTATAACTTCTTTACTTACTGAATGCCTTATCTCAGCAAACCTAACTTGACGAGCTTTCGGATTCTTAATACCACTAACAATATCTAAAACCTCTAAACTCTTTGAACCTGAAACTCTTATAATCGCTATCCCGGCTTTCCCAAAACCAGAAGAACAGGCAAAAATTGTATCTGAAAAATCCACGGCTAACTATTCATAGCATCAAAAAAATCATTGTTGTTCTTCGTCTGCTTCAGTTTCTCTATCATAAACTCCATAGCTTCTGTAGTACCCATCGGCATAAGAACTCTTCTTAAAACCCACATCTTGGAAAGAGTATTCTTATCAACTAATAACTCCTCTTTCCTCGTACCTGATTTACCTATGTCTAAAGCAGGAAAAATCCTCTTATCCGAACACTTACGATCAAGAACTATCTCTGAATTACCTGTCCCTTTAAATTCTTCAAAAATAACCTCATCCATCCTAGAACCTGTGTCTATTAATGCAGTAGCTATAATCGTAAGAGAACCTCCTTCCTCTATATTACGAGCCGCTCCTAATAAACGCTTCGGCTTCTGTAAAGCGTTGGCATCAACTCCTCCAGTTAATACCTTACCTGAACTAGGAACTGTTGCATTATATGCTCTCGCTAAACGAGTAATCGAATCTAATAAAATTACAACATCCCTCTTATGCTCAACAAGCCTCTTTGCTTTTTCTATAACCATCTCCGCAACTTGAACATGTCGATTGGCTGGCTCATCAAATGTAGAACTAATAACTTCTCCTTGAACCGACCTTATCATATCTGTTACTTCTTCTGGACGCTCATCTATTAATAAAACTATTAAATAAATCTCTGGATGATTCTTCGTAATAGAATGTGCTATGTTCTGAAGCATAACTGTCTTACCTGTACGTGGAGGTGCTACTATTAAACTCCTTTGTCCTTTACCTTGCGGAGTTACTAACTCTATAATACGATGCGTTAAATCCTTAGTATTGGTATTATCTTGTATCTCCATATTTATCTTCTTATTTGGAAATAATGGAGTAAGATTATCAAAATTAACTCTATACTTAGTATCTTCTGGATCTTCATAGTTAATTTTCATAACCTTTAATAACGCAAAATATCTTTCTCCTTCCCTAGGAGCTCTAATCTCTCCCTCAACAGTATCACCTGTCCTTAAGCCAAATCTCTTTATTTGGCTAGGAGAAACATAAATATCATCAGGACCAGCAAGATAATTCGCTTTTGGAGAACGTAAAAAACCAAAACCATCTTGCATAACTTCTATAACGCCTTCTCCTAAAATAGCTGTCTCACTATTCGCTAGTTGCTTTAATATGGCATACATTAAATCTTGAGTCCTTAATGTGGATGCGTTTTCTACTCCAAGCTCTTCTGCATACGCAAGAAGCTCTGTCGGAGATTTCTGTTTCAATTCTTTTAAGTGCATATCTTACTTCTTGAATATATTGTATGGGATTACCTACTAAATATAGGTTTATGAGATTTAAGGTCGTTAATCTACAAAAGATTTTTTTTATAGTCAATTAAAATTAAAAAATTGAAATCATCATAATATATTTTTTAAAAAATATTGTTGTTTTGTTAGTATCCTGTGTATAACTTTAATTCTTTTTTGTCTTTATAGTTTTATATAACTTATCAACAATTTTTATTCATATAATTATATGATTTCTTTTAATAAAATTAGTTTATTAACATATTTATAGTTTTAATTAATTTTTTTTATTAACATGTTTAATTATTGTAACTTAGTTTGTTCTTTTTAATCGTTATAAAAATAAAAATTAAAAGTTATTCAATTTATTAACATTATTAACAGGATAATTTAAAATTGCGAGAAATAGTAATTGATACTGAAACTACAGGTCTTAATCCTTTTGAAGGAGATAAAATTGTAGAGATAGGATGTGTAGAAATAATAAATCATGTTCCTACAAATAAGGTCTTTCATAAGTACATAAATCCTCAAAGAGATATCCCAGAAGAAGTAATTAAAATTCATGGTATTACTGAAGAGTTTTTAAAAGATAAACCAACTTTTGCAGAAATAGCAGATGAATTTCTTGATTTTATATCTTCAGATAATTTAGTTATTCATAATGCTGCTTTTGATATGAGTTTTATTAATTCTGAACTCGTGGCAATAAATAAAAAGCCTATTGATATGCATAGAGTTATAGATAGTCTCGCTATAGCTAGACACAAATTTCCTGGAGATAAAGCGAGTCTTGATAGTTTATGTAAAAAATTCGGTATAGACAATTCTCATCGTACTAAACATGGAGCTCTTCTTGATGCAGAATTATTGTCTGAAGTTTATCTTGAATTAGTCGGGGGAAGAGAACCTAGTTTAGTTATGTCTTCTTTTAAAAAACAAAATCTAGAAAAAAATAAAACCTTAGAAAAAAATTATAAAGAACGATATTTTAAAGCTTCTGAAGAAGAATTAGAAAAACACCGGAATTTTTTAAATAAATTAAAAAATCCGGTGTGGAATAAATTATCTGAAACTTAAATTTATTACTGATTATTTTCTGCTTTCTTTGCGTTATAAAGAGCTAGAAAATCTATTGGACTTAATAAAAGAGGTGAAAATCCTCCGTTCCTTGTTGCATCAGAAATAATTTGTCGAGCAAATGGAAATAAAAATTTTGGTACTTCTACCAATAATACTTGCTCTATTTGTTCAGAAGGTACGTTTAAAGTAACAATAGATGAATATTCACATTCACATATGAAAACTACTTTTCCTTCATATTTTGCTTCTGCATTTGTGATTAAAGTAACAACAAAAGTGTTGTTTTCAATCTTTAAAGCTTTAACATCAATATTTATAGAAACTTCTGGAGCTTGTTTCATCTCTAGAAAAATTTGTGGAGAATTAGGTGCTTCAAAAGATAAATCTTTAAGATATTGAGTGTTGATAATTAAAGGAGCTTCCGGTGTATGGTTTTTTTGCTCTTGAACCGGTTCTTTATTTTCGCTCATTATAAAACCTCTTTAAAAAAGTTGCTAAAAAGTAATAGTAAATTATCATTACTTATAGTAGTGATACCTCAAATGAAAAGGAATGTAAAAATAAAATGAATGGACAATATATTGATATAATCTTTTTAGTTATTATAGCTGGCTTGTTAATATACAGATTAACTAAGATTCTTGGATCTGATATTGATGATGCTAATAATAAAAATCCTAAATCTTTTGAACAAATTGAAAATAATCAAAGCATAACAAATAACGTTGTGGACATAAATAATAATGAAGCGAAAAAAGTTATAGGTGTGTTAGCAGAGCCAGATACAGAAGAAATCAAAAAAGATCCTATAAAAGCTACTTTTTATAAAATGTATTCTTTAGATAAAAATTTTAGTCCAGATAAGTTTTTACAAGGAGCAAAATTAGCTTTTGAAATGATTATTCAAGCTTTTGTAGATGGAGATGAAGATACTTTAAAAAATTTGGTTAGTAAGGATGTCTTTAAAAGTTTTTCAAAGGCTATTACAGAATACAAAGATAAAAATCAAAAAGTTGAACAGTCTTTAATTGGTTTTACAAGTACAAAAATTATTAAGGCGGATTTAGACGGAACTGAAGCTAGATTAACTGTAGAATTTATAACTGAGCAATCAAAAGCTATTATAGATGCAGATGGAAATGTTGTAGAAGGAGATGCTGTTATGATTAGTACAGTGAAAGATATTTGGGTCTTTTCTAAAGACTTAGAATCTTCTTCTCCTAATTGGATACTTGTTTCTACTAAGGGCGGAAATTAAAAATGTCAAAGAAGCTCTTTATAACAATAGGAGTATTTGTTTCGTTTATAACTTTTGGAATAGTTTGGTTTATTTTTAGTAATATTAATGAACCAGAAGTAAGATTGTCAGAAATAACTTTTAAAGAGTTACCAGGTTGGGAAAAAGATAATATTAAAGATGCTTTACCAGCTTTGTATAACAGTTGTATTGCTTTAGAAAAAATAGATCCAAATAAAAAACTTTCTACGGAATATATTGATTTTGGTACACCATTAGATTGGAAGAATTTTTGTCAGGAGATAAAAAATTTTAAAGGAGATAATAAGGAATTATACAGTTTGTTAGAAAAATATACGATTCCATATAAGTTAATTCTTAAAGAAAAAAACGATGGTATTTTTACAGGTTACTATGAAGCAGAACTTAAAGGTTCTATGAAAAAAAACGCAAAATATAATGTTCCTGTATATGGTCGTCCTTATGATATGGTACAAATAGATTTACGTGATTTTGCAATAGAAACAGCAAAACCTAAATTTTTTGCAATGATTAAAGATGGAAAAGTAGTTCCTTATGTTTCTAGAAAAGACTTTGAAAAATCACCTAATGCACCAATTTTGCTCTGGGTGGATAGTAAGGTAGATTTATTTATATTGCAGATTCAAGGTTCAGGCAAAGTTAAACTTGAAAATGGTAAACATATCAAATTAGGCTATGATTCAAATAATGAGCATCCTTTTATTGGTATTGGTTCACTCATGAAAGAAAAAGGTCTTTTAAAACAAGGGCAAACCTCAATGCCTGAAATCAAAAATTGGCTTTTGGAAAATCCCGAAAAAGCTGAAGAAATAATGGCAGAAAATCCTAGATATATTTTCTTTAAAATAAATGAGAAAGATGGTCCTGTTGGTGCTTTGGGAGTACCTTTAACACCTAAGCGGAGTCTAGCTGTTGATACAAAATATATAGCGTTAGGAATGCCTTTATGGTTGGATACTGTTGATGCAGATGGAAATAAAATTCAACAACTAGTAACAGCTCAGGACATAGGCAAAGCAATCAAAGGCAAAATTAGGGGAGATTTCTTTTGGGGATTTGGAGAAGAAGCTTTTTTAAAAGCAGGAAGAATGAAAAGTACAGGCGAATATTTTATTTTCCTTCCTAAAAAGTAAAAAGGAGTAAGAGTCATGACATTGAGTATGGATAAAGCTTCTTTGCTTATGTATGAAACTCTATTACAAGCATTGCAAACGGAAGAGGTTACTCTAGATATTAATTATGATTATTTAAATAATATCCGTTCACCTGTTTATAACCCTTGGGAAAGTGTTTTGCCGTTAGTAATCATATTAGTTATATCTTTGTTGTTTATATTATTATGGGGTATAGTTCCTGGTATGTTAGTGATGGCTGTTGGTCTTTTGTTATATCGTTTCTTTTTAAAACCATTTTTAAAAAAACAGTTAGAAAATAGACTTAAATCTTTTTTAACTTCAGGTTATCAAAATTGGCTTTTAATGTGGGATTTTGGCGGCTTTTCTATTGTTAGAGAAAATACGTTTAAAACTAGATGTGAAGCTCCTAAGGGAAATTGGAAGGAATTTGTCGCTTTAAATCTTTCAGAAAAAACTATATCGGAACAATCTGCAAATGAATAAAAAAATTGTTGAAGATGAGCAACTTTGGGAAATTTTTACTAAGGGAATAAAAAAAATAAATCATTCTAAAGTCCCTAACTTAGCTGTAAAACAAAAACAAATAAAAATAAGATTCGCTAATGAAATAAATATTTTACCAGATGTTTCACGGGAAACATTAAAGTTAGGAAATTTAAAAAATCTTGATACCGCTACAGGAACAAAATTTAGTAAAGGAAAAATGAAAATAGATGGTAAACTTGATTTACATGGATTAACAGCAAAACAAGCATTTATTTCTTTAAAGGAATTTTTAAATAAACATTATTCTCGAGCTTCTCGTTGCTTGATAGTCATTACAGGAAAGGGGGGACTTCAAGTAGAGGAAAATGGAGAAATAAAAAAAACAGGAATTATAAAAAGATTATTGCCAGTTTGGTTAAATGATAAAGAACTAAAACCAATGATTCTTTCTTTTACAATCGCAAAGGATAAAGATGGAGGAAATGGCGCTTTTTATATCCTATTGAAAAGGCAAAGAAAAAAATAGATTCGTTAATGTAATAAAAACATACTTTACATTTATTATTATTAGCCTAACATCAAAATGTTTCGTTTTAAAAAAACGGAATGGGACGTCGAAATCCCTTAACCAGATGATAGAAAGTATTTTTCTATTGACAAAATCCCAGTAGCCCTGGGAGATAAGGTCATGTCCAGATACTTTGTGTATTAAAAACCTTATGCCGTCTGGTTACGGTTTTCGAACTCCCAGGTACCTAATATTTAAGGGAGTAAGGATGAAGTATGTCAATATAAAGGGAAGTATAACTGTAGAGTTAATTGTTATGTTAGGTTTGGTAGCTTCTTTAACGCCAATACTTTACAAACATATTTCAGATAGAAGGCAAGATATTGAAAATATTAACCAAGCTAATACTTTACTTTTGATTAGAAAAGCAACAAAAGAATATTTAGAACAAAAAAAAGATAATATTCCTTTAGGTACTTTAATGCTAACTCCAGAAGAAATAGGGTTAGATATTAAAGGATATTTAATAGGAATAAAAAAAGAGGATAATGAAAATATTAAAGCCATGATTGTTCCTCAAGAAGGAGGAAGTGATTTAAAAGCCGCAAAAATAGCTTCTTTGATAGGAGTGTCAGCAGGAATATATTCTGCTCAAGATACTATAAAAGCTTGGGGAATTAATGGAGTTTGGGCAGAAGATATAAGTAATTATGGTTTTTCAACACTGCCTACAGGAATACCTGTATTAACAACTAGTTATGATAAAACTGATGATATAGATATAAATCAAATCTTAGATGAACTTCAGGAAGAATCTGTACATTTTAAAGAAATATGTATGACCGAAGATGATGGACAAGAAATATGTATAGGTAAATGGTCTGATATAGCTGATATTCCTGGTTTAAAAGATTCTTTACGAGAAGGTGCAACTTGTCAAAATGATGTCGATTGTATGTTATCAGGATCTGATAAAAATTTAATTTGTTTACGTCCTAATGGAGCTTCTTCTGGAACTGGTTCTTGTGCGAACCCTTTAGAAATAATCGAAGAATGTCAAAATGGAAACGATGTTTTTTGTAGTATAGGATATTCTAATGCTTTAAATAGAAGCTGTGACCAAATCAGAAAAACTTATACGCGGATGGGAAAAGATCCTGTAATGGATTCTGAACAAACTTATCGTATAGGAGTTAATGCTAGTGGGGGATATCGACTAGCTAAATGTTGGTTCCCTAGTGGAACATACACAAATAATGTCAAATTAGGCTATGAAGGAATAAAAGCTGTTCTTAATGCTTGTAATACTAAAAAAGATTTGAATGCTTGTAGAGCTGCTTCGGCACAGCAAAAACATTTAAATTGTAATATGACAGCATATCAATATTCTGTCGCAGGAGCTCCTTATGTTTCTCCTTTTATTTTGGGGCAAAAAAATAACGTAACAATGACACTAGATGATAATGGAAATACAACAATAAAAGAATGTTGGTTCCCAGATGGTTATGCTCAAGGTTCAGAAAAAGGGTACGAAGGAGATAAGGCATTATTGAATGCTTGTAAGAATAGTGATAATTTTGCATGTATAGCTGCAATTAGAAATAATTTTAATTTGTATTGGTGTGAAGGTTGGAAAAAGTTAGGCTATAATTCAAATACTACTTATCCTCTTTTTTATTCTGGAGCTCGGATAGTTGCTTCTTGTGATATGAATAAAAGTCCTGCTTGGACTAATATAGCATTATTGAATAGTAACGGAAGTGTATATACTGCTCCATATGATGCTAATTATGGGTTTGCGGTTAAAGGTACTGATCATAGTACATGGTCGGGATTTTCTTCAAGAAAAGAGCATTATACAGCTTTTGGCGGAAAAGCATCAGGAAATAAAACATATTCTTCTGGTACTAGTTTTTCTGTAAAAATTATAGATGGTGGATATTATAAGAGGAGAGAATATAATCAATGGTCTGGCAAAACAACATGGTCTGAGGGCGGATATGGTCTTAAAGGGGTTGCTTTATATGCTTCAGGAAATAAATTACTTTTAGTCGCAGGAGGGGCTGGAAATTATGGGGGAGGGGGAGGTGGTTGGGAGAACGGATCTGTTTATACTTCTTTTAATGGGTGTAGGACTTATTATACTGGATATAAAGGTTCAGGCTTAGGAGGATCTGGAACTGGTGTGGGAAGTGGTAGCGGAGGATCTGGATGCGGGTGGGTTAGTTGTGGCTGTGCTTCTAGCTGTAGTGGAAGTCGGGATAAATGCGGAGATGGTTTTGGGCGATGTTCTAAAATCGGAGCTTTGAGTGGATGTAGTGATACTTCAATCCCTTACGTTAATAATTCTAATTATCCTTATTATAGTGCGATATATATTATTGGAGAACCAAGCAACTGGCAAAAACCAAATATTTAAAAAAGGAAGGTTTACATAAACCTTCCTAAAAATACTTAAAGAATAAATCTTGCTAAATCACTGTTTTTATTCAAAGAACTTACTTTTTCTTTAACTGTCTCTGCGGTGATTGTTTCTTTGCTCCCTGCTTTTTCTGA
>CALXRE010000102.1 GCA_944390645.1 uncultured Alphaproteobacteria bacterium | reverse complement strand
ATTATGGAAATTAAAACTCTGCTTGATAAAATGCAGAGTTAACTTATATATTTTAATTTGTTTTTATGACAGTAACTTTATATTCTTAAAATTGCAAATTTGCTCATTTATTTAATATTTCAAATTTTATGTTGCCCAAAATAATCAAACCATCTGTAACAAATAATCAAACCATGTGTTCTTTTACAATATTTTTAAAAATTTTCTCTAACCTTATCATTCAGTATTATTTTTGTTATTTGAATATTATGTTGATTTTTTTTATTTTTTATCATTGGTAATAATGTTGCCATTATATTTTTAGTTAATTGTTTAGCTTGTAAAGTCCAATATGCTTCTTGAGCTTCTTTTGAAGAAAAAATGAAATCTCCTTTAGTCAACACAGCTTCTTTTTTAGCCAAAGCATAGATCAACAAGTTCAAGATTTCTTCCACAGGAGAAGCTAAATGATGTAGTTCTATTTTTAGGGTATATCCTGTCTTATTTTCAGGGGTATCAAAAGCTTTACGGAAGCTATCGAGCAAACCGCGAACCGAAATTTTTCGAGATATAATTTCCTTTTGCTCATCCCAAGAACAAACAAGTTTCCAAAAATTTTTATCTTTTGCTAATTTTTCAATAATTTCGAGAGCTCTTTCTTGAGTTTTTTGATTATTATTTAAAGATAGCTCTATTAAACGAGCAAATTCATATTTTTTTAAAGATTCCTGCATAGTCATTTTATTTTGTCATTCTTTGTTTCTAAGTTAACATTAAGAAACTTTAGCTTATTTTTTTAAATAAAGGAAGATTTTTATTTTTCACAAAAAGCAGCCAACAATTCTGCCGCATTATGAGAAGACCTAGTTAAAGGAGAAGAAGAAACAGCTTTAAAACCTTTTTCTTTAGCGATTTTTTTATATTCATCAAATTCTTGAGGAGTTACATAACGTTCAACCTTCTTATGTTTAATAGAAGGACGAAGATATTGCCCTATAGTTAAGATATCAACATTAGCAGCACGCAAATCATCAAGAGTTTGAATTACTTCTTTTTTATTTTCGCCTAGACCCAACATAATACCTGATTTTGTATACACATCTGGCGAAATTTTTTTTGCATTTTTCAGTAATTTTAGAGATAAGAGATAATCAGCAGCTTTTCGGACTTCAGGATATAACCTTTGAACAGTCTCTATATTATGGTTAAAGACTTGAGGTTTAGCATTCAGAACTATTTGTAAAGCATTTTGCTTATTTTTGAAATCAGGAGTTAATACTTCTACAGTAATATTCAAAGCTAAATTATGTATTTCATTAATACAAGCAGCGAAATGATTTGCCCCACCATCATCTAGATCATCTCTTGTAACCGAAGTTATGACAACATGTTTCAAATTCATAGCTTTTACAGTTTCAGCTAATTTTTTAGGCTCATCAGGATTTACGGGAAGAGGAGCTCCTTTTTTTATATTACAAAAAGAACATTTTCGAGTACAAACATCACCTAGGATTAAGAAAGCAGCGGAGCGTTTTTTCCAACATTCTCCGATATTAGGACAAGCAGCTTCTTGACATACAGAAGATAAAGCATATCCTCGCATAAGTCTGCGGACGTCATTATATTCTTGAGAGAAAAACGATTGGACTTTAAGCCAATCAGGTTTTCGATCATTTATCTCAACCACACTATTTTATCCTTTTCATATATTCAAAGCACGCCCGAAAGCATCTAATATAGCCTCTGGGATTACTTCAGATAAAGTCGGATGAGGAAAGATTTTATCTAAAGGCTTTCCTGGGATTATAGCATTTATTAATTCAGTAACATTTTCTCCCACCAACCAAGCACCAAGTATCTCATCATTATTTTTATCAATAATTACTTTAGCCATACCTTCGGTATGTCCGCTAGTTTGAGCTTTTCCGTTTGCCATCATAGGAAAGTGCCCTATATTTACATTTAGTTTTTCTTTTTCTGCTTTTTCCTGAGTTATTCCAAAACCAGCAATCTGAGGAGAAGAATATATACAAAAAGGTATTTTTTCTTTTTGGACAGGATTAACCTTTTTTTGAGCAATTTTTTCCACACAAACAATAGCTTCAGCACTAGCCTTATGCCCCAACCAAGGAGGAGCAACGACATCTCCAATAGCATATATTCCATCTACTTGTGTTTGGAGCCATTGATTAACAGGGATATGTCCTTTTTCCAAGGTTATTCCTACAGTATCCAAACCTATATTTTCTACATTTGGGCTTATACCAACCGCCACAATAGCTTTAGAGAAAGAGTAATTTTCTATTCCTTTTTCTAGAGCTAAAGTTACATTTAAAGTATTTTGATTTTTTGTTATTTTTTGAACTGAAGTTTTATTTAATATTTTTATTCCTTGTTTAATAAAGGCATTTTGAGCAATCAAAGCAATTTCTTTATCAGCAGTTGGAGCTATATTTTCGGTCATTTCTACTAAAGTTACCTTAGTTCCGAAAGCATTATAAAGGCTTGCGAATTCTAGACCAATAGCCCCAGCCCCCACGATCAATAAAGTTTCAGGAAGATCTTGAGATAACAAGGCTTGCCTAGAGTTAAGGATTAAATTTCCATCAGGCTCCATGCCTTTAATAACTGCAGGTTTTGCACCAGTCGCAATAATTATATTATTAGCAAAAAAGAGTTTATTTTCATTATTTTTAAGCTTAACTAGAACTTTTCCTTTTCCATCTATTCGAGCAAAACCTTCGATAAAATCTATATTATTTTTCTTAAATAAATATTTTATTCCAAGAGCCATACGAGCAACAATTTTTCGAGATCTTTCTATTACCATATGGAAATCATAAGTATAATTTTCGATTTTAATTCCATATTTTTCTGCATTTTTGATATTTTGCAACATATCTCCAGAAGCAAGTAAAGCTTTAGTGGCAATACAACCCCAATTAAGACAAGTTCCCCCGATTCCTTCATTTTCTACAACTAAGGTTTTAAAGCCTAACTGAGCAGCTCTAATTGCAGCAATATAACCTCCAGGTCCAGAACCCATAATGATAATATCATAGTTTTTTTCTGGCATTTTTAATCCTTTACATCAACTATTACATAATCGCCTTCTTGACCCATATTAAGAATATCTCTTGCCGACTCGTCAAGGACATCTAAATCTAAGTTTTTAGGAGAAAGATGTTTGACTTTTTTTTCCCAATAAATCCGTTTAGCAGATATTTCTTCAGCAAAGATAGTTTTTTGAGCCAATTCTTTTCTCACTTCCAGCCAAGTTATTATACCTCTTTCTCCGCGCAAGACATGATAGCCAAAATATAAGCATATTATAAGCCCAATAAATATTGGCCACATTATTTTAAATCTACGTTTGATATCAAAAAAACTACCCAAAACTATTCCCTGTGCTCATATAATTAAAGAGAGCATTGTATGATTAAAAAGTTAAAATATTGCTTAAGCTTTTTTGCGCATTTGATAATATTCTTGCAATGGTTTAACTTTGAGTTCTTCTTGAGTTAAGCTTTCAATGGCACTTACAAAAGCCCTCATACTTGAAACAGTTGTATAATGAGGGATATTACGTAACAAAGCATTCTGACGGATTAAATAGCCATCAGTTTGTTCTCTTGATTTATTATCTGAGGTTATTAATACTAATTTTATTTTTCCAGATATTAATTCATCGACACAATTAGGTCTTCCTTCAGAGACACGATTTATTCTTCGAACTTTAGTTAACCCGTGTTCTTGCAAGAATTTAGCTGTACCAGAAGTTGCACATATAGAGAAACCAAGGTTAAATAATTGACGACATATTGGTAAGATATCAGGTTTATCTTCATTTTTAACTGTAACAAACACTTCTCCATCTAGAGGCAATTCAAAACCAGTACCTATCTGAGCTTTAGCAAAAGCAAGACCGAAATCTTTATCAATACCCATGACTTCTCCCGTTGATTTCATTTCAGGACCTAGGACCGTATCAGAGCCAGGGAAACGAGAGAAAGGAAAAACAACTTTTTTAACCGCGATATAATTTAAATTATCATTATTAGGCAAATTAAACTGTTTAAGATTTTCTCCTAACATGATTTTTGTTGCGATTTTAGCAACTTCTACTCCTGTTGCCTTAGCAACGAAAGGAACCGTACGACTTGCTCTAGGATTTACTTCAATGATATATACTTCACCTTGATGGACAGCGAATTGAACATTCATCAGTCCTCGCACTTTTAATCCTATAGCAATTTGCTTTGCCTGATTTTTCATTTTTTCAACAATTCTTTTGGGCAAAGAGAAAGGAGGTAAAGAACAAGAAGAATCCCCCGAATGTATACCTGCTTCTTCAATTTGTTGCATAACTCCAGCGATATAGACATCATTTCCATCACATAACACATCTACGTCCACTTCATCAGCCCCAGATAAAAACTTATCTACTAAGATAGGATTTTGTCCTGTAACTTTTACGACCTCATCTATATATTGGTTTAAGCTATAATCATCGAAAACGATTTTCATAGCTCTTCCTCCTAGTACATAAGAAGGTCTAAGCAATACCGGGTAACCGAGTTGATTAGCAATTTTTAAGGCTTTTTCACGATCATGAGCAATACCACTTTCAGGTTGTAAAGCACCGATTCGATTCAAAAAATCTTTAAATCTTTCACGATCTTCAGCCAAATCAATAGAATCAGGAGAAGTTCCAAGTATAGGTATATTTTCTTCTTCCAGAACTTGAGAAAGTTTTAAAGGTGTTTGCCCTCCTAATTGAACTATTACGCCTAAAAGTTTACCTTTTTGAGCTTCCATACGGATTATTTCTAAAGTATCTTCTGCCGTTAAGGGCTCGAAGTACAAACGATCCGAAGTATCATAATCCGTAGATACCGTTTCTGGATTACAATTTACCATAATAGCTTCGACATTAGATTCTTTTAAAGCGAAAGCCGCATGGCAACAACAATAATCGAATTCTATACCCTGCCCTATACGATTAGGACCCCCTCCAAAAATAATTACTTTTTTACGATCAGATATTTCCGCCTCATTTTGAGCAGGAGCATATTCATAAGTAGAATACATATAAGCAGTATTTGCATTCAACTCTGCGGCACAAGTATCTATTCGTTTAAACACAGGATGAATATCTAATTTTGTTCGTAAAGTACGGATTTTACGTTCAGAATTTCCAGATAATTCTGCCAATCTAGCATCAGAGAAGCCAGCCATTTTATACTCAAAAAGTTCCTCTTTTTTTTCAGGGATTCCATTTTTTCGTATCAGTTTTTCTTTTTCTACGATTTGAGCGATTTGTCGTAAGAACCATCTATCGATTTTAGTTCTTCTATATATTTCTTCTAGATCAATTCCCAAACGGAAAGCTTCTGCGACATAAATTACTCTATTTGGTCTAGAATAAGCGAGTTCATACAAGACTTTATCTTTTTTTTCTTCTTCCAAGCCTTCTAGTTTAGGCTCATTAAGGCCCGAGAAACCGATTTCCATGGATCGGAGAGCCTTTTGGAAAGCTTCCTGGAAAGACCTTCCAATAGCCATTGCTTCTCCAATAGACTTCATAGATGTTCCTAGTATTGGTTCTGCATCAGGGAATTTTTCAAAAGTGAAGCGAGGAATTTTTACTACGACATAATCGATGCTAGGTTCAAAAGAAGCAGGAGTTGAACCTGTAATATCATTCATTATTTCATCAAGAGTATAACCGACAGCTAATTTTGCGGCCACAGCAGCGATAGGGAAACCCGTAGCTTTAGAAGCTAAAGCCGAAGAACGAGATACTCTAGGATTCATTTCAATAACCACCATTCTTCCATCATCTGGATTAATAGCAAATTGGACATTAGATCCACCAGTATCCACACCGATTTCTCGCAATACGGCAATAGCAGCATCACGCATTTTTTGATATTCAGGATCAGTAAGAGTTAAAGCAGGAGCAACAGTAATAGAATCGCCAGTATGGATTCCCATAGGATCAAGATTTTCGATAGAGCAAACGATAATACAATTATCCTTAGCATCACGAACGACTTCCATTTCCATTTCTTTCCAACCGATAACAGATTCTTCGACTAAGACTTCTGATATAGGAGAAGAAGCTAAACCAGAAAGAACAATTTTTGTAAATTCTTCGGTATTATGAGCAACGCCACCACCCAAGCCGCCCAAAGTAAAAGAAGGTCTAATAATTGCGGGCAAACCTACAGTTATAAGAGCTTGTTCAGCATCAGCCAAAGATCGACATACTGCACTTTTAGGACTTTCAAGACCTATTTTATCCATAGCATCACGAAACATTTGTCGATCTTCAGCTTTTTCAATTACTTCTGGGCGAGCACCGATCATTTTAACCTTGTATTTTTCTAATATTCCTGCTTTAGCAAGATCCATAGCGACATTCAAAGCTGTCTGTCCACCCATAGTTGGTAATAAAGCATCAATATTTTCTTTTTTAATTATCTGTTCAATAGCTTCAACAGTTATAGGCTCTACATAAGTAGCATCAGCCATATTTGGATCGGTCATGATTGTTGCAGGATTAGAGTTTATCAAGATCACTCTGTAACCTTCCTGTTTTAAGGCTTTACAAGCTTGAGCTCCAGAATAATCGAATTCACAAGCTTGTCCTATAACGATAGGACCAGCTCCAATAATTAGAATATTTTTAAAATCATTTCTTTTTGGCATTTTTCATCAACTCTACAAATTCAAGGAAATGAATCCGACAATCATGCGGACCAGGAGAAGCTTCAGGATGATATTGAACTGAAAAAGCAGGATATTTATTAGATTTCAAGCCTTCTATGGTTCCATCGAATAAAGAAACATGAGTTATTTGCACATCATCTGGCAAAGAATCTGCATCTACACAAAAACCATGATTTTGAGAAGATATATAGACTTTAGATGTTTTTAAATCTTTTATAGGATGGTTTTCGCCTCTATGTCCGATTTTCATTTTTATGGTTTTTGCCCCCAGAGCTAAAGCTAGCATTTGATGACCAAGACATATTCCGAATATTGGCCAGCCTTCTTTTAAAGCTTCTTTTATAAATGGCACAGAATATTTTCCTGTTGCTTCAGGATCTCCTGGACCATTAGAAAGGAAAATACCGTCTGGAGCGAACTTTTTTATTTCTGATACAGGAACATTTGCAGGGAATACTTTAATTTGGCAGCCTACATTTACAAGATTATCAATAATTCCTTGTTTTATACCATAATCTATTACAGCAACTTTTAAAGATGGATTATTTCCAAGTTCTTGATTTTTATTAGCAGTAACTTGAGCAGCCAGATCTTGACCTTCCATGATTTCAATTTCTGCCGCTTTCTTTTTTAGGGCTTGAATATCTAGACCGTTTTCATCATAAGCAATAAGTCCATACAAACCACCATGAGTTTTTCTTATTTTTTTAACCAACCAACGCGTATCAATGCAAGCAATTCCTGTAACATTATTTTTTTCAAGCCAAACATTTAGATCTTGTGCAGCTCTCCAATTAGAAGCATTAGTTGGAAGATTCCGAACAATCAAACCCGATGCATTTATTTTTTTATCTTGATTATCCTGATCATTAATTCCGACATTACCTATATGAGGGAAAGAAAAAGTTATTATTTGACCGACATAAGAAGGATCTGTAAGGACTTCCTGATATCCAGTCATTCCAGTATTAAATACGATTTCACCTGTAATTATTTTTTGTGCGCCAAAACCTTTTGCAACGAACACCTCTCCGTCTTTGAGTATCAAAGCCGCAGAGATTTTAGCTTCTTCAGTAGATTTCATGAAACGAATTCCCAGTTTAATTAAGAGGAAAAGACCTCTGTACTGGATATATTGTTCTATCTAAAAGAACTATCTTTGGCAACTCATTTCTTAAATAAGAGCAAATATTTTATAAATTATAATTATTTTTCCATTTTGTTATTAATCAATCTTCATCAGGGAAGAAGTTTCCAGCGAAAGATTGATGAGCAGCTCCAGTCATTAATATATCACCATTTTCTGACCAAGTTATATTAAGTTCTCCACCATCCATTTCAACCTTTGCAGAGTTTTGAGCTAATCCTTTACGAACAGCTGCGACTAAAGAAGCACAAGCACCAGTTCCACAAGCTTTAGTTATTCCTGCTCCTCTTTCCCATACCTTCATTCGCAAATGTTTTGGGTTTTTAACTTCTACGAATTCCACATTTGTACGTTCAGGAAAAAGGTGATGTTTTTCTACCAAAGCGCCTTGTTTTTCAACATCGACTTTTTCTAAATCAGAAACAAAAAATACAGCATGAGGATTTCCAACATTTACCGCAACAGGTCTAGGCAATCCAGCCACAATTTTTGGTAGTTCAAGAGTATCAATATTTTCAGCCAAAGGTATACTTTTCCAATCAAGATTTGGTTTACCCATATTTGCTGTTATCAGTTTTCCAGCAAACACTTCTAAGACACGCTCTCCAGGAGCTTCTATTTTTAAAGAAGAGAGACCAGTTTCTTCCAAAAGGACTTTTCCGATACATCTTGTTCCATTACCACAAGCTCCTGCAGCAGAACCATCAGCATTATATATTTTCATAGCCGCAGCATGTTCTTTTGGATTAGCAGGATTTGCGATAACAATAAGTTGATCGAAACCCACGCCTGTTTTTCTGTTTGCCATTTTTACAATATCTTTATTTGACAAACCAAAAGATTGTTTTCTCTCGTCAATGACCGCAAAATCATTGCCAAGACCATCCATTTTTAAGAAAGGAATAATTCTCATAATTTCACCTTTTCCAAACGTTCAATAGCTTTCATCGTATTTTCTCTAGTCGCAAAAGCCGTAAAACGGATATATCCTTCCCCTTCGGAACCGAATCCGCTTCCTGGCGTACATACAAGGAAAGCCTGGTTCAAAAGTTTAGAGAAAAACTCCTGAGAGGATCCATTTTTCACTTTCAGCCACAAATATGGAGCATTCTCTCCACCAAAAACAGTATAGCCCATTTTTTCCAAAGCTTGTTTAAGTATTTTTGCATTATTCATATAATAAGTTATTATTTCAGAAACTTGTTTTTTCCCTTCTAAAGAAAAAATAGCCTCTGCTGCTCTCTGAGTAACATAAGAAACACCATTAAACTTAGTAGCCATACGTCTTGCCCACATTTTGTTTAAAGATATTTTTTCTCCATTTTCAGTATATCCATTAAGCCCTTTTGGAACTACCATATAACCACAACGCAAACCAGTGAAGCCTGCAGTTTTAGAGAAAGATCGACTTTCTATTGCGACCTCCTTTGCTCCTGATATCTCATAAATACTTTTAGGTAGCTCAGGATTTGTTATGTATTCTTTATAAGCTGAATCAAAAATAATCACAGATTTATTTTGTTTTGCATATTCAACCCATTTAGAGAGTTCATCTTTAGTAAAAACCGTTCCTGTAGGATTATTAGGAGAACACAAATAAATAACATCTAATTTTTCTTCAGGAATTTCAGGAACAAAATTATTTTCTTCTCGGCAAGGCAAAAAAGATATTTCCCGTCCTGCCATTATGTTACTGTCTCGATAAACTGGATATACAGGATTAGTAATTCCGACTTTAATATTTTTTGCAAAAATTTCCTGAATATTTGATATGTCACACTTAGAACCATCACTTACAAAGATTTCATCTTCTTGGATATTGATGCCAACATCTTGATAATCATTTTTTTGGATTTTTTGAATTAAAAATGGATATCCGAAATCAGGACCGTAGCCACGCATAGTTTCTATTTTACCCATTTCCGCAGCAGCATTTTGCATAGCTAGTATACATACTTTAGGCAAAGGTTGAGTTACGTCCCCTATACCAAGGCTTATAATTTCAGCCTTTGGAAAGGAACTTTTTAAAGCTTTCACTTTATCTGCAATATCTTTAAATAGATAATTAGGAACTAAATCTAAATATCCAGAATTAATTTCAACCATTTTTTTCTCCTTAAGACTTTCTAAAAAGATTGTTTGCTTTTTATAATCTTTTTACAAGGAGATTTTTTATTTTTCTCTAAGTTTATTTACGTTCATAACAAAAACAGAAAAAGGAAGTTGGTCTTCCATTTTTTTATAAGGATAAGGAACATAAGGAGTATTATTAATTTCACCTTTACTTTGAAAATATATACTATCCTCAATTTTTCGAACTTTAGTAAACAGGTCTTTTCTTTCTTTTTCTATTTTTTTAATACTATCCGCTGAAAAATAACATTCGCTATATTCATCAAAGAGACTATTCCAATCTGATACAAGCTTTCCAAGACCTTTTTCTATATCACTCCCCTGCATAGCTTTCTTTAAGACTAAACCTGTTTCTATTAACCTCATGCCGAGATGTAAATTAATTTCTTCTTCTGCAAGATTTTTTATTATTTGTTCTCTTCTCGTAGCACCTTCAATATCTTGCTCTGCTTTAATATTTTCATCCAAGGCTTCCATAGATGAATTATACAAAAATTTATACCGAGGTATCATTAATAAATATTTTTCTACAAGCCAAGGAGCATGATTTGACATTAAAACATCCTTAAAAAGATTAATTTCTAACTTCATCATACGCCTTTTGATATCTAAAATTTTTATTAAACCAAAAAGGTTTTTTTCTAAAATATCTAAATTGACGAATAAAGGAATATTATCTTCTTCTATAGCTTGTGCTTTTTTGATGCTTATTTCTGATAACATAGATATTTTATTTAATACAGGAACAACCTGTTCTTCCCCCTCTTCTAAAAAAAACAAAAAAGGACCTATGTTACTATAAAAAACCTTTTTTTTATCTTCAGAAAGTTTTGAAAGCTTTGTTTTATTAAAGAAAAACAAGAAAAATTTTGCCATATTTTCCAAATCAACAACGACAGAACGTGCAACAGGATTATTCTCAATATAAGGCAACACACTTTCCATATTAGCATAGACCCTATAAGCACGCATTTGAGTTTCTATTGCCAATATTTTTTCATCATACTTTTGAAGATTAGTGTCTTTCTCAGAAAAAGAAATATTTTTAGCCATCTTTTTTAAAGAATCTCTTATTTTAAGAAGATAAAAATCCTCTTTTGTATCTTTTGCAAAAAGACCTTTAAATTTTTCAGTTTCAGTGAGTAAAGAAGTAATTTTTTCATTAATAATAGACTCTTCCATTTACAACCTCATTATTTTTAGAAGTAATGTTTCACAAAAACAGCTTCTAATTGTTATGTTATCAAGGAGATTATAATAAGTCATTATTTTTGTCAATAAAAGGTGTTTATAAAATACCACCTTATTCTTTTATATTTTAAGTTTACCAGTATAGTTAAGCAGCTTCTTTAACAAAGTTAGAGATTTTTTCCATTGCTCTTACTTCGATCTGCCGAACTCTTTCACGACTTACAGAGAATTTATCTCCAAGTTCTTCCAGAGTTGCGGGTTCTTCTTGTAAGCGTCTAGCTTTTAAGATTTCTTGCTCTCTTGGAGTTAGGGTTTTCATAGCATTAATTAACAATTTTTTTCTATGTAAGAATTCTTCGTTTTCAGCGAAAACAGTTTCCTGATTTGGCAATTTATCTGGGATTATATCCTGTTTTTCGGAGCAATTTTCATCATTTCCACAAGGTGCGTTTAAAGATATATCTCCACCGATACGATTATTCATTTCTCGTACTTCTGTTTTATCAACTTTTAAGGTATTAGCTATTTTATTAATAGCCTCATCATCAAGTTCAGCATCTGTATACAAACCCAACTTAGCTTTAAGACGGCTTAAGTTATAGAACAATTTTTTTTGAGCTGCGACGGTTCCAATTCTTACCAAGGACCAAGATTTTAATATAAAGTCATTAAGAGCAGCTTTTATCCACCATACTGCATAAGTAGATAGACGGAATCCTTTATCTGGGTCAAATTTTTTAATTGCCGTCATTAAACCTATATTTGCTTCAGAAATTAAATCAGCTATAGGTATACCGTAATTTTTATAAGCGATTGCTAATTTTGCAGCTAGTCTAAGATGACTAGTAACCAATTTATGAGCGGCTTGTAAGTCTTGATATTCGTGATATCTTTTAGCAAGCATATACTCTTCCTGAGGATCTAAAACAGGGAAAGCTCTAATTGTCTGCAAATAAGAAAATATACCTTTATCAGATAAAGAAATAGGTAAAGAAATATCGTTCATTTTTACATCCTTAAAAAAGCAATATAAACTTTTATTCAAGATCCAACATTAGGCATCATGAATAGTGATTAGAGTATATGCATCATTAATATACCAAGTCAAGCGGCAAAAAGATATTCTTTTGCCTGAAAAGTGTTCTTGACGAAATTAGACATGGCTTTATTATTTACTATTATAACTTTAAAAACAGGGGGGTATAGTAATGAATATAATTAATGATTCTGAATTTGACACAGAAGTAAAACAATCTTCCATTCCAGTATTATTAGATTTTTTTGCCCAATGGTGTGGACCATGTCGTCAACTTTCTCCTATTTTAGAGGAAATAAGTAAAGAGATGGAAGGCAAGATAAAGATATGTAAAATGGATATTGATGAATCACCAAATACCCCAACCTTATTTGGAGTAAAAGGTATTCCTACCATGGTAATTTTTAAGAATGGAGAAGCCGTAGCAACAAAAGTTGGAGCAACTCCAAAAAATGCTTTAATAGAATGGATTAACTCTGTTATATAAATTTATTCTAAATAAAATAAAGAGAGGCGTTATTTTCAAACGCCTCTTTTTTTATGGTAAGAAAGTAACATTTACTCTACCATCTCCAGTATTTTCTCCACTTACACCACCGCCAGATATATATGTAAGACCATTTACACTTGAAGTTCTGAGGTAGCCGCCACCACCGCCGCCGCCACCAGCTCCAGGACCGACATGACCACCCAAGGCACAACCGCCACCGCCGCCACCGCCATAACCGCCGCCGCCACCGCCGCCGCCATTATCACAGGGTCTAGATCCTTTACCACCATTGGTCGTAGTTCCTGCACTCCCTCCATTGGAGCCCCCTGCTCCACCTTTTCCATTACACCCACCTTTTCCACCTCTGGCATTGCTAGTATTGTTTGTTTCGTAATTAGTTCCACATTGGTTACCACCACCACCGATAGAAAACGTCGGAGCAGGATGTCCTGAATAACTGGCGTAAGATCCAGTTCCTCCAGCTCCACCAGCAACCATTAAAAGATTAGATCCTTCATATACTCCATATCCATCCCCACCATTAGTACCATGCCAAGAACCACCTCCATTAGCTCCTCCAGTGCCATATATTCCTAATTTAAAGGTCCTACCTGTAGGAACTTGGTAAGTTGCGTAAGTATATCCTCCAGGACCACCCACTCCATCTCCTCTAGCTTCAAATTTATAACGTCCAGGACATACATTTGAACGGGTAACCATAGCTCCAGTATACATTCCTCTTAAATCCGAGCCACAACAATCCCCTCCATTAATTGTTGTTCCCGTACAAGAAGAAGTAATTGTATACAATTTTGTTCCATATAGAGCGCACAAAGCATCTGCATTTGAGGTTGATGTAATAGATATTCTAAAAGTTCCTTCGGAAAAAGACTGCCCTATGAGAGTATATTCATTTCTTATTTGATCACAATTCCGAGTTACATTAAAATTCCAACCTAAATTGCAATATGTAGAATTAGATTTATTACAATTTACAATAATGTCATCAATTCCATTATAGCCATTTGCTCCACTAAAATAACAATTTGCTTTTTTTACCGCACCAGAAGAAGAAGTTGCTAATTTATATATTCCCTGTTGAGCCGTTTGCCCATCTTTTTGATATTCAGAAGCTACATTTTGACATGTCCGATTGAGACTACGATTATATCCTAAAGCACAAGTCGAGGGTACATCATTATTACAAGCCTCTACAACTTCCCAACCTTGATATCCAGCAGAATTAGTAAAATAACATACTCTGCTTTTATATCCTCCGTTTTCATTGGTTGCTAAGCGCACAGTCCAAGGGTTTGCAGGAATAGATTTACTTACATCATTATATGCTTTCCATATATCATTACATGTTCGATTTAAATTTCCGATATATCCTTCGATACACATTTCTGTATCACCAGCGTTACAGGCTTCTATGACTAAGGTTGGATCTTTTATACATCTATTGTTCACGCAAAAGAATCCTTTAGGACAAGGCGTTTCTGCATCACATTTATTAGTATTTGTAAGCCCTTCTAAACCATATGCACAATGATCTCCCATACAAATTTGGCTTTTTTCTCCTAACTGTATTTTTGAATAGTCAGGCATTTCAAGATAACCACCAGTAACTGTTTCTGTATCATGGTAATAAAGATGAGAATGATCTCCTGTAAATTCTGAAGGAGAAGAAGTACAATTAGGTATTATTGCTCCATTTTCATCTCGACAACTATTTTTGACTTTAAGATTTGGAGTATTTATAGCAAAGTCTCCCATTTCAAGATCTGTATCTACAATGACTTTACTTAAATATATATCTCCATTTGTATTTGAATCATAAGCTGTTGTTACTACTGCAGTCCCTTGTGCAGGTTTAATAGAATCTTCAAAATAATAATTTATATTATCAACCCAAATACCATTTATTCCCCATGCTCTATCAGTATCTGTTGCGGAATATATACCTCCTGATACACCTATATAAGAAGCTATCTTAGCAGCTTCCATATCATTATTATTTCCTTCCAAAGATATTACCATTGCAGATATTACAGGCTCAGATCCTGAAGTATCTTTTCTTATTCCTATTAGGTATTGGCTATCTGTTAACTGAGCATCTATATTTAAATCTTCTGGGCTTAAAAGGATTTTATCTTCACCTGATGCAATAATTTCTTCTCGGTGAAGAGAAATATATTCATTCGCAGCATTTTTCAGTAACAATAATATATTAGCTTGGTTTATATTATCTAAGTCTTTTCTTCGTTCAGAAATATGTTTATACAACAAAGGCGTAAATACAGCTACAATACCAAGCATAATAATAGCTTCAATTAATATACTGCCTTTTTGTTTTAAAGAATATAATATATAATCATATTTTACTCTTTTCAAAATATATTCTATTTTTTTTTGATTTAGGTAATCTTTATTGATGGTTCTGAAGAAAGAATTTTCGTTTTATTTTACTCTCATTCTATCA
>CALXRE010000101.1 GCA_944390645.1 uncultured Alphaproteobacteria bacterium | reverse complement strand
AGGGATACGGAAGGAGCATCATTTTTTTTTTTTTTTTCAAAGACCTTAGGGAATGTTCCATTTTCAGCGGCGGCATGAGGAATCGCGGCTGTAATCATAGTCCAAGCTAACCAACTTGATAATACAGCGATTAACATACCAGCATTCATCACCCAACTTCCCCAAGGACCAACCGCTTTTTCGAGTACTGCTGCGGTAGAAGGAGGAGCAGTAGCACCTATTTCAGCTTGTGTCATGAATCCAAAAGGTAATAAGGATAATAAAGCATATATAATTAGACAACCAACGAACCCTATTAATGTAGCTTTACTTACAGTATCTTGGCTTTTTGCTTTTGCGGATAAGACAACAGCACCTTCGATACCAATGAAAGCCCATAAAGTTACCAACATCGTTGCTTTAACTTGATCTGGTATAGATCCTAAATCTTTTTCCATGCCGTTGACAAGATGTCCCCAAAAATCAAAAGAGAACTTATCTAGATTAAAAATAAAGATTAAAACTATAGCAAAAATAGTTAATGCAATAAAATTAACAGATGTACCAATAATGTTAACGATAGTAGCCTGTTTAACCCCTTTAAGAACTAGGAAATTAAATAACCAGATAATAATAGAACCACCGATAATAGAATATAAATTATTTCCTCCTTGGAAATAAGGAGGGAAGAAATAATTTAAAGCATCCATGGTTATAACAGCATAACCAACATTTCCGAATATTTGGCAAAGCCAATATCCCCATCCTATAGTAAATCCGACATAAGGACCGAAGCCTTCTCTGCTATACATATAGATGCCAGCTTTTAAATCTGGTTTAACGACAGAAAGGATTCTAAAAGTATTTGCAATAAAATAGATTCCTATACCTGTAACAATCCAAGCAATGATTATAGGTCCAGCTGCAGCTACGTTTGCCATATTTTGAGGTAGATTGTAAATTCCACCTCCAATCATTGAACTTACTACAATAGCTGCAAGAGCCACCACTCCCAAACCCTTAGGGTTTATGTGTGAATTCGTATTTTTTTGGTTCATATAAAGTTCCTCGAATAGAAAAGACAGGTACTTGAGAGTTCATTCACCGTACCTGTCATAGATATGATTATATTTTAACAGGATCGGCATATTCAAAATTTAAAAAGCCTAAACAAGTTAAAGAGTATCCAAAATTTTGAGTAATATTCACAAAGTTATGAAAGAATTGAAAATCAGTATGTTTTTCGACATCTCTAAGCATAAGTTCATGATTTAAAGATTTAGTAAGCCACATTTCACAATGAGCTTTAGCAATATCATCATCAATAAAGGTGTCAAAGAATTCTACATATTCAGCTGCCCAACCACCAATAAATTTACCAGTTTTATCTTTACCCCAACATATACCTACACCAGTAGCAATAGCTTTATGTTCAGTAGATGCTGCTCCATGTCCTGCCATGATTACTTCTAAGACTGCACCATGTTTAAAGTTTTTTTCTACTTTTTCTACAGGAACTATATTATTAAATAATTCAGGAGGAAGTACAGAAGTATAAGGAACTATATTAAAATCCTGTATTTTTGCTTGTGTAAGAGCGGTATCATAGCAAAATGTTTCAAAAGGTTGTGGAGGGATTCCATCTTCAGCTAAACCAGCACCGCCAGTATGAAAAGCCAATGTTGGATAACGAGTTCCTACAGTCATAATAATTCTCCTAAAAAAAGTGTTTAAAAACAATAGATAAGAACAGTGTTTAAAATCGCTATTCATACATTTAAGAATAGAAATAAAAAAATATCGGTCAAACTAGACATATAGTTATATTTAGATTAAAATCTTTTAAAAACAGTGCGTTGTACAAAGATATATACTTAAAGATATAGGTTTTAAAATTACAACTAATATTTAGTTTATTTTACTAGATCAGCTAAATTGGTTACTAATAAGCGGATACCATTTATTCTATCGTCCATTTTTTCCCAATTTCTTTTATAAACAATCTTATTGTCTGGTCTAACTTTTGCGGTTCCAGATTGTTCGGAAATAAAAGTAATTAAAGCTTCAGGATTTGGGAAAGTATTATTATGTAAAGTTATTACCGCACCCTTTTCTCCAGCATCTATTTTTTCAATGTTTGCAATACGACATTTTATTTTTATTAATATAATATCCAAAAGGTTTTCAACTTCTGGAGGTAAATTACCAAAACGATCTATTATCTCACTAGCTATAGCATTTACTTCTTCTTTAGAAGTTAAATCTGCAAGACGACGATAAAGAGTTAATCTAGCATTTAAATCAGTTACATAATTTTCAGGTATTAAGATAGGGATTCCAGTATTTATCTGAGGAGACCATTTGTCAGCAGTATCATCGAGGTTTCCAGTTTTCAAAGCAGCAATGGCTTCTTCTAACATTTGTTGATAAAGTTCTATACCAACTTCTTTTATATGACCTGATTGTTCTTCTCCTAATAAATTACCAGCTCCTCGAATATCTAAATCATAGCTAGCTAGATTAAAGCCCTCCCCTAAGCTATCTAGAGTTTGCATGACACTTAAACGTTTTTGAGCCATTTTAGTTAATTTTTTAGTATCTGTTGGTACAGTTAAATAAGCATAAGCTCTTAATTTTGATCTTCCGACTCTTCCCCTTAGTTGATAGAGTTGAGAGAGACCGAACATATCCGCTCTATGGACAATAATTGTATTAACCGAAGGCATATCTATCCCTGATTCTACGATAGAGGTAGCAATTAATACGTCGAATTTATGTTCAACAAAGCTAAGCATGGTTTTTTCTAAAGTTGTAGGAGACATTTGACCATGAGCAACGACAGTTTTAACTTCAGGAACTAATATTTTTAAAGTTTCTTGGACTTCAGATATATCACTTACACGAGGACATATATAAAAAATTTGTCCTCCACGGAAATGTTCTCTTAATATAGCTTCTCGAATAATTACACCATCAAAAGGTAATACGAAAGTTCTAACAGCTAAGCGATCTATAGGAGGAGTGGCAATGATACTCATTTCTCTAACTCCAGCCATAGCTAGTTGTAAAGTTCTTGGTATTGGAGATGCAGCCAGAGATAGAATATGAACATTAGAAGAAAGTTCTTTTAGGCGTTCTTTATGAGCCACCCCGAAGTGTTGTTCTTCATCTACCACAATTAAACCAAGATTAGAAAAAGTAATATTTTTTTGCAAAAGAGTATGAGTTCCAATAACTATTTCCATACGTCCCTCAGCCAACTCT
>CALXRE010000100.1 GCA_944390645.1 uncultured Alphaproteobacteria bacterium | reverse complement strand
TAGCGATCATTGCTTGTATTGTTCCATCATTTTCCTTACGTATACCTATCTGATAACCACTAATATCTATCCCAACTTCTTCAGGAGAAATAACTATATTACCAGTACTTATGCTGTCTTTATTGGTTTCTATGTATTCTTTGGTCGCCTTCTTTAATAAAAGAAGCTTATTCGCTTCGTTTATATTCTCTATCTCTTCTCTACGCTCTGTTACTTGCTTGTATAATATCGGCGTTAATGCTGATATTAAACCTAGCATAACTATTACTTCTACGGTTATGCTACCTGCTTCTCTCCTAACACCTATGGGGGGGGGGGGAATACTCCTTGCTTATCCGAGAATATGCTCATTTTGATTATCCCTTGTAATAAAAGCTGTACATCTAAAATATTAAATTACTTATATTAAAATGTAAATTATTTTACTCTTTATTACTTTTTTTCTTAAGTTTACTTTTTGCTTCTATATCTTCTTTCTTCTCTTCTTCCTTTAACTCTTCTTTTCCTTTTCCAATATTAATTGAAAGGGTAGGGAGCTTTTCTAATAATGTATCAACTCTATTTTTGGGTTGCTTTTGACCTGCTGGAGCTTGAATTTCTATACTACCATCATCTTCTTCCGCTTTCTTTGCTCTTTCTTCAAGCTTGGTTTTTATTTCTTCTCCTAGTTCTTTTAGCTTCTCTGAACTCTTACGACTAAAAAATTTAAGCTTGTCCTTTATTTGCTCAATATCAACTTTCTTCTCAGTCACGATATTGTCTCCTCACTTAATGCTTACTTATGGAAAAGTCTATCTTACCATCTCCAAGTTCTTCATGTTTCATTTTTTCTTCTTCTGAATTTAAATTAAAACTTAACGCTAAAACTTGATCTTTTATGTAATCTTTATATTCTTCTAAAGACTGTAAAATAGTTTCATTATCTGAATGATAAATCAAATCAATCCTATCTGATACATCAAAATTAAGCTCTTTTCTTAAATTTTGAACCATGCGAACAAAATCTCTCGCAATTCCTTCTCTTTCAAGATTTGGATAAATCTTCGTGTCTAAAACTATTACGGCTGTGTTGTCTGGAAGTGCCATACCTACTTTGGATTCCTTTAAAACTAAACGAAGCTCGAATTCTTCAGCTAAAAGAGTCTGTCCTGCTATACTTAAAGTACCATCTGGATTCTTTCCCCAATCACCCGTCTTTGATGCTGCTAAAATATCCTTCATATATTTACCTAAACGTTTCCCTACTAAGGGTGTCTTTACATATAAAAAGGTATCTGCAAACTCTGAAATGTTATTACTTAAAAATACTTCTTTAACATTAACTTCATCAGCAATTATTGGAATATAATCAGGTAAACAGAAGGTTCGTTGACCTGCTATGGTCATTGAAGCTAACGGCAATCTATTCCGAAGTCTATGTTCCTCCCTTACTGCTTTGGCTGCGGAACATATTGAGCGAACCATATCCATATTACTTATTAAATCTTCATCAATAGCTATCTTGCTGACATCTGGCCAATCGCTAAGATGAACGCTCTTTTCTCCTGTTAGTCCTCGATAAATGTTCTCACTGATTAACGGTAATAACGGAGCTACGCTTTTCGTTACTAAACATAAAACTGTGTAAAGTGTATTAAATGCATTTAACGCATCTTCATTATGTCCATTCCAAAATCTGGCTCTACTTCTACGTATGTACCAGTTGTTTAAAATATCAAGAAACTCTGTTATTTCAGAACATGCTTCTGGAATACTGCTATCATCCATAAATTTGGTTAGTTTTTCTATTAATTCCCTCGTCTTAGAAAGTATATAGGTATCTAAAACATCTGGTGAATGCTCTATCTCTTTTGCTTTTATCCCCTCTGCATTCGCATACAAACAAAAGAAATTATAGGCGTTCCACAAAGGTATTAAAACTTTCCTTGATGCCTTAGCTATCTCTTTACCTTCTCGATCAATAGATAAATTACCTCCCTTCAATATACTAGATGAAATTAAAAACCATCTAAGGGCATCTGAACCTAAAGTCTCAAAAACTTCTTCGGGACTTGGATAATTACGTAAACGCTTCGATAGCTTCTGGTTGTTTTCATCTAATACTACACCATGGCATAAACATCTCTTAAACGGATGCCTGTCAAATAAAGCTGTCGCCATTACCATCATCGTATAAAACCAGCCTCGTGTTTGTGCTATATACTCAACAATAAAATCAGCAGGAAAATGATCCTCAAACCATTCCTTATTCTCAAATGGATAATGAACTTGGGCAAACGGCATAGAACCAGATTCAAACCAACAATCAAAAACATCCTCAACTCTACGCATCATACTCTTTCCCGTAGGATCATCTGGATTAGGGCGGGTTAGCTGATCAATGTATGGACGATGTAAATTGTTCGGTCTAACTCCAAAATCTCTCTCTAGTTCGTCTAAACTACCATATACATCAATACGAGGATATCTAGGATCATCACTCTTCCATACTGGTATCGGTGAACCCCAAAAACGATTCCTACTTATAGACCAATCTCTCGCATTCTCTAACCACTTACCAAAAGCTCCATCTTTTATATGATTGGGTATCCAATCTATGTTTTGATTGAGCTCTACCATACGATCCTTTATCTCTGTAACCTTTAAAAACCAACCATTAATCGCTTTGTATATTAATGGAGTATCTGTCCTCCAACAATGCGGATAATTATGCTTATATTGTTCCTGCTTTACTAATATACCGCGCTCTTTTAAAATCTTTATTATTGGCTTGTTAGTCTCAAAAACTTGCATTCCAACAAACGGTTCTATTGGTTGTGTAAAACAACCTTTGCTATCTACTGGACACACAACAGGAACTCCTGATGCGGTCGCTGCATTTAAATCGTCTTCTCCAAAACCTGGGGCTATATGTACTGTACCTGTTCCTTCTTCCGTAGAAACATAATCTGCTGTAATTACTCTAAACGCTCCTGGTAAGTCTTTATAATAATCAAAAATCGGAATATACTTCCTTCCTTCTAATTCTTTCCCTTTTATACTACCTATTTTCCTTGCTTGCGATAACTCTTTCTTGTACTTATTAACTACAGCTGAACCAATAATATAACGTGTTCCTTCTTCTTCATAAATATCATAATCTATCTCACTACCAACCGCTAATGCAAGATTTGAGGGAAGGGTCCACGGGGTCGTCGTCCAAACCAATATCTTTAACGGTTTCTCATCTCCTGATATTGGCTCAAGTGTAAACATAACGGTTACTGCTGGATCCTCCTTCTCTCTGTACGAGTTGTCTAGTCTAGTTTCAAAGTTAGAAACAGGGGTCTCTGCTGCCCAACTATACGGCATCACTTTAAAACCTTCGTACATCAAACCTTTATCATACAATGTCTTAAACGCCCAAAGAATACTCTCCATATAAGAGATATCCATCGTCTTGTAATCGTTTGCAAAATCAACCCATCTTGCTTGCCTATTAACCGTCGTTTTCCACTCATTCGTGTACATCAATACTCTTTGACAGCAAGTGTCGTTGAATTTGTCTATACCATATTTTATTATCTTATCTCTGCCTGAAAAACCTAAAAACTTTTCCGCATCTAATTCTGCTGGAAGACCATGGCAATCCCAACCAAAACGACGCTCAACTCTTTTCCCTCTCATAGTCTCATAACGAGGTATGATATCTTTTACATACCCTGTAAGAAGATGTCCATAATGAGGTAAACCATTAGCAAAAGGAGGTCCATCATAAAAAACATACTCGTTAGAACCTTTCTCTCCTGATGGTCGGAAAGATACTGATTCCTCAAAAATATTATTCTCTGCCCAATACCGTAATACTTCTTCTTCTATCTTTGGAAAGTCAACTTTCGTATCTACTTCCGGATAATATTTCTTCTTGTCTTCTGACATCTTTATATACTCTTACTTATTTATATACTCTTACTTAAATGGTTATACTTAAATGGCTATACTTGAGATTTAATTATTTCCGTTATCTTTATCCCAACTTTGTTGTTCTCTGTAACAACTATTTCTCCTCTTGCTATTAAAATATCATCTGCAAGAATCTCTATCTTATCATTCTTCTTATGATTTAGTTCTACAACTGCTCCTCTTCCTAGCTTTAATAGCTGATGAACCCTAAGTGAAGCCTTACCTAAAACGGCAGATAATGATATCGTAACATCTTTTATCGCTATATTATCTCCAAATCGATCATTAAGAACTGTTCCTTTCGATTCTTCTGAATTTCCTTCTTGTTTATCTATTTTCGACATAAATTCCTCTAATCATTAAAAGATGATAATATTAAAGATTTTGTATATTCTTCCTTCGGAGATGTAAATATATCTCTGTTCGTACCTGTTTCTATTATCTTTCCTTCCTTCATAACTATAACATAATCAGATAAAGATCTTATTACCTTCATATCATGGGATATAAGTAAAAATGAAAGATTAAACTCTTTCTTTAAATTACGCAATAGCTCTACTATCTGTGCTTGAACTGATACGTCTAAAGAGCTGGTCGGCTCATCTAAAACTATAAAAGAAGGATGTAATATCAAAGCCCTTGCTATGGCTATCCTCTGTCGTTGACCTCCTGAAAATTCGTGTGGATATCGATTTATTGAATCTTCTGGAAGATCTACCTTCTTTAAAATATCTAATACTTTATCCCTAATCTTTTCTTTACTTAACCCTTTTTCATAAACCTTTATACCTTCTCCTATTAGCTGCTCAATATTCATTCTTGGATTTAATGCAGAATAGGGGTCTTGAAATACTATTTGTAAGTGTCGTCTTAAAGGACGAATATTTTTAATCTTTTCTCCCTTATAATAAAAATTCCCTTCTCTCTTTATTAAATTTAATAATGCTAAACCTAAACTAGTCTTCCCTGAACCACTTTCTCCTACTAATCCAACACAAGAACCTTCTTGAATAGATATTGATACATCTTCTAATACCTTATTTCTACCATATGTGACTTTTATATTATCTCCTGATATCAATACTTCTTTGTTCTCGTTAAATCCTCCAGAATAATCTTTAGGCTTAGAATTAATTAATTTAATCGTATATTCTTCTTGTGGATTGTCGAATATTTCTCTTGTTGATCCTTCCTCTATTATTTCTCCAGATTTCATAACTATTATTCGAGATGCTATATGTCTAACTAAATTTAAATCATGTGAAATAAATAATATCGACATACCTGTCTTTCTTTGTATCTTCTTTAAAAGATCTATAATCTGGGCTTGAATGGTAACATCTAGGGCTGTAGTCGGTTCATCGGCTATCAATAAATCTGGATCTCCTGCTAACGCCATTGCTATCATAACCCTTTGTCTTTCTCCACCTGAAAGTTGATGCGGAAATGAAGATATACGATTTTTGGCATCCCTAAATCCTGCTGTCTTTAAAAGACTTACTGTCTTTGCTTTAGCTCTCTTTCCATAAAGATTTTTATGTATAGCTAAAACTTCCATAATTTGTTTACCTATGCTATGCAAAGGATTTAATGAAACCATGGGTTCTTGAAAAATCATTGAAATCCTGCTTCCTCTTATCTTTTCTAAGCGCTTCTCTGAAACTTTCAGTAAATCTTCTCGCTCAGATAAGATAATTTTTCCACTAGTACTTGCTTTTAAAAGCTTTAAAATCGTCATTGCTGTTACGGATTTACCTGAACCACTTTCTCCTACTAAAGCTAAGGTCTCTCCTTTGTTGATATTAAATGAGATGTTCTTTACTGCTTCAAATGAGCCAAAACTAATTCTAAGATTTTCTACTTTTAAAATATTCTCTCTCATCGTATATCCTTCCGAGAATCAAAAGCATCTCTAAAGGCTTCTCCTATAAAAATTAATAGAGATAAGATAAAAGCTAAAACTATAAATCCTGAAATACCTAACCATGGAGCATCTATATTCTCTTTACCTTGACGTAACAATTCTCCTAAAGATGCTGTACCAGGTGGAAGCCCCATACCTAAAAACTCTAGTGCTGTTAAAGCTATAATTGCTCCACATAGTATAAACGGAAGATAGGTTATTGTGGCAATCATCGCATTCGGAAGAATATGCCTAAATATTATTAGCCAATCTGAAACCCCTAAAGCATACGCTGATCTTACATAATCAAAATTCCTCGTCCGTAAAAATTCAGCTCTGACCACTCCAACTAATGAAGTCCAACTAAACAATAGCATCACACACAAAAGAGTGAAAAAAGAAGGATAAAAAACACTCGCAACTAAAACTAATAAAAAAAGCTGTGGTAATCCACTCCATACTTCCATAAATCGTTGCATGAAAAGATCTATCCTACCTCCAAAATAACCTTGGATTGCTCCAACAAATACTCCAATAATAGAAGAAAAAAAGGTGAGAATAATTCCAAATAAAACAGATACTCTAAAGCCATAAATAAGTCTTGCTGCAACGTCTCTACCTTGATCATCCGTACCTAACAAATTAACTAATGAAGGAGGAGAGGGAACATGTCCTTCAACTTTGTAATTTATACTATTATAACTGAAGGGTATTGGTGGCATTATCATAAAACCATGAGAATTTATTTGTTCGATAATAAATGAATCCTGATAATCTGTCGGAGTAGGTAGAATGCCTCCAAAAGTGGTCTCTGGATATGATTTTATAATTGGAAAATATAACTTGTCATTATAGCTTATTAACAGAGGTTTATCATTAGCTATAAATTCTGCAAATAAACTTAAAATAAAAATTACCATAAAAATAATAAAGGAATAATAACCTCTTTTATTTGTTTTGAATTTCTTAACATAGCTACGAAAAAGCGGATTAATTAACATTATTCCTCCTAAAATCTATCCTAGGATCAACTAAATGATATGTTAAATCACTCGCTAAGTTTAGCAAAAGACCTATAAGACCAAAAATATATAAGGTTCCAAACATTACTGGATAATCTCTATTCATAACAGATTCAAATCCTAAAAGACCTATACCGTCTAAAGAAAAAATAACTTCTATAAGTAATGAACCAGAAAACAAAATACTTATTAAAGATGTGGGAAATCCTGCTATAACTATCAGCATCGCATTACGAAAAATTTGACCATATAAAACTTGTCTTTCATTCATTCCCTTTGCTCTTGCTGTCATTACATATGGTTTGGATAATTCATCTAAAAAGGAATTCTTTGTAAGCATCGTCAATGCCGCAAAACCTCCTATAACTATAGAAGTAACGGGTAGGGCTAAATGCCAAAAATAATCTATTATCTTATCTATGCTGGAAAGATCCGACCAATTATCTGATACTAATCCTCTTAACGGAAACCAATCTAAATATTTACCTCCACAAAAAAATATAATCAAAACTAAGGCAAATAAAAAAGCAGGAACCGCATATCCTATAATAACAAACCAACTACTTAAAATATCAAACTTAGAGCCTTCCTTAACGGCTTTTTTTATGCCTAGTGGAATAGATATAAGATAGATTAAAAGAGTACTCCATAACCCTAAAGACAAAGAAACTGGCAATTTCTCTATAATTAAATCTGTTACTTTTATATTCCTATAATAACTTTCCCCTAAATTAAAACAAAGATAATCCTTAATCATAATAAGAAAACGTTCGTAAACAGGCTTGTCAAAACCAAATTGTTTCTCAAGTTCTTTTATAAGTTCTGGATCAAGACCTTGTGCTCCTTTATATTTACTATCCGAAGAAAGAGATGCTTTACTGCTATCTATCCCTGATCCACTACCAGAAAACCTAGCTGAAGCATCAATATTTCTACCTTCTAATTTAGCTATAACTTGCTCAACAGGTCCTCCTGGTGCTATTTGAACGAAAATAAAGTTTATGCTAATTATTAAAAATAAAGTAACTGGAATAAGCATTAAACGCTTTAAAATATAGCCACTCACTGCTTTTCCTCCTCATTCTTTTTTCTTTCTATACGAGAGGCTTTCTCTTCATCATACCACCAAGTCATTATATCCACTCCTTGTAGTGGAATCTCATCGGGTATACCAAACTTATCCCAAAAAGCAATCCTTGTAACTTTGCTATGCCATTGTGGAATAACATAATAACCCCATAGTAAAATCCTATCTAACGCTCTAACAGCAGCTTTTAATGCTTTATCATCTTTTGCTGAAATTATCTTCTCTATCATCGAATCAACTGCTACATCTTTAATCCCTGCATAATTCTTACTGCCTTTTTGTTCCGCAGATGAACTACTCCAAAAAGAACGTTGCTCATTACCTGGAGAAAGAGATTGTCCCCATATAGCGGTTATCATATCAAAATCAAAGCTGTTTATACGATTTTGATATTGGGTTACATCTATAACCCTAACTTTCGCTTCTATACCTAATCGCTGTAAATTTTTAACAAAAGGAAGCGTGATCCTTTCCCATGCTCCAGCATTTGCTGAATCAATAATAATCTCAAACTTAAATACGTCTCCTTGCAAATTCCTTAACTTGCCTTCTTTATATTCCCATCCTGCTTCTTTTAATAATTTGTATGCTTTTAAAAGATTTGGGCGAATATTTCCTTTCCCATCTGTCTTAGGCGGAATATATTCTTTTGTAAAAACTTCTTCTGGTAAACTATCTTTCCATAAAGATAAAAGCTTTAGTTCATCTCCTGATGGGAGACCTTTTGCTGCCATATCTGAATTATCAAAATAGCTCTTAGTCCTGCTATATAAATCGTAAAAAAGATGTTTGTTCGACCACTCAAAATCAAAAGCATAACTTAACGCTTCTCTTACTTTCCTATCCTTAAAAATATCTCGTCTAGTATTAAAAACAAAACCTTGCATACCACTTGGTAAGTGATGACGAAATTCTACTTTCTTTACTAAACCTTTATCATATGCGGGAAATTTATAACCATTCCCCCATTTCTTTGCTTCATTCTCTATCCTTAAATCAAAAACCCCTGATTTAAAGGCTTCTAAAGAAACTGTCGTGTCTCTATAAAAATCATACCTTATTTGAGAAAAATTATAACTTCCTTTGTTTACTGGTAAATCTTTACCCCAATAATCTGGATCTCTCTCATAAACAATATATCTTCCTGGCTCAAAACTAGATATCTTATATGGTCCACTACCTAAAATCGGCGTTAATGTCGTAGATGCAAAATCTTTTCCTTCCCATGACTTGGCTGAAAAAACAGGAAGTTGACCTAAAATTAACGGAAGTTCTCTATTATCCACTCCTTTATCAAAAATAAATAAAACTCGATGAGGTGAGGTTGCTTTAACTTCTGATACATTGGCATAATAATATCTATACAAAGGATTCCCTTTTTCTTTTAATACATTAAAAGAAAATACTACGTCTTCTGCTGTAACAGGTGTACGATCATGAAAAACCGCTTCCTTCCTTAAGTTAAAGGCTATATAAGATCGATCTTCTGGTACTTCTATGCTTTCTGCAAGCAAACCATATTCACTAAAAGGCTCATCTTTAGCTGATGCCATTAATGTATCAAATGTTAGCTCTATACCCGATGGCGGTATACCCTTTAATATATAGGGGTTTAAATTGTCAAAATTTCCAAAAGAATAAAGATTTAATCTCCCTCCTTTTGGTGCATCTGGATTCACATAATCAAAATATTTAAAATCCTCAGAATATTTTGGCTCTCCATGCATCGAAATCCCATGAATAGGAACTGTCTTATAGGCTTCACTTTCTAATGACAAATTACTAGCAAAAATAATTATACCAAAAATTAAAAAAATTATTTTCATATATCAGTTGTTCCAATCTTTATTCTTTAAAAAAGATAGGTTACTGAAATCTTCTTTATTTTCTTTGTCCTTACTATATTTTGCTAATATTTCTTTCTTCCTTGCTTCCCAATCGTAATCTAAGCTCTCCTTTGCGGTATCTTCTTTAAGTGTCTCTTTTTGATTGCTTATTTCTATAGTCACTATTTCATCTTCATCAAAAACTGGTGAAAAATCAATATTAGCTCCTTCTGAAAAAATCCCCGTTTCTTGCTCTCCATCTGAAGTACCAAACAATGCCTTATGAAAAGTACTTTCCATAGCTATATCATTAGTGTTAGTTGCTTCTTCTATATGAGGAATTTTTTTTGAACCTTCTTTTATTTCCTTATCACTATTAACGATTTTGTATAAACGATCATATAGCTTTCCTAATTCTCCTTCTTCAATAATATCTATAAAAGGACGATTCAAATCACTTAAATTTAGCTGTTGAATAATCTTTTCAAAACGACGTAAAAAAAGTTCTACGGCTTTTGATAACTTTTCATCTCTACTCATCCTCTTTTTTAATGCTTCATCAAAATCATCTGTTTCTTCTGCATTCTCTAATACAATTTGAGAAAAAGCCCAACGATTACCTTGACTAACTCTTTCCCATAAAGAATCTTCTGATGTCTTACGCATTATACCAAAACGAACAGCAATCTCTGCTATAATATTATTCAAGTCGGAAAACGCTATATCTAAACTTTTAAGTATATCATTATTATTATTACTTTCTTGAATGTTTATAAGATTTTTTAATATGTTATCGTTTTGAATAAAATTGCCCCTTAATTGATTAAAAAGTCCTTCTAAAAAGTACAACTGCTTATTTATAACTTTTGCATAATAAATAAATCCTATGATAACCCATAAAACCGTTATAGGTAAAAAAACAGCTGTCATAAAAAACGCAATATCTGAAGGATTCATTGTAATAAGATTCTCCCAGCCAACTCTGGATTCTATATATACACCACTAGCTGAAAGCCAAAAAATAGAGCCTATTATAGCAAAACTAAAAAAAATTATTGATAATACTCGCATCTATTCCCCATATTTCCCTTGTTAATAATACATGGTGATTGTAGACTTCTTTTCCTTTTTCAGAAAAGCATTTTTTAATTTTTATAAAATATGATAATAAATTACGAGTTTTTTTTAATCAATTAAGAAAGTTTTATCATGAATGTAAGTGAAAATATCCCTAATAATCTCCTTGATTTTGAAAAGCCTATAATCGAATTGGAAAACAAAATAGAAGGACTTCGTAGGTTGAACGGACTAGAAGGTATAAATATTGCTGACGAAGTTAGTCATTTGGAAGGCAAGTTAAATAAGCAAATACGGCAAATATATTCTAAACTATCTCCTTGGCAAAAAACCCAAATTGCAAGACATCCGAATCGACCTCATTGTATGGATTATATTTCAACTTTATTTAAAGAATTCACTCCTTTAGCTGGTGATCGATTGTTTGCTGAAGATAAAGCTGTTGTCGGAGGTCTTGCTAGATTTGATGATACTTCTGTAATGGTTATTGGGCTTGAAAAAGGTTCTGATACTGAAACCAGAATCTCTCATAATTTTGGTATGGCAAAACCTGAAGGATATCGAAAAGCTAAAAGACTTATGGAAATGGCTAATCATTTTAAGCTACCCGTGATTACTTTAGTTGATACTGCTGGGGCTTATCCTGGAATAGATGCGGAAGAAAGAGGGCAAGGTGAAGCAATTGCTGCTTGTATTGAAACTGCTCTAAGTATAGATGTGCCTTTAATCGCTTGTATAATAGGAGAGGGAGGATCTGGTGGTGCTATTGCTCTCGCAACGGGAAATAAAATAATTATGTTGGAACACTCTATTTATTCTGTAATATCTCCTGAAGGCTGTGCTTCAATCCTTTGGAGAGATAGAGAAATGGCAAAAACTGCTTCTGAAGCTTTAAAACTTACGGCTCAGGATTTAAAGGAAATGAATATTATAGATGAAATCATCCCTGAACCCTTAGGCGGAGCTCATAGACATCGTGAGATCGTAATAAAATCTGTCGAAGAGGCTCTGAAAAAAGCCTTAAATGAGTTTAAAAATATCCCTGAAAATAGAATAAAAGCTATGCGTAGAGATAAATTCTTAAAAATGACTCGTAGTTAAAAATATGAAAATAATATCTGGAGTTCCCGATGGATATGATGCTATATTCTTGGCTAACTTAGCTAAAAAACATCAAAATATTCTTCATATAGCTCTATCTGATGTTCGTTTAGCTTGGCTTGCTGAAGGTATCAAATTCTTTAATCCTGATGTACAAATACTTTCTTTTCCAGCCTGGGATACGGTTCCTTATGACAGAGTTTCTCCAAACATAAGTATAATATCTGAAAGAGTAAGTACTTTATCAAAAATTGCAAATAATCCTGATCCAAAAACTCCTCGAATAATATTAACTACAGTTAATGCTTCTTTACAAAAAATCCCTCCTAAAACATTCTTTCTTGGAAATTATTTCCCTATAAAAGAAAAAGCTAAAATAGATATTTTTGAGTTGGAAAAATTCCTTAATAACAATAGTTATACTCGTTCTCAACAAGTCATGGATGAGGGAGAATATGCTATACGAGGAGGAATTATTGATATCTTTCCTCCCGGAAACTCTAATCCTTTACGTTTAGATTTCTTCGGTGACGAATTAGAAGTAATTCGTATATTTGATCCTGTATCTCAAAAAAGTTATGAAAATATTAGAGAATTTACTTTTACTCCTGCAAATGAGATAGCTTTAACGGAAGACGCTATTTCATCTTTTAGAAAAAATTATCGAGAACTCTTTGGTTCTATGATTGCAGGTGACCCTTTGTATGAAAGTATATCTATAGGTAAAAAATTTTCTGGAATGGAACATTGGTTACCTTTGTTTTATCCTAAATTAGAATCTATTTTTTCTTATCTTTCTGATGTATTCATAACAACCGATTTCCAAGCTATCCAAGCTGCAAGGGCTCGACAAGAACAAATTGCTGACTTCTATGACGCTCGTATACAAGCTTTAAATAATAATTTGGAAGGATCTTTTATATATAGACCTGTTCCTCCTGTTGATATGTTTATATCTGAAGCTGAATATGAAGGTATTTTATCTGCTCCTAACGCTTATGAATTATCCCCTTTCTATAAGGGAGAAAAAAAAGAGGAAGAAGCAAAAGCTGTTCATGATTTTGCTGATATCCGTGTTAATCCTGAGGCTAATTTATTCTTAGAAGTTAAAAAATATTTAAACCAAGAAATAAAATCTGAAAAAAGGACTTTAATTACAGCCTTTTCTTCTGGTACAGCAAATAGATTATCCCTTCTATTTAAAGAAAATGGAATAAATATACCAATATATTCTTCTTTCGATGAAGTACTAAAATCACCAATAACTACTCCTGCAATTGTTGTATTACCAATGGAACGAGGATTTGTAAGCCATGATTTATGTGTGCTTACTGAACAAGATATTCTTGGTGATAAAATCGCTAGACCAATCCGTAAAAAAAGAAAAAATGAAAACTTTATCAACGATATATCAACATTAAATGAAGGAGATTTAGTCGTTCATATAGAACATGGAATAGGGCGATATTTAGGACTACAAACCATTGAAGCTGGCGGGGCTCCTCATGATTGTCTTTGCATCCTCTATGCTGATAAAGATAAGTTATTTGTTCCAGTTGAAAATATTGATGTCCTTTCTAGGTTTGGTTCAGAAGATAATCAAGTAAATCTTGATAAACTTGGCGGGCAAGGCTGGCAAATGCGAAAAGCTCGCCTTAAAAAAAGAATTAAAGAAATAGCGGCTCGTCTGATGAAAATAGCTGCGGAAAGATATTTACGAAAAACTGATCCTATAACCCCTCCTGAAGGATTGTATGAAGAATTCTCTTCTCGTTTCCCTTATGTGGAAACTGATGATCAACAAAAAGCTATTCAAGACGTTCTTGCAGATTTAGCCTCTGAAAAACCTATGGATAGGCTCGTTTGTGGAGATGTTGGATTTGGGAAAACTGAAGTCGCTCTACGAGCTGCTTTTGTAACTGCTATGGCGGGCTTTCAAGTGGCAATAGTTGTTCCTACAACTCTACTTGCTCGCCAACACTATGATACTTTTATTCAAAGATTTAATGGCCTCCCTATCCGTATTGGACAACTATCAAGAATGGTAACATCTAAAGAAGTATCCATAACAAAAAAAGAGTTGGCTGAGGGACGTATGGAAATAGTTATTGGAACTCATGCTCTTTTGCAAAAAAATATTACTTTTTCTAATCTTGGTTTAATTG
>CALXRE010000099.1 GCA_944390645.1 uncultured Alphaproteobacteria bacterium | reverse complement strand
AAAAGAACCTGTTAATATTGAAAAAACTGTAACACCTTCTCCTTTGTTAGAACAGGAATTGAACCCAAAAACAAATACACAAGAAAAAAATATCGTTCTACCGAAAAAAGTAGATAATATTCCTTTACAAATACAAGATACAGAAACTCAACAATCAATGTTCCCAGAACGGGCAATAAAGGTGGCTTTAAACTCTAAAGATACAGATCTTACTAACTCTGGCAGAATGCCAGAGTCCACCCCTTTAAATCAAGAAAAAACTTATCTTAATCTCGACGCTAAAAATTACGAAATACCAAAAACAGAAAAAGCGTCAGAACAAGTAATTGCAAAATCTATATTAGATTCTCAAAAACAACAACTTGCTGCTATTGCCAACCCAAATGATACTTTAAAAGTAGAAGTTAAAATAAAACAAAATATTGAACCATCAATACAACCTAAAAAAACTACTTTAAATGCTGAAGATTATTCTTTTGAAGCCATTGAGCCAGAGATGGACGTTGAATTACCTATAGTAAAAACAGATGCTAAAAATGCTGTAAAACCTATTAATTCTACACTCAATGACGGACAAACAATAAAAAATCCAGAAAACCAAAATATGGTAAAAACTTCTTCTTTACTAAATACAGGAATAACCACTGAAAACCAAGCTATAACGGCTCAAAATATTAATGCTAAAAATGGAACCTTTAAAGCTGAACTAATTAACGGTACGGAAAATCAAAATACCGTAAAAATTAAAACTAATGTAACTATCCAGCCAAACGCAATAGCCGATAAAACTAATACTTTAGCAAAAACTGTAAATGCTCAGAAAACCGCAAATATTCCTCAGCATATTAGGCAAAATATAATCGAACAAATTAAAGTAAATATATCAAAAGCCGCAGATAAAGAAAAAGGTCTTGATAAAATAAAAATAAACCTAAAACCTAAAGAACTCGGATCTATCGAAGTTAAAATGGAAGTAGGAAATAATGGTCATTTAAAAACTTCTATTACTGCTTCTAGACCTGAAACCCTTGATATCTTACAAAAAGATGTCCGAATTCTTGAACGAGCTCTAGCCGATGCTGGCTTCGATGTGAAAGATAATTCTTTAAGCTTCCAGCTTAAAGGAGAAAATCAACAAAGTGGACAACAACAATTCACAGAAAATCATCAGCAAAAAATTCTCCTCTCTCAAGAGGAAAATTCCTTCAAAGAAGAGCCAGAACTTTTTGGTGAAGATTTTATTCATAGCGATGAAAACGGTCTTTATGCCGTTAACATAAAGGTATAGAGAGGGTAAAATGAGTATATATGGAACAGCTTCCACAACCGATGCCGTAACAGCCGCTGCAAGCACAAATGCGAGTCAGACTTCTGCTCAAAAACTTGCTTCAAACATGGATACTTTCTTAACTTTATTGGTGGCTCAACTTAAAAACCAAGATCCTTTAAGCCCTATGGATTCTACTGAATTTACTAATCAATTAGTACAATATTCAGAAGTAGAACAAAGCATTACTATGAATAGTAACTTGGAAAAACTTATAAACCTTACAAACCAAAATGCAACTACTCAAGCTTTAGGATACATGGGACAAACCGTACAAGTAGATACTTCTTATGCTCCTTTACAAGATGGATATGCTAAATTCAACTATATATTAGAAGAAGATGCTCAAACTTGCATGATAACAATATCAGATTCTTCTGGTGCAGTCGTTGCCGCTCTCCCCGCAGAAAGAAGTGCAGGAAAACATACTATGGAATGGGACGGAACAGATGCAAATGGGAATAAACTTGAAGATGGTGCTTATAAAATAACCGTAACGGCCCTATCTGGAGGTCAAACTGTTAATTCTGCCGTTACCGTCTTTGGAAAAGTTACTGGAATTGCCAACGATGGCGAAAGCTTAGCAATTGGAATGGGAGATGTTGTTGTTGATTTATCGCAAATATTGGCTGTTCACGAAACCGTAAAGAAAAATCAGGAAACTACTTAAATTTGAAAAAACTTTCTTCATAAAAATTATGAAAAAGATAAAAAAAGGAGGAAAAAATGAGTTTATATGGTGCATTATATTCGGGAGTTTCTGGCTTGGCTGCTCAATCTAGCGCCATGGGAGCCATTTCCGATAACATAACAAATATAAATACTATAGGTTATAAAGGTGCCAATAATTCTTTTCAAACTTTGGTCACTAGCCAAATGTCTAAAACTCAGTATTCTGCTGGAGGTGTCCAACATAGACCTTCTGCTTCAATAAGTGCTCAAGGTTTGTTATCTGCTTCATCTTCTTCAACAGACCTCGGTATTTCCGGAGATGGTTACTTTGTTGTGAACCAGAGTGCTAACCCTGGATCTAATGATATGTGGGCATATACTCGTGCTGGATCTTTCAATACCGATGAAAATGGGTATTTGAAAAATACTGGAGGCTTTTATATGCAAGCTTGGCCTTTGATGGCTTGGGATGGAAACCCAAATGCCTCCTTGGTCAAAATAGGCGATGTAACATATATGAAAGCTTATAAAGATGATGCTGGAAATACCGTCTATGTAAATGACAATATTATTGATAACACAAACTTAAAGCCTGTAAATTTAAATACTCTTGGTGGAACTGCTTCTCCTACTCAAAATATAAGCTTTGGTGCAAATTTACCTTCTTCGGCTGAAATAGGAGAAAATCAAAATATTGCCGTATTAATATATGACTCTCTTGGCAATTCTCATAACATGAACTTCCTTTATGAAAAAGAAAGCTCTAACTCTTGGGGAGTTGATTTACAAATCCCTGATGGTGCAGCTTCAGTAAAAACTTACACAACAAAAGGACAAGTCTATTCGGCTCGTGGTCAACTTGAGTTTACTAGTGTTCCTGCTAACCATAGTGTCATAAAAGTTACAAATGGAACTGGAGATGATGCTAAAACATATGTCTTTGAATTTTCTACTGATGGAACCAATACTTATATACCATCAGCTCAAGAAACTTTAGTAACCGTAGATGTATCCCCTGCTTCTATTGGAGGTATCCCTGATGTTGTAACTAAATTACAAAAAGCTATGGAAACAACTATCCCTGGAGGAGGTAGATTTACTGCTGATGATACAACATTAACTATAAATCAATCTAATTCTGGTGCTACATTGACAATCGATGCAAGTAAAACCTTGGCGGTAAGACAAAGTGCAGCAAATGTCGATCCTGTTACTGGAATCCCAACAGGTGTATTTGAAATCCCAGAAATAGATTGGGAAATTAAAAATACAGGTCGTATCGATTTTACTAGTGACGATGCAAACGATTACTTAAATAAAACCCTTACTATCGATAATAAACTTTATTGCTTTAATAATACTGGAGATAATACTGTCGTAGGCTCTGTCGTAAATATCGATATCACAGATCTTATTAATGGAGACAAAGTAGATCAAACTAAGTTAGTAGAACGCTTAGTCTCCAAACTTAATCTTAATGCAAAAGAACCTGAACGCTTTTCTGCTAGTGGAATATCTTTAGAATTTTCTCAAAGCCCTAATGGTCAAACAATGACTATAAATGCCACATATTCTTCTGCTTTAACTCTTACAGGAAACGCTGCTGATTATTATGATACTACTATA
>CALXRE010000098.1 GCA_944390645.1 uncultured Alphaproteobacteria bacterium | reverse complement strand
AAAGCATTACCTACAATAAGCCGTTCACCAGGTTTTAATTCAATTTTTAGGGGCATTTTCTTTCCCTTTCTTTATAAGGCTTTCTACCTATAAAGAAGATTTGCATAAAACTAAGATAAAGTCTACAAGGAAAACTATCCAAATATTTTTAATATGGAATTAGTTGATTGAGAGCTTAAACTTAAAGCATTTATACACATATTTTGCATAATATCTAAAGCTAATAGTTTAGCAGCTTCTTCTTCATTATTTGCAGCAACTATTGTATCAGAAGCAAAAACGATTGTTTCTTTTAAATTTTGCATATAATCAGTTGAAGCAGTTACAGTATTAAAGTTATGGGCATATATTTCGCTTGTATAATTAATCTGAGATAAAGCTTGTTCTAATTGAGCTAAAGATTTTTCAATATCTTCTTTATTTTCCCAATTATTTTCAGCTTTAGTTAATCCTAACGCTTCAGAGTTTGCGTTAATACCATTTATTGTGAAACTATTTTGTCTTTTTTCATCAAAATATGAAGTATAGCTATCTCCTTCTAATAAATTAATACCGCCATAATAACAGTCCATAACGATAGAATTGATTTGTTCGATATTATCATTAAAAGCTTCAGCATAAGTTTTATTTGTTTCTCTTCCATTTAAAGCTGAACCTTCAATACCTAAAGTCTGAGCAGATTGTCCTTGTAAGTCAGATATTAGTATGTTACGCCCAAATTCATCAGTTATTTTTAATTTATTATCAGATGTAAAACTTACATTTATACCATCTATTTTAGTTATTTCATTGATTAAGTCTTTAATAGACATTCCGTCTGTTATATTGATAAGATTTCCAGTGTCAAATCCTAGAGTTGATGCAATATTTGGATTTTCTGGGATATTAAAAGGATTATCTTGGATTAAGATAGTATCGCTATTTTTGGCACTAATAATGATTTCTCCATTTTTAATTTCTGCGGATATTTTATCTTTACCGATGTTTTTTTCAATACTATCTATGTATTGTTGTAAGGTCATATTTGGAGAGGAGGGGATAATTTCTTTCCATTCTTCATTTCCTACTCTAATGTAGAGTGGTTCTCCTGTGTCAATACCAAGTTCATTAATTGTTTGATTTGGAGAAAAATTACCTTTGTTAGTCTCGGCAGTATTTATAGATCCTGTTTTTATAACAAAAGAATCTCCAGGATTTATATTTGGAATATTAGTGATGACTTGATCCGTAGAGTTAAAAGCAACAGTTCCTTGAAGTATAGATGTTTCTGCATTAGTTCCTAAGGCAAGATTTGCCATTGATTTAGCATTTTCTAGGAAAGAAGATATTTGAGTTAAACCTTCTTGAGCAACTTTAATCATTTGAATACTTTGTTGGGCAGTATCTAATAACTTATTTATTTCAGCAGCTCTTGTCGAAAGAGTTGTTGATTTGATATAAGCTGGCATATCATCAGTTACGCTATTTATTTTTTTCCCTGTGTTTAAGCGTAAAGAAGTTTGAGCTGTAAGATTTTGTAAGTTTTTTAGAGCATACAAAGTTTGTCTAACATTTGCAGATAAAGGAATAGAAGTCATTTTAATTTCCTTTTTTAGTTATAGATAAAAAAAGTGTATGCAATAATCTTGCCAAAAAATAGGTATGAATACTTTTTTTTATTGTTGTTTTTGTCATAGATTTTTGCTAATTTAAGAAAAACAATCAAATAAGAGAGAAAAAATGTCAAGAGACGATGTTTTAGATGTTTTAATTTTAGATAAAGTTAGTAGTTGTGGGTGTATTTCTCAATGTAGAGGGGAGTGTAAATGTGGTAAAGGTTGGTGGGCTACCTTTATTTTTCCAGCCCCGGAAGATAAAATAGATGGAGTTAGAAGCTCAATAGATCAGGCTATAGACATATTCAGTACAAAGAAAAAAGAAAAGAAAGAGTACCCAGATGGTAAGGTTGAGGTTAAAGTTTTTCTTGGTATAAATAAAGATGAAGCAGAGGTTGCACTTAAAGAATATGATAAGATCATATCAGAAAAAATAAAATTGATTAAGAAGCCGTTTTTAAGTTTTGAGCCACGTAATGATAAAGATTTTATATTATATAACAACGAATATTTACTAGCTAACTTAATAAGTGATGATAAGACATTTTCTCTAGATAAGAAGAAATTGAGATTAGTGCGTAGAGAGACGGAAGATTTTTTAAAAGGAAAGTATGGAGAGGATTATACAGGTACGAATTTTCTTTTAAGAATAATCCGAGCTAGAGCGCAAGAAATAGCAAGAGATCCGCATTCAATGGATTAATAGTTTTTTTTTAGTTTTATCTATGATACATCTTCATCTATTTTGGATTTAAGGGAAGGAATAGATGAAAATTTTTCTTATAAATGATATGAATTACGATTTTACGATGCCTGATGGAAAGTTATACGTTCCCGGGGGAGAGGGTACTATTTCTTTTTTACAAGAGTATATAGATAATATTAGCACAACTAAATACGATTACATATTAGTAGTAAATGATTTGCATTTTTCAGGTGAGTACGAAAACAGTAAAGAAGGAGAGATGTTTCCAGAGCATTGTATGTATGGAAGTAAAGGAGCCAGTATAGTTATTGATTTATCGTCGTTGAAGAGTAAAGGTATACCAGTATATTTTATGAATAAGAATTCTTTTTCGATGTGGAGCAAAGAAAAAACAGATCATTTATGTGAGATTAGAGAAGCCAATAAAGGAGATGAAGAAGTAATAAAGGTATATAAAAACTTATTTTGTATAAGTAATAATAGGGATGATGTTTTTATTCATCGAGATAAGTTTTTTCCGATTTCTCTTTGTGGTTGGAGAGTAGATATAGTAGGGCTTGCTGCAGATTATTGCGTAAGGTATGCGATTGAGGGCTTTTTAGAAAGAGGTTCTGAAGTAAGAGTTTTTGCAGAGATGACTAAAGGTATAAATAAAGATATTTATAAAGTAGAGCAAGAAATAAACAATAAATCATTAAGTATTATTAGTGTTTTTAGGTAATACATGTTTAATTTTTTTAGTAAATATGAACTTGTTAATGTTTTTTTATTAACATTAGGAGTTATTTTTTGTGGAGTTTTATTTTCTTCATTTTTTTATAGAGATCCTGATTGTTTTATGAGAGCGCAAAGAGTTCTTGATTTATTTAATAATTTTTCTTGGTTTGAAATTAAAAGTATGCATTCTAATTATCCGCAAGGAGAAGTTTTGCATTGGACAAGACCATTTGATATTTTGTGGCTGATTATTTCATATCCTTTTATGTTTTTTATGGAAGAAAAAGAAGCGGTTTTTATTTCAGGTTTTTTTATTTCTCCTTTGATGGAGATTCTTAGTGTTTTAGTATTAGTATGGGGTTTAAAGCCATATTTGCCATTAAAGTTACGTTTTTTATCATTATTTCTTTTTCTTTTACAAATACCAATAATTCAAGTTTATATTTTTACGAGACCAGATCATCATTCATTACTTTTATTTTTATCTATATTATCTATTTCCGTTTTTTTAAGATATTTTAAATTTAGAAGATTAGATTACCTATTTTTATTAGGTTTTGCTTTAGGTTTATCAGTATGGATAGCGGCAGAAGGTATTTTTTTAAGTTATCTATTTTTTAGTTTTATATTTTTTATGTGGTTAATAGACAAAGAAAGGTTATTAACTTTAGTTTATTTAAAGGGCTTTTTTTTCTTTATCCTTTTATTGTGTTGGTTATTAAATCCTCCATATGAAGGGTATTTTTATCCAGACAATGGTCGTTTATCTATTTTATATATTTTAGTTTCTGGATTAAGCTTTTTGAGTGTTTTATCTATCAAAGTTATAACGGATAGATATTTATTTTTATCAGTTTATAAGAAAATAGGGATTAGTTTAATTTTCTTATTATTGTCAGTTTTAATAGGATTGCAATTTTATAAAATTTCGTTTTTTATTTTATCTCCTTTTCCTGAAGAAATAAAAGGAATATGGGCATCAAGGGTTACAGAGTTGTATACCCCAGTTCATAGTATATTATTTTTCTTTTATTATGGATTTATTCCATTAGTAGGTATTTTAATTGGTATTTTTTCGGTTTTTTTTGCTAAAGAAAATAGATATTTGTTTTATTTTTTTCTTTTTTGTTTAACGACATATACAATTTTAAGCTATATTATTGGAGTTCGTTTTTCTAGTTATGCATTAATTTTTGCGATATTAACAATTGTTTTTGCAATAGATATGAGTTTAAAGCAATCGAGCATAAAAGAAAAATATATAAGTTTTTTTTCGGATAAAAATAGGCATTACATTGAGAATTTTATTTGGATTTTTTTATGCTTTTATACATTTATAATAAGTTCGTTATGGTCTTATACAAATAATATGTATCTAGGATTAGTTTCAAAAGATTTTTATAGCATAGCATTAAAAGGAAAGTCAGGTAGTGTTTTAAGTGAAGTTTCTTATGGTCCATTGATAATATGGGAAGCAGAGCGCCCAGTAATAGGTACGCCATATCATCGTAATGTAGAAGGCATAGTTGATACGCATAAAATATTTTTTTCAGAAGATATGGAAGAAGTTAGGCAATTAGTTTTAGAACATGATATAGGAGATATATTTTTGCCAGGACTTTTTGATTTAGAATATTTTAAAGATTTTTGGGATAAAGAAGATAAGTTTTATAGTAGATTGATAAGAGGAGAGAATTTACCCTGTTGGCTAATAAAGGATCCTTTAGGAGAAGCTTTTAAGGTTTATCTTTATAGGGTAGATAAGGATAAGGCAAAAAGAGGGTGTAGATAGGATCAAAAGGAATACAGAAAGATGTTAGAAATATATCGTAAATATGAATATTTATTTATAAGTATTTTGATAATTATTTTGTTTGGAGCATCATATAGCGCATGGAACGGTGACTATAAAGATACAGATAATTTTATGAGAGCAATTAGAATTATCGATTTTATAGAAGGCGGTTCTTGGAAAGAAGCGCTATTTATTCATTCAAATTATCCTTTAGGAGAAGTTTTACATTGGACACGTCCAGTTGATATTTTATGGCTAATTATTTCCTTTCCATTTATGCTTTTCATGCCATTAAGGGATGCTATTTATTGTGGTGGAGCAATATTTTCTCCGATTATAGGTTTTATTTCTAGTTTAGTTTTATTATGGGGTTTAAGACCATATTTTGGACCTGTTTTAAGAGGATTAGGAGTAGGTCTTTTATTATCTCAATACTCTCTTTTACAGATATTTTTTTGGGGCAGACCAGATCATCATTCAGTTATGGCATTATTAAGTGTTATAGAGATATCCTTATTTTTACATTATTTTGCGTTTAAAGATGAACGCACAATATCTGCAGGAGGTTTTTTTGCAGGAATATCAGTATGGATAGCGATAGAAGGATTATTTTTAGGGTATTCTTTTTTATGCTTTCTTTTAATGGTTTGGGTTATTAAAGGATATGGAGTTAGAGAAGCTAAGATTTTTTCTAAGTATATGTTTATGACAGTTTTTGCTGGTTGGCTTATCAATCCTCCATATGAAGGGTATTTTTATTATGATAATGGCAGGATATCGCTTCTTGGAGTATTAATTACAGCACTTACATATCTTTCGATTATTATTATGAGTAAGTTTTCAAGGAAAGATTTTATACAACGCATTTTTATTTTATTTTTAACAAGTAGCCTATCGATATTTTTTTTAATAAGCGTTGTAGGGATTGAAACGATAATTTCTCCTCCGATAAGTCATGAGATACAAGCAGTATGGAGTTGGAGAGTAGCAGAGCTTATGTCAGCTTTTTATAGTCCAGTAATGGCGTCAGAATATATTTTGGTTCCATTAATAGCATTTTGGGTTTTATTTTGGTTAATAAGAGGAGGAAAAACAGATATTACATGGTTATTATTTATGTTTATTCCTTTAATCGTTTTTTTCTTGTTAAGTTGTTTTAGTATAAGATTTGCAATGTATGCAGGAATTTTTGCAATTTTTCCGATTATTTTATTTTCGCGTTTAAGGCTTTTAGAAACAAGAGTATATGAAGATCCGAAAGCGAAGATACCAAATGTTATAATGTTTTTAATGTTAGGCTCATTTATTGGACCATTATTTTTTGCTACGATTTTCCAGTGGACAGAAATTCTTATAAAAGGAGATTTTAATTTTAATCAGACAGAGATAGTTAGTGATTTTAAGGATATAAGACCACTTTTAGAGGGGAGGGAAGGGGCAGTTTTAACAGATACTTTTTTAGGACCAGAAGTTATGTGGAAAACGGCTCGTCCAGTAATAGGTACCCCGTATCATCGTAATGTAGAAGGGATAGTTGATACCCATAAAATGTTTTTTTCGGAAGATATGGAAGAGGTTAAAGATCTTTTAATAAAGCATAAGGTTACGGATATTTATCTTCCCGTTAATTATAAGAAAGATAAACGCTACATGAAAGAAGCGGATAAGAATACGAAAAAGCTTTATGGTAAAATAATGACAGGCAAAGACATACGGATATGGCTAAATAAGGTTCCCGAAGCTATAACTTCAGAAGGAGGTTTTTTCCTTTATCGTGTAGATACGAGTAAATTAGGTAATAATTAAGGATTTTTTTTAGTTGGTTGATAAGCTAAATAAGCTAAGCGTCTTTTTTCTTTATGTCCTCTAGAAACTGTATCTAGAATGAGACCACAGACGAAACTTAGTAGAGCACAAGTTAGGAAGCCAACAATAATAATAGCCGTAGGGATTTTTCTAACCATACCAGTTTCATAATATTCCATGACTATAGGGATTCCAAGGATTAAGGCTATTGCTAAGAAGAAGGAAGCAATTAAAGAAAAGAACAATAAAGATCGCTCTTCTTTCATCATAAGAATTATAGCAGATAATATTCGTATTCCGTCTTTATAAGTATGTAGTTTACTTTTAGAGTCATCAGGTCTTTGGAAATATTTTGTTTCAATATCAGCCATAGGTATATCCATTTCGATAGCATGAATAGTTAATTTTGATTCCACATCGAAGCCCTTGCATAGCCAAGGGAAAGTTTTTACATATCTATGAGAGAAGACTCTATATCCAGATAATATATCAGAAACTGGAGCTTTAAAGATTAGAGAGACTATTTTTTTAAACATCCAGTTACCGAATCTATGACCGAAAGGATAAGCTTTTTTTTCTTGAGATATTCGTATTCCATTTACTAAGTCAAGGTTTTCCTCAATAAGCTTTTTAATCATATTAGGAGCGGCAGCAATATCGTAGGTAGAGTCAGCATCAAGCATTACATAAACATCCGCTTCGATATCAGCGAACATTCTACATACAACGAAGCCTTTTCCTTGACGCTTTTCGGTTCGGACTATTGCCCCAGCATTTTTAGCATATAGAATACTATTATCAGTAGAATTATTATCGTAAACGTATACGGTTGCTTCTGGGAGGAATTTTTTACAATCCGTTACCACTTTAGCAATAGTAGCCTCTTCATTATAACAAGGTATTATTACGGCGATGTTAAGATCTTTTTTGAATATAGACATAGCATTCTCCCAAAAGCATAAGAAGATTTTTATTCTTCTTTTTGTAATTGATTTTTACTAGCTCTATGTTTAGTAATTTTTTTAGGTTTTTTCTTTAGAGCTTCGGTTACATGAGCAATTACAGCAGAATGAATTTCACGTAGATGATTTGTAAAATTATGATCAGCATGAGGGAATAATTTATAATCAATAGCGATATTTCGTTGATGACCTAATTTTTCAGCTAATGCAGCAACGGAAGCTTCAGGTATAGATGTATCTTTAGCCCCATGTATAATCATTCCAGAAGTTGGACAAGGAGCTAAGAAAGAAAAATCTTTAGAGTTTGCGGGGAGAGCAACAGAAACGAAGCCATTTATTTCAGGTCTCCGCATTAGCAATTGCATTCCGATCCAAGCGCCATAAGAATAACCAGCAACCCAGCAAATTTTAGCATTTTTATTATCCATTTGTAGCCAATCGAGGGCAGCAGTTGCATCAGCCAATTCTCCAGTATTACCATCGAAGCTTCCTTGAGAGTGTCCAATTCCACGGAAATTAAATCTTAATACAGAGAAACCAAGGTTAACGAAAGATTGGAATAGAGCATATACGACTTTATTATTCATTGTTCCGTTAGGTGGTTCTTGATGTAGAATTAGAGCGATAGGAGCATTTTCGTTTTCGCTTTTGTGATAACGTCCCTCTAGACGACCTTCTGGACCTGCAAAAATTACCTCTGACATTTTTATTTCGCCTTTATAAAAGAAAAACTTTCTTGCAAATAAGTTAAATTATAAGTAGTATAATGTGTCGTTAAAATTAGACAACTATGTTAAATGTAGAGAAAAAACAATGTATAGGCAAGAAAAAGTATTAAAAAATATAAAAGATATTTTCTCTGGTAGTTGTTGTTTATAAAATATAAATTATATTTTTGAACAACAATAATAGATAATAACATAGGCTTAAAAAAAAGAATGACATTTAGTATTAAAGAAAAGTTTGCCACGTTGCATCAGATGATAGGCAACACCCCTCTTGCGGAGATATATTTAAGATATAAAGGTAAGGCAACAAAAGTTTATGCAAAGATAGAGTATTATAATTATACAGGTTCAATAAAGGATCGTATAGCATTGCATATGTTAGAGAAAGCATATGAGAGGGAAATCATTCATACAGGGGATACGATATGTGAAGGTACCAGTGGTAATACAGGTATAGCGATTTCTGCGGTTGGAGCTTTTTTAGGTCACAAGGTTGTAATTTATATGCCAGATTGGATGACGGAAGAGAGGAAGCATTTAATAAAGAGTCTTGGAGCGGAAGTTAGACTGATATCTAAGGAGGAAGGAGGTTTAACGGCGATGTTTGGTTTAATTAAGAAATTTGCATCAAAAGGGAATGTTTTTTTGACGGAGCAATTTTCAAATCAAGACAATGTAGAGGCTCATTATCAGACAACAGGTAGAGAGATATATAAGCAACTTTTACCTTTAGGGATTATTCCAGATGGAGTTGTAGCTGGAGTAGGGACAGGTGGTACAATAGTAGGTATAGCAACATATTTGAAGGAAAAAAATCCAGGATTAAAAGTTTTTCCGTTAGAACCAGATAATTCGTTACTTCTTTCTAAGGGTCGAGCGAATGAGCAACATTTCATTTATGGTATAGGAGATGGTTTTATACCAGAGATAGCATCTAAATATCCTATGGATGAAGTTATAACGGTTAATGAGATAGATGCAGTTTTAATGTCGAAAAAGCTTAGTCGTTCTTTGGGTTTAGGAGTAGGTATATCTTCTGGAGCTAATTTTTTAGGAGTTTTGAAGGCGAAGGAATTAATAGGTTTAGATTCGAATATAGTTACAGTTTTTGCGGATGATAATAAGAAGTATCTTACGTCAGAGTATTCAGAAGATTTTCCGATAAAAGATAATTATATTTCTAAGGATGTGGTTTTAGAAGGAATGAAGATATATCGTTCCTGTTGATTTACCGATATATGCTATCAATATTTTTTTATGGTTATAGATGAGGAGCCAATAGATGTCAGAGAGATCTGAGATAGGAGGAAGGTTTTCTTTATTTTTAGAAGCATCTCCAGTTAAGTTGAGGAGTGACTTTAATAAGGATAGAGAGGATAGGGTAGAGTATATTTGTTCCAATAGTGGGGTTATAAATGCATATTTTTGTGGTTTTACGGCTTTTTATCCAGAAGAAAAACGGTCAGTTTATATGCCGATAGAGAAGTTAAGAATATATGTGATGTATGATTTATTAGTAAGGGTTTTAAGGAATTCAGGTTACGAAGTAAATCATGTTATGAACATTACAGATGTAGCGACCACTAAGTGGCAAGAATTGCAAGATAGCAAGGTATTAGAGAAAGAGTTTTTTTTGTTATTTTCTGCATTAAGTTTGGAAGAACCGAGTGTAATTTGTAGAGCTTCAGAGCATATTTCTGACATGGTATTATTAATAGATGAATTAACGTCTAAGGGTTACACATATGTTTATGATAATAATCTTTATTTTTCAACGAGCAGTTTTGAGAGTAAGGATGTTCCATTACCTACGATGGTAAAAGAGAGCTCTTTTTTAGGGAAGAGGGATAACAGAGACTTTGTTTTATGGTTTGGCAATTCAAATAAATATCCCAATCCAAGATATGATAAAGTTTATCCATCTCCGAAGGGGATAGTAGGTGAAGGATTTCCAGGTTGGCATATAGAATGTTCAGTTATGGCGTTAAAGTATTGTGGTAGGCATTTGAATATTCATGGAGGAAGCAGTGAACATAAGAGTATGCATCATGCAGCAGAAGCGTTACAAAGTGAAGCATTTTTAGGAGAAAGATGGGTTGATAATTGGTTTCATATATCTTCGTTAAGATTTTTAGAAGAAGGGAAAGGTCAAATAGATTTATCAAGGGTTATCGAAGCAGGTTATACAGCGAATGATTTAAAATATTTCTTTTTACTAGGTAAATATAATCATAGGATAAAATTTTCGTGGAATAAATTAAAAGAAGCTGCGGAAGAATATGAGTTTTTAAGAGAGAAGGTCTTAAGTTTAGAAGGGAATTCATCAATAGTAGAGTATAAAGATTTAAAGAGTTTTTCTAGTAGTATAGATGAATTTGATAGAAGTATTAGGAATGATTTAGACACCCCAAGAGCTCTTAAGATATTTAAGGATTTTATTAATTCTGATATTTCGCCACGTTGCAAGGAGATATTTTCGGAGCATGTTGAAAAGACGATAGGAATAAAGATATTAAGCTATAAGCAAGGAGAGAAGGTTTTAAGCTTATAATTTATTATAAGAGAATATGTAAAGGGGAAGATAAAAAAGAAAAAGAGGTATTGACATAACAAGTAAGATTTTATAAAAAGATGCTCCTTTACCATAATGGCGGAGTAGCTCAGTTGGTTAGAGCAACGGAATCATAATCCGTGTGTCGGGGGTTCAAGTCCCTCCTCCGCTACCAACAATGAAATATTATATTAAATTTAATAAGTTTTTTACAAAGTAGTAAGTAATGATTATTATCTTTCTCTGAGGAGAAAGGAATGCTTCGTTTATTTTTTATTGTTTTAGGTTTATTTATTTTTAGTTATAGAGAAGTATTATCTAGAACATCGTGGGAAGATGAGTTTAGGGTAGAAGCTATTGGATCTGGGGTTAGCGCAGCGACTTTAGATATATTTTTCAATAACGTGAAAGAAAATTCTAAAGTAATAGATTTGGATAGGAAGCAACCAGAGTTTAGATTAAGTTTTCCAGAATATCTAGAGATTGTAGTTCCAGAGTATCGTATAAAGGAAGGGAGAAGATTATTTTTTCGTTATTTAAGGATATTAGAGAGGTTAGAGAAGAAATATGGTATACCTCCGCAATATTTAATAGCATTTTGGGGAATGGAAAGTAATTTTGGAAAGAATAAAGGAGATTTTATTCTTGGTTCTTCTTTATTAACATTAGCAAAAGATAATCGTAGGCCGCTTTTTTTTCGTTCAGAGCTTATTGAAGCGTTAAAGATGATGGATAGAGAAGGGATAGATATCAGTAATGTGAAGTCATCTTGGGCAGGAGCATTTGGTAATTTTCAATTTATGCCATCGACGTATAATAAGTACGCGGTTGATTATAATAAGGATAACAGAGTAGACATTATAGAAGATATAGAAGATTCTTTTGCTTCTGCTGCGAATTATCTTTTTTCAGCTGGTTGGCGAAGAGGAGAGGTATGGGGTAGGGGAGTAATTTTACCAGTAGATTTTCCATGGTTAGAGATAGATATAAGTGAGAAGAGGCCGTTAAGGGAATGGAAGAGGCTAGGTGTAAAGAATGTGAATAAACAAGATCTTCCAGATTCAGATATTATTTCAGAGTTAGTTCTTCCGATGGGGTATAAAGGTCCAGCGTTTTTAGTTTATAATAATTTTGAAGTTATTTTAGATTGGAACCACTCTGTTTATTATGGTTTAGCGATAGGTTATTTTGCGGATAGGATAGTTAATAGAAGTTTTTTATCAATGAATAAGTATCCTTCAGGAGAAGATTTTACACATTATGAAGCGAAAGAATTGCAGGAAGGTTTATGTAGTTTAGGTTTTTATAAGGGAGATATAGAAGGTATAATAGGTAGAGAGAGTAGGGAAGCAATAAAAAAATTTCAACGTAGTATAAATCTTCCAGCTGATGGTTACGCAGATAGTATTATTTTGGGTAGGATAAAGGAAGAAAAAGCGAAAAAGGATAAGAGTTTTGCTTGCGAAAAATGAATAATGTTTTTATTTTAAGGGTATACATGATTAGGTATTCGATACGAGGCAACAAATGAATAAGAGGATATCAAAGATAATTTGTTTTTCGTTTATTAGTATTTTTGTAACAGTTTCCTGTTCTAGTGGGTTTTCGATGTTTGGAGGATCTTCTTCTTCAACAGAGAGCTCAACATCTTCTTCAGGAGGAGTATATAAGATAGGTAATCCGTATCAAGTAGGTGGAGTATGGTATTATCCTAGGGAAGATTATAATTATTCAGAAGAAGGAGTAGCTTCGTGGTATGGACCAGATTTTCATAATGGTACGACAGCGAATGGAGAGACATATGATATGTATGCTTTGACAGCAGCACATAGGACGTTACCATTACCGAGTATAGTAAAAGTAACCAATTTAGAGAATGGTAGGAGTTTAATACTTCGGGTTAATGACAGGGGTCCATTTGTTAATAATCGTATTATTGATGTATCGAAAAAAGCTGCACAACTTTTAGATTTTCACACGCAAGGCACGACCAGGGTAAGAGTTGATATTATGCCCGAAGAGAGTCGAGCTATAAAAGCCGCGTTACTTTATGATAGTTCCACAGAGATTAATGTAGGAGATAATTACGGTAGTTTTGCTAACGAAGGAGAAGCTGTAGAGGATTTGTTGATACCTACGGAGTACACGAATAGTAGCGGTATCAGATCAGTTACGAAGCCTCCATCGAATATTTTCCGAGAAGAAAAAGTGATAAAATCTAGTAATAAAAAGGATACTTCATCCAGTTCTAATAAACAAGTTAAGGAACCGATAGTTATAGAGACCCTTTCAGAAGGAGGATTTTATATTCAGACAGGAGCTTTTTCCAGTAAAAGCAATGCAGAGAAGATGGCTATGGATTTAAAGCAATATGGAGATAGTAAGATAAGTCCGCTTAAGGGAGATAATAGGACTTTGTATAGAGTTCGTCTTGGACCATTTAAAGATACGAAAGTAGCGTTAGAGAAGTTAGATAAGCTTAAATCATTAGGCTATAATGATGCGAGGATAGTAGAGGATAAAGTAATTAAAGAAGTTACAACCAAAGCAATCAAGGTTGATATTGAAGCAGGTACACGTTTGGATAAAGAGTTTTAATTTTACAATACAAGGAAGAAGTTATGTCGTTATGTAAAGTAATCATCAGTTATATTTTTGTTATTTGTTTATTTTGTTCAACAGCAGAAGCAGCAGTTATGGAGACGGATGCCAAGTATGCGATAATAATGGATTATGATACAGGTACGGTTTTACTTTCGAAAGAAGCAGATAAATCAGTTCCTCCAGCATCGATGAGTAAATTGATGACGATATACATTTTGATGGAGAAATTAAAGCATGGAGTTTTATCTCCAGATGACGAGTTTACGGTTAGTGAGAATGCGTGGAAGAAAGGAGGGATTAAGACAGGAAGTTCTACGATGTTTTTGAAAGTAGGAGAGAAGGTAAAGGTAGGAGATTTATTAAAGGGGATAATTATCCAATCAGGTAATGATGCCTGTATAGTTGTAGCAGAGAATATTTCAGGTTCAGAGAGCAAGTTTGCCGAAGAGATGAATAGAAAAGCAGAAGAACTTGGTCTTAAGAATTCACATTTTAAGAATTCTACGGGTTGGCCAGCGACAGGGCATAATATGTCCACTTCAGATATAGGTTTATTATCATTACGTATAATTAAGGATTTTCCAGAATATTATTCGCTTTTTGCGGAAAAAAGCTTTACCCATAATGGTATAAAGCAAGGTAATAGGAATCCACTTTTATATAGTATGCAGGGTGTAGCTGATGGTTTAAAGACAGGACATACGGAAGCATCTGGTTTTGGTTTAGCAGCCTCAGGTAAAGATGAAAGTGGTCGTAGGATAATTTTAGTTTTGAATGGACTAAAAAGTATGAAATCGAGGAGGGAAGAGAGTACTCGATTAATGAATTGGGCGATGAGAGAATTTGAGAATACATTATTATTTAGTAAAGATTCTATAGTTTCAGAAATTCCAGTTTTTATGGGTGAGAGTAAAACGGTTAAGGCGGTTCCTAAAGAAGATATAATTATAACGAATTCGAAGACAGGGAAGAAGAGCATAAAGGTTACATTGAGTTATAACAAACCTCTTTTTGCTCCGATTAGTAAGGGTACAGAGATAGGAAAGATTATAGTAAGCTCTCCAGATTTTAGTGATAAAGAATTTATATTGATATCCCAAGAAGACGTTTTAGAGTTAGGTTTATTAGGTAAGCTTATGGAAAGAATGAAATATCTATTAGGTATAGGTATAGATGATTAATAATAAAAAAGGATTTTTTATAACATTTGAAGGAGGAGAGGGGGCAGGTAAGTCCACTCAAATAAAGATGTTGCATGAATATCTCAGCAACGAAGGGATAGCCTCTATTTTGACGAGGGAGCCAGGAGGTACGAAAGGAGGAGAAGCGATAAGAGAACTACTTTTAACCGGAGAAGGAGATAAATGGGATCCTGTTTCAGAAGTTTTATTATTTTCGGCGGCTCGTAGGGAACATATATTGAAGGAGATTTTTCCAGCCTTATCAAGAGGTCAATGGGTTTTATGTGATAGATTTTCAGATTCCACGGTAGCGTATCAAGGTTATGCATATGGCTCTAAGTCAGTTTCTTTAGAAGAGATAGACATTCTTTACAGGATTTCGGTTGGTAATTTTTATCCTGATTTAACGATTGTTTTAGATATTCCTGTAGAAGAAGGTTTATCGAGGGTAAAAGGAAGGAATGAGGCTATTAATAGATTTGAGGCAAAGGAGATAGAATTTTATGAGAAGCTTCGTTCAGCATATATAAGTATTTCAAAGAGTAATCCAGATAGGTGTGTATTGATAGATGCTTTAAGGAGTAAAGAAGAGATTAATTCAGAGATAATATCTTTAGTGAAGCGCAGGTTTTGTTGATGAGAAGGGAAGAGATTAAAGCTTGGCTAGAGGGTTTATGGCATAAGCAGACATTATCAGGTTCATGGATTTTTTGTGGTTCAGAAGGAATAGGTAAATCATCATTAGCGACAGATTTAGCAAAATATGTTTTATCTGGAGGCAGATATGATGATGAGAAGACAAATTTTCAGGTTTTAAATGGTTCACATCCAGATTTTTTATTAATAAGGAGAGGGTTGACGGAGAAGGAGAAGAAGGAGCGTCAAAAAGTTTTAGATTCAGGCAAAGCATTAGATGATGAAGAAGAGTTAACGAGGGATAGGAATTCGTTTATAGGGGTTGATGATATAAGGAGTATTGACAAATTTATACATATGTCTCCGTCAGGATTTTCTGGATGGAAAATGGTTATAATAGATTCAGCAGATGAGATGAATCTCAATGCATCTAATGCATTATTAAAGATTTTAGAGGAACCACCGGAACAAACGGTTATGATTTTAATTAGTCATAACCAATCGAAGCTTTTGCCTACGATTTTATCTCGTTGTAGGAAGGTATATTTTTCTTGTATGAGGAAGGATGAAATTGTAGATGGATTAAGGGGATTAGGTTTTGATATATCTTCAGAAGAAGCAAGAGGATTAAGTTATCTTTCTGGAGGAAGTTTAGGCAAGGCTATTTTTTTAAAAAGCAATGGAGGATTAAATACTTATAACGATATATTAAATCTTTTTATAAACTTTCCTCAAGTTAATGTGAATTCTATTTATAAGTTTACAGAGAAGAAAGAAAAAGAGGAAAAATCCTATAAGCTTTTAAAAGAAGTATATATAACATTTTTATACCGTTTAATTTGTATACAATCTGGTTTAATAGAGGAAGGATATATAAGTGAGTTAGAAAAAGAAGTTACAGGAAGGATATTATCTTTATCAGATAAGGAGAAGCTACTTTTGTTATGGGAGAGAAGTACAGAATTATTTAATCAAGCAGAAGTTTTATATTTAGATAAGAAACAAGTTATGGTAGATAGTTTATTGGAGTTGTCATTATGCTTGTAGACAGTCATTGTCATCTTAATTTTTCAGAGTTTAAGGATTTAAAAGAAGTAATTTTAGCAGCAAAAAGTTCAGGAGTAGATTACATATTAACAGTTGGGACGAGATTATCAGAAGTAGCAGATATTAAAGATTGTATAAATCAATTTTCAGGTATTTTTGGATCAGTAGGGGTTCATCCAGAATATACAGATAAACATCCATTACCGAGAGTAGAAGATTTAGTTAATATATTAGAAAATTCAGGATTTGTAGGTATAGGAGAGGTAGGGATAGATAGGTCTTATAATGAGGCTCCGAATTTAAGTGTTCAAGAAGAATTTTTTCGTGTTCATATAGAAGCAGCTAGGGTATCAAAAGTTCCAGTTATAGTTCATACAAGGGAAGCAGAAGAAGAGACGATGTATATTTTAGAAGATGAATTAAAGAAAGGAGATTTTTCTGGGGTAATACATTGTTATACAGGGACGAAGAGATTAGCAGATTTTGCGATTGAGCATGGTTTTTATATATCGGTATCAGGAATTATTACATTTGGTAAGAAAACAGAAGATTTAAGGGATAACGTAAAGAGGATACCAATAGATCGTTTATTGGTAGAGACAGATGCTCCGTATTTAGCTCCTGTTCCGATGAGGGGGAGGAGGAACGAGCCTAGTTTTGTAAAGTATACGGCGGAGAAATTAGCAGAAATTAAAGATATCAGCTTTGAGGAAGTATCAAATAGTACGACGAATAATTTTTTTAATTTATTTAAGAAGGCAAAAAGATAGTGGAAATAATGGTTCTTGGTTGTGGAGCTGCAGCAGGAGTTCCGATGGTAAGTAGGGGATGGGGCAGTTGTAATCCATCTAATTTTAAGAATCGTCGTTTACGTTCATCGGTATATATTTTAGATAAAGAAAAAGATGTAGGTATTTTAATAGATAGTGGTCCAGATTTAAGAGAACAGCTTTTGTCTTCCAAGATTCGTAAGATAGACGGAGTATTGTATACGCATTTACATGCAGATCATACAGATGGTGTAAATGAGTTAAGAGAAATCAATAGATTAACGAATGAATCTATACCAATTTATGGAGATAAAGTAACGATAGAAAGTATTTATAATCGTTTTGGATATGCTTTTAAGGAGATAGATTTAAAAAAAGAACCCTTATATCACGTTATTTTGAAAGCTAATATTATTAAAGAGTATAAATTTTTTAGCGTTAAGGGTGTTGAAATAAAGCCTTTTTTGCAAAATCATGGTTTTATGAATACGTTAGGTTTTAGAATAGGAGATTTTGGATACTCTACAGATGTAGTTAGTTTAGATTCTAAGGCGAAAGAGGTTTTAAAAGATATAAAGGTATGGATTGTTGGTTGTTTAAGTTTAAAGATGCATCCAACACACGCATGTTTAGAGCAAGTTATAGAGTGGAGCAAAGAGATTAAGGCAGAAAAGATTTATTTAACGCATATGTCGATTGGTATGGATTATGATTATTTGTGTAATATATTACCAAATAATATTTGTCCAGCGTATGATGGATTAAAGATAGAAATTTAATTTTATAAAATGATTATTATGGGCTGATTTTGTTAAAAATCCGCCCTTTTCTATTTTCCGCACCATTTTGTATACATAATATACATTATGCGACAAAAAGATATATATAAACACAGCTCCTCTATCAAAAAAATATTTATAAATCAATTAGTTGGTTTAGATTAAAAAAGAATGTGGATAACTCTGTGGGATAAAAAAGTTTTTAGTGTTTTGTCTAAATAAACAACTCTTAGGTTATTTTTGATTGCGAAAAATATTTTAATTTTTTTTGAAAGGATAAAATAAAATGTTTGATGAAGTTATTAACGAATTAAAAAAACTACCTGATTTGTATAAAAAACTTGAAGCTAATTTGGAGGAAATAATCCCTCTTTTAGAGAGTGCTGAAAACATGAAAAAAAAGTATATGGATAACGAACCTTTAAATATTGCTATGAAAATCTATTATAAAGTGGGTCGTGGTATGCCCTACTCTGATGCCGTTCTCCTTGTTTCCCAAGAAGAGGATGTTCCTATTGATTACGCTATTTATTGCTATAACTGGCGATTTCGCCGAACTAGAGCATATCAACAATATATGTATCATCTTGTCCGAAAAATGCTTTATGAGGCGGACTACCCAGCAAAATCTGTTCACAAAGTCGTAGAAAAACTTGGGTTAACCGCTTGTTGCCCAAGAGATATCCCGCTCGAGGAAGTATGCGACAGCGTTGAAACACTAGAGCTTACATGGGAAAAAATGATGAAAGAAAAGACGGAAAAGCCTAATCGGTGGCGTGGAATTACCCATAAAAAAGCCGACAAATAGTCGGCTTTTTTATGGTTTAATTTTTTTAAGCTTATTTTTTCTTGAAGAGAGAAAAAAGTCCGTAAAAAATACTTGTTAAGCTGGTTAAGATGCTAACGATAAGCGTTGTTGTGTCGGTAGCTCCTGCTGCGATTGCGTCGGCGGCAAAAGTCGCTCCAGTTCCGCCCACTGCGGTAGCAATTAGACCAGCAACTTTGTTAATAGATACTAAAGTATTGTTCGACATTTTGGACATCTCCTTTTGATTAGATTAAAATTGTTTTCTATCTTGTAAATCCTTCTTTCCAAGCGGTAATATACGAAAAGCACTGCTCCTAGTAATGGCATATTGCCTAAAATTTGGATAAGTAAAGGATCCATTATTTTCCCCATTTACGCCAAAAATAGTAAATGGCAATTCCAGCTATGCCATAAAAGACAAGCTTCTTTATTGCTTCTTTTTCGGCAGACACTGTGGCGTCTTCAATTACGATAGCCGGAGCTTTGTTCGCTTCATCGACAACATTACCGATATAAGCGCCAGCAAAAAAGCTTGATACTCCAGCAAGTAAAGGTATTATAAACGGCATATTTTCTCCTATAACCTATAAAAAACGTGGTTGCCTATGATTACGGTCATCTTGTCCGTATCCGCCCATGAAGGTAGGATATTCGATGCGTGGTAATGGTTTGCCCCTCCAGTAATGTCTGGTAAAACTCCATTAACCGCCTGCTCGGCAAGATATTTGGCGTTTCTGAAGGATACATCGCTATCGGTAACCGCAAGCATCTTTGCTTTGTTCGGGTCTCCTTCGTTCCAACAAGAAAACTGGCTTTTTTTCAAAACAACATCTTTAACCCCTGCCCCGTACCATGTAGCCGCTTTAACACGGTTCATGATAACATTAGCAACGGCTTGCATACCACAATTACCTTCA
>CALXRE010000097.1 GCA_944390645.1 uncultured Alphaproteobacteria bacterium | reverse complement strand
GTTCTAGGCATGATATGTCTTTTTCTAGTGTGTAAAGATAGGTCTACATCAGAATTAAAAGTTACAGATTGATCTTCATTCATACGTATAAGTCTATAGATATCAGAGATATCAACGGAAGCCTCTTTAATAGCTTTTTGATATAAATTATTCAGTATATCGATTACATCTTGTACATCTGAAGGAGCACCAGTAATTGATAATTGATTTCCGAGTGTTTGGATTTGTACAGCCAATCTATCTTCAAGACGATCGAGATGGGTATTATGAGGTCCAAACAATATTTGGAGAGCTTTATTATTATCGAACTGGATAGTTTTAGTTTCAGTATTATTTTTTTCTTTATTCAAAGCAGGTTCCTCCTTTTAAAAAGCAGATAATCTTTTAGCATAAAGGCAAGAAGAAGTTAATACAACCTGATTTAAATTAAAGTTAGGAAAAAGTATTTTTTAAAGAAGGATAATGTAAGAAAGAAGAGATATATAATAAGAAGGTTTATAAAGTATTTTGAATAATTTATAGACCTTGAAATGAAAAGCATTTAGTTTAGATTGCAGATATATAGGAAAAGTAAAATAAGGTATAGTTATGATAGAAATAGATCCCATAGCTTTTGAGGTAGGACCATTGGTTGTCCGATGGTATTCATTAGCATATTTATTTGGCATATTAGGAGGTTGGTGGTTAGCGATTAAGCTTTCCCGTAAAGCAGGCTCAGATTTCACGCCAGAGCTTATTAGTGATTTTGTAGTATGGGCGACTATAGGAGTTATTTTAGGAGCGCGTTTAGGATACGTATTTTTTTATAATTTTGGATATTACTTTAATAATCCATCAGAGATATTAGCGGTATGGCATGGAGGTATGTCTTTTCACGGAGGTCTCATAGGGGTTATTTTAGCACTTTTAATATTTTCGTATAAGCACAAGCTTAATATTTTTTCTGTTGGAGATATTGTAGCTTGTGTTGCGCCATTAGGTTTAATGTTAGGACGGTTAGGGAATTTTATAAATGGAGAGCTTTATGGTAGGATTTCTGTAGATTTACCTTGGGCGGTTTTATTTCCGCAAGGAGGAGGCTTTCCTAGGCATCCGAGTCAATTATATGAAGCTTTTTTTGAAGGGTTTTTAGCATTAATTATATTAAATTCATTGTGGTTTTTATCTTCTTGGGTCAGGGAGCGAAGAGGTTTTTCTGCGGGTATTTTTTTAGTTTGGTATAGTATTTCGCGTATATGCATAGAATTTTTTAGAGAACCAGATTTACAAATAGGATACATTTTTGATTATTTTACACTAGGTCAATTTTTATGTGTTCCAGTATTGTTTATGGGTCTATTTTTTATATTTTATTCATTATGTTCAGAGAAGAAGAATGATTAAGAGCTCTTTATTAGGAAGTATTAGTTTTATAGAGCATGGTTTTTTAAATGCGAAAGAAAGCGAAGATATTTATTTAAGGTTACCATTATTACGTTTGAATCAAGTTCATAGTAGTAAAGTTTATATTTATGGGAAGGAAATTCCGAAATTTTATCCAGATGCAGATGGAGCAGTTACAAAAGAATCATTATTGTATTTATCGATACGAACAGCGGATTGTGTACCTATTTTATTTTCCTGTTTTAGAGATAAGGTAATAGGCGTTGCACATGCAGGTTGGAAGGGAGCGATAGGAGGAATAATTTCATCGACAGTAGAGAAAATGGTTTCTCTAGGGGCGAGACGAGAAGAGATTTATGCCGCTATAGGTCCTTGTATTTTATGTAGTTCATATAAAGTTAAGGAAGATTTTTATAAATTATTTCTAAGTAAAGATAGGTCTTCTACAGATTACTTCACAAGTGATAGGAGTCATTTTGATTTATCTGGTTATGTTGGTAAGAAGCTTAGAGAAAGTGGTTTAAGTAAGATAGATTTTTGTGGGATTGATACATTTAAAGATATGAATTTTCATAGTTATAGAAGAGACAATTTTGATAGAGGAAGGAATATCTCCTATATTATGATAAAGGAATAAAAGAAGAAGGCTCTGAAGAAAGAATCAGAGCCTTAATATTTTTCAGGAAAGTTTTTAAGCTTTTGGCCATTCTTTAGCTTTATCAGCATTGAAAGAGATCCATTTTTCATCTGCATCATCAGATGAAGCAATAGCACCTGTAGGGCATTCAGAGATACATAGACCACAATCTATACATTCATCAGGGTCAACAACGACCATTTTTTCGCCTTTTCTGAAAGCATCTACAGGGCATACGGAAGCGCAACTTAGACAGAGTTGGCACTTATCATCTACAACTGAAGGCATAATTTAAACTCCTTTGTTAAAATTAAGTAGTTAGACTGATTAAAGTCGTGTGACGAGGTTACCTGAAAGAATGTTTATAAGCAAGATTTTTTAAGCATTGCCAAGTAGTATATTTTTGTAGTATCTAGGATATGAAGTGTCCTCGTAGCTCAGTAGGATAGAGCACAGGATTCCTAATCCTGGGGTCGTGGGTTCGAATCCCGCCGGGGACACCAAAAAGATTCTATCGGGAGAAAGAACATGACGAAGAGGGAAGTTCTGATAAAAGCGGCATCAGAAGTTTCTGGTCAGATAGATTTAAATGGTTATGAGGGCAATGACGCAGGGAGTGTAGGAGCGGCATTAATTACTAAAGAAGGAAATATTTATACAGGGATTTGTCTTGTTCTTGCGTGTGGTTTAGGTTTTTGTGCTGAGGCTTCAGCGGTAGCTGAGATGTTAAAGCATCGAGAGACAGAGATAGAAAAGATAGTAGCAGTTACGGATGATGGTAAGATAATACCTCCTTGTGGTCGTTGCCGAGAACTTTTGGTACAAGTTAATCGTAGTAATTTAAAGACGAAGGTTATTTTAAGTAAGGAAGAAGAGGTTTTTTTATCCGATCTTTTACCCCATACATGGACAGACAAGGCATAAATATTGTTTAAGATTTATGGGTATCGTTATAATTTTCCAGTTTTTGGATTAATAAGTATAGAAGCGACAGAAGATACTGTTTTAAGGGTATCGTTTTCTGATAAGTTTTGTTTTAGTAAAGAAGAAGCAGAGATACCGCTTATTAAGGAAGCGTTTATTCAATTATCAGAGTATTTTTTAGGTATAAGGAAGAATTTTTCTTTACCGATTAGTTTTTCAGGAAGCGAGTTTCAAAATAAGATTTGGAGAGGATTACAAGTTATACCGTATGGAGAGACGCGTAGTTATAAGGAGGTAGGAGAGCTAGTAGGTATTTTAAGAGGATATAGAGCAATAGGAAAGGCAGTCAATAGGAATCCTCTAGCAATTATAATACCTTGTCATCGAGTTATAGGTTCAAACGGAAGACTTATAGGTTATGCAGGAGGTCTTAGAATCAAACAAGAACTTATAAGATTAGAGCAAAGGAAAATTATTTAAAAACCCAAGTCATAGAATTATTATCAGCAGAAGAACATAAATTAATCATATTAGCGACATTTTGTTCTTGATTATTAGAAGTTATGATGGATGAATTATTATTATTAATAGTTAAAGAGACAAAAGAATCAGAATCTCCCCAATTATGATTTCCTAGTTTGACACAAGCGTTTTGAGGAATTCCTTGAAGAGCTAAAGAGAAAGTTTCCGCATCTTCAGAAGGTGTAATTGTATATTCGGTTCCAAAAGGAGTTAAGCCGATAGGATTGTCTGTTCCAATAGTATTAGTTTTTAAGTATTCAGAGCTAATTTGCCCCAATTCCACTAATATAGCAAGTGTCATATCAGAGAAATCATTACCATAGAAAGTTTTAATCGAAGTAGAGATGTTCTTAACCAGTTCTATAGTTTTATTAGTTTTATGAATTGTCATAGCTATAGTATAACCAACAACACCGCCAGCACTGAGTACGCCAATGATAGCCAACACCCCAAGCATTTCAATCATAGAACGACCAGATTGGCAATAGTTAGTTTTTTTCATTTTTTTCTCCGAAAAAGAAAAACGCCTTAATTTTCTTAAGGCGTTTTTTTATTTGCATTTATTTAAACTGCCAAGTTAAACTGTTAAGATCACCAGTACATTTAGTTATAGCTGCGCTAGCATTAGCTAAAGGATTAGTAGCATTAACAGCTTCATCGGCTCCCACTTTTAAGCTTACGAAGAAAGTAGAATCTCCCCAATAAGTTTGTAAAAGTTTTACGCAAGCAGCTTTAGGAACATCTGGCACTGCAATAGTAAAGGAAGTCACATCATCAGTACTAGGAGCAATAGTTACTTCTGTTCCGAAAGGAGACCAACCTACAGGAGAGTCAGTATTAGCAGTACCAGGTTTAATGTATTCAGAGCTTAAATATCCTAACTTATATAAGTTAGCCGCAGATATTCCAGTATAATCTGTGTTATACAATTGTTTAGCTTGAGCTGATACCATTTGGATCATTTCCATAGCTTTATTAGTTTTATAAGTAGCCATAGCCATAGTGTAAC
>CALXRE010000096.1 GCA_944390645.1 uncultured Alphaproteobacteria bacterium | reverse complement strand
TCCTTCGCTAAAGGAAATAATCCTCAAAAATGGTGGAATGAACTATATAGAGCAACTCTTTATCTCTTAGAAAAAAAAGATTACTCTAAAGCTTATAATTTAATCGCTAAACACCCTTTTACTAAAGGAAATGCTTATGTGCAAGCCGAATGGATGAGTGGATGGATAGCTCTAAGATTTAATAAAAAAATAAATAATGCTTTAAAACATTTCTCTGCTATGCAAAAAAATGTATCAACTCCTGTGAGCAAAGCTAAAGCCCATTATTGGATCGCTAGAGCCTTCGATGCAAAAAAAATGACTGATGAAGCAAAAAAGCATTATAAAATAGCGGCTTCTTTTATCTCTTCTTTTTATGGACAATTAGCCGCTGATAAAATATATCTAAACAGCCTTCCTCCTTTACCTAAAACTCCTAAAAATACCAATGAACAAAAAGAAAATCTCTTAAATAATGAACTCTTAAAAACAGCTATCTCTTTAGAGCAAATTATTCCTGTACCAGAAACAAAAAATTTATATTTGCAAACCTTTTATACTCTTAAAAAACCTCAAGAAGTAGCCACTCTACTAAATATATTACAAGAACTGAAACGATTCGATGTCATTGTCCCTATTGCTAGAGCTTCTAGGCAAAAAAATAATGAAATGGGAAGTATTGCTTACCCTATAATAAAAATACCTGTAAATGAAAAAATCGAAAAATCTTTAGTGCTCTCTATTATCCGCCAAGAAAGTAGTTTCAATCCTAAAGCTATAAGTCCTGTGGGAGCTCATGGAATGATGCAAATCATGCCATACTTAGCTCAAAAAATTAGTGGAGAAAGTAAAAAATCTTTTAAAAAAGAAAAACTTATTAACGATATTGATTATAATTTAAAATTAGGTGTACTCCATCTAAATAACTTATTACAAACCTATAATGGTTTCTATATACCTACTATCGCTGCATATAACGCTGGAGAACCTGCAGTAAATAGATGGCAAAAACTTAGAGGTACTCCTTGGAAAAATCAGGATATAGACAAAATCATAGATTGGATAGAATTTATCCCTTATGAAGAAACTAAAAACTATGTTCAACGTGTACTCGAAAACCTATATATATATAGACGATTAACTGGTGAACACGCTCCTATTGGAAAATGGGATAATCTTTAATTTTATCTCTATCTTTAACCTAAAACTCTCTTAAATACTGTGTCTATGTTCTTTGTGTAATAACTTGGATCAAAAAGATTGTTAAGTTCTTCGTAACTGAGCCTCTCCCTTACCTGCTTGTCTTGTGATAAAAGATCTTTAAACTCTCCCTCTCCATACCAAACTCTCTTTGCTGTACCCTGAACAACTTTATATGCTTCATCTCTTAGCATCCCTTTGGATACAAGCGCTAATAAAACCCTTTGCGAATATATTAATCCTTTCTGTAAATCTATATTTAACCGCATTCTTTCTTTATTAACTTGAAGTCCTTCTATAACCTCTGATAACCGATTAAGCGCAAAATCTAACGTAATCGTAGCATCAGGTGCTATTATCCTTTCTACGGAAGAATGTGATATGTCCCGCTCATGCCATAAAACCACATCTTCAAGGGCAGGCGTAACCGCCGAACGAACTATACGGGAAAGTCCTGTAAGATTCTCACTCAAAACTGGATTGCTCTTATGCGGCATCGCAGATGAACCTTTCTGCCCTACATGAAAATACTCTGATACTTCTCCTACTTCAGTCCTTTGCAAGTGCCTTATCTCTGTTGCTAAACGCTCTATCGAACTCGCTATTACTCCTAATGTAGCAAAAAACATAGCATGACGATCCCTAGGAATAACTTGAGTCGATACGGGCTCTATGGATAATCCCATCTTCTTTGATACATATTCTTCTATAAATGGTGATACATTTGCAAAATTACCTACGGCTCCTGAAATAGCACAAACCGATACTTCCTCTTTAGCCCTTTCCATCCTCTCCACATTACGCGAAAACTCAGAATAAAAACCTAAAAGCTTAAAACCAAATGTCGTAGGCTCTGCATGCATACCATGGGTACGTCCAATACATATGACATCCTTATATTCTATTGCTTTCTTGCGCAAAACTTCCTTAACTCTCAAAAGATCTGAAATTAAAATCTCTCCTGCTGCCTTTAACTGCGCTGAAAATGCCGTATCTAAAACATCCGTAGAGGTCATTCCTTGATGAAGATATCTACTAGATTCTCCTATATTCTCACTTATATTAGATAAAAACGCTATAAATTGATGCCTCGTTTCCTCCTCTATCTCCTCTATCCTAGATAGAGAAAACTTCCCCTTAGACCAAATCTCTTCTGCCGCTGATTGTGGTATCTCTCCTCGCTCCGCTAATGCATCACACGTGTATGCCTCTATTTCAAAACAAAGACGAAAAAAATTCTCCATACTCCATAACGAAACCATCTCTGGTCGTGAATAACGAGTAAGCATTACTCCTCCTCTAAAAACGTTTCTTCTAAAAAATCCCTTGCTGAAAGCAATGTACTATAATCTATACTATGTCCAACTCCTTTAGCTGCTTGAACCTTAACTCTTATCCCTAATCCTTCTAATGCTTCTCTCGTACTTATAAAACCATGATGTGGTAAAACTTCATCTTCTAAACCATAACTTAAAAAAACTCTTGGCTTAGAATGAACTCCTTTAGAAAACGGTCCTACATATAACGTAGAAAATCCCATTATACCTCCTACTTCATCTATACGAGAAAGACCATTATATATCGCAACCATACCTCCTTGCGAAAATCCTCCAATAACTATATCCCTTGCTGATATATTATGTTTTTCTCTTATCTTATCTATTATTAAACTAACATATTCCGATGCTTCCTTTATCTTTGGTGATAATTGCTTTAATATATCCTCTAAACTTTCGGGACTCGAAAACTTTATTTCTTCTAAATTTTCTATACTAAACCATTGCCTACCTTCAGGATAACCTGAAACAATAAAAGGAGCATCAGGACAATAAAACGCAACCCCCTTAAATTGTAAGGAAAAATACTTTACTAAACCTAACATATCTCGAGAATTAGAACCAAAACCATGCAATAAAATAACTGCTTTTTTGACTTCTTCTGGTATATATACGCTCTCTATCCCTATCTCTTCTTGCCCCATCTCTTCACTTACCTTGTCTAAATCTTTATATTGAAAAAAGCTGGCGTGTAATCTCCAAATGCCCTCTTCTTTTCTTGAACTATACTACCTCCTTCTACTAAAGAATCTCCTTGCTTCTCCTCTATTCCTTCTCTTACCTTTATCCTACTTTTTATAGGTCTTTTCTTATTCGGATTCTTATGGGCTTGTTTATATTTGCTCTTCCTACTTAACTCCCTATTATTTATAAACTCTGTCGGAAAACCAAAATCCATACTCAATGGTATCGAGATTTTTAAACGCTCTTCTATCAAATCTAAAAACTTAAAATCTTCGTCCGTAATAAATGTAAATGCTTTTCCTGCTTTACCTGCCCTGCCCGTACGACCAATCCTATGTATGTAATCCTCTGGTTTATACGGTACATCATAATTAAAAACATGCGAAACATCTGGTAAATCTAGTCCTCTCGCAGCAACATCTGAACATACTAATAACTTTATTTCTCCTCTCCTAAAGCTATCTATCATTTCTGAACGCGAATACTGCGACATATCTCCATGTAATTCCCCTACTAATAATTTATGTCTCTTCAAAAAATTATAGATAAAATCAACTTCCCTCTTCTTGTTACAAAAAATCATCCCATTTTGAATCTCTTCCCTAGATAAAAGAGAAACTAAAATATGTCGCTTCTCTGAAACTTCATGCGTATAAATAATTAAATGATCTATCGTATTCGCAGCCGATGATGGAGGATTAACAAATATTTCCTTCGGAAATTTCATAAATTGTTCCGCTATATCCTTTATCTCCCTATCCATCGTAGCGGAAAATAATAACGTCTGATGTCTACACTTTATATATGATATTATTTGCTTCACATCCGGCATAAAACCCATATCTAGCATTCTGTCTGCTTCATCTATTACTAATACTCTGATATCGTTCATTATAACTAATCCTCGATCAAATAAATCAAGCATCCGACCGGGAGTCGCTATTAAAACATCTACTCCATGATTTAATACCCTCTTTTGCTCTGGAAGAGACTCTCCTCCTATCAATAATGCCATGCTTAGCTTATGATATTTGCCATACTTTACAAAATTTTCTCCTATCTGAGTCGCTAATTCCCTTGTTGGAGCTAAAATTAAAGATCTCGGCATCCTCGCCTTCGCTCGACCTGCGGCTAAAATGTCTATCATCGGTAACGTAAATCCTGCTGTCTTACCTGTACCTGTCTGTGCTATACCAACTACATCTCTTCCTTCTAAAATCGCTGGTATCGCTTCTTCTTGTATCTTCGTCGGAGCTTTATAACCAACCTCAAAAACAGCCCTTAGTGTCTTATCGCTTAAACCTAAACTTGTAAAACTCATGTACTTTCCCTTTTGTTCTATATATTATCCTTATTTCTTAAACTAATTTCTTAATATAGAAAAGGACTTTAGCATATGCTGATAAATTATTTAGATTCACTCCTTTTAATCCTAAATATTCAAGAACAATTCATCGCAACCGTTACTGAACCAAGAAATGTTATTGAAAATAATAAAAAAATCTTAAATTATGCTGAAAAATTAAATGTTCCTATCTTTATATCTGAACAAAATCCTCAAACTTTATCTCAAACCCTCAATGAAATAAAAGAATTTTCCCCTAATGCTAACATATTCCAGTCTCAATATTTCTCTGCTTGGAAAAACCATAATCTAAAAAAACTTATCCAAGCTAAAAATAAAAAACAAATCATCTTAACTGGATTAGAAACTCATATTTGTATATTACAAACCGCTTTCGACTTACATAATGATGGATACAATGTCTTTATCGTATCAAATGCTACTTCTTCTGCTACTATAACTGATTATAATGTGGCTATCCAAAGATTTATTGCTAATAACCTAAATGTCGTTACTACTGAAATGCTAATTTGTGAATGGATAACTAAACCTTATCCTAACCTTTTCGAAAACCTCTAATCCTATTGTCTCTTCTCCTTTTTTAGAGTACCTTAATCTACATAATATAACTCGGAGTATAACGATATGAAAAAACTTCCTTTAATCTTTACCTTAACCTTGGCTTCCTTCCCTACTTCTACTCCTTTCGCTGCTTCTGATCTCCCTCAAACAGAAGCTCAAATAATGGGAACTCTTGCCGGTGCTGCTTGGGCTTGCGGCGCTGATAAATCTTTACGTGACTTCGAATTAATCGCTGGAAATATACTATTAAATAAAGCTCAAACTAAAACTGGACAACAACTCGCTATCGAACAATATGCTCAAGCAAAACTAAACGGATATCGTGCTCAAAAAAGATTCCCTAAATTAAACTGCGATATCGTTATTGAACGATTCGAAAAACAAGATATCTTTAATTCTACTGTAATGTCCGATGGAAGCGTAAAATTACCTGATGGATCTTGGTTGTATCCTCCTGATAAACAAAAAGGTCTCTATTGATTACCTTCCTCTCCTTGATCTCCTCCTTCTGAAGATTCTTCCGAAGAAATATGATAAACTCCTGTAAACCAACGATTTAAATCTATATCCGCACAGCGCTTTGAACAAAAAGGCTTATACCTTTGAACGGCTTCCTTACCACATATCGGACATCTATGCCCTGAAACTGGAATATCTATTACAAGATCTTCGTCTTTTCCTTCTTCCATTCTATTACTAATCCATAAAAGAAATCATCCCTTTAAGCGTAGAATCCGATATAATATCTAAACATCCTCCTAATTTTTCGTTAACTTCTTTCCTAAATGGTAATAGCCTACCTTCCAATAAAGCAAAAACTGCAGGAGGAACTCTTAATTCTATCTTACTCTTACCTGAACCTAATCTATGAATGGCTCCCCTTAATCCTTCTAACGCTAACGTCTCTGGACTAAGCTCAAAACCATTACTATCCGAAGAACAACAATATATCTCTAAAAGACTCTGTGTCCTCCTCTCCCTAATAATTTCCGCATGACCTAATGGCGAAACTCCTGCAAAAAATGCCGGTAAAGAATCCTTCGCTAAGCCTTCCCTTAAACTAGAAATCATCCTAGAAGAAAGCTTATGTCTCCTGTTCGATATAAAATCAACTACTATTTGACCAGATAAATTGCGAACCCTTATCTGCCTAATAATTTCTTCTGCTGCTTCTTGATTAACTTGCTCAAAAGATCCTTCACTACTACCACTATCTACATCTATCGCCCAAAAAGCCTCTGTCGGTTGAATTATTATCCTTACACCACTTGGTAATAAAACCTCCGGACTTAATGCCTGCCTTATCTCCTCGTCTAAACCATACTCTGTAAATATGTCCTCTTTCCCTCTATAAACCGTAACCTCTGGAACCTTTCCTTTAAGCTCTTTCTCTAAAAAAAACTTTATCTTTTGCGCTTCACCTGCATCATCACAAACTATCTCCTTCAATGTCTTATGATATAATATTAACATCTCAGGTAAAAAATCATACGAATCCCTTAATATACAAGAATCCTTCCTCTGCTTAAACTCTCCTTCTATATTCCTTCGTATAGCCTTTAATTCCTCTAACTCCCTAATTAAACTTTCATCGTCAGCATGCTCCGCACTGGCCCTTACTATGACAGATTCTTTTTCTCCTAAAAGAGGACTTATAAGCTTCCATATCCTCTGCTTTACTTCGCTATCTGATAACCTCTTTGAAAAAACTATCGGATCACCTCTATCCGTATAAACTAAATAAACTCCCGCTATACTAACATCCTTCGTAAGCTTTATCTCTTTATAACCTCGACCCTCCTTGCTTACCTCTACTAAAATACTCTCTCCTTCTACATACCTTTCCTTACCCTTCTTTACTGGTAAAAAACCTCTAACCCCTCCTCCTATATCTACAAAAAAAGCTCGACCATTAGGACAACACGATATAATCCTGCCTTTACATATCGTCCCCCTCCTATATGAATGAAGCCTATCTATATAAAACTCTTCCGCCCTCATCCCTGTCATTAAGGCTATCCTCCTCTCTCCAGGAGAATTACTATATATTATCCTTTCTGGACCTCTAACTTGAGCTACCATCATTAACTCCATTAAATAATTTTGCCGTCTCAAATAAAGGAAGACCTACTACATTCGAATATGAACCACTTATATAACTAACAAATGTCGCTGCATATCCTTGTATCGCATAACTACCTGCCTTGCCCTCCCACTCCATAGACGCAAGATATCTCTTTATCTCTTCTTCTGTAAGCCTTTTAAACTTTACCGTAGTCTCTACAAACTTAAGCCCCTTGCCTCCTCCCGGAGTTAATAAACAAACCCCTCCTAATACCTTATGCCGACGACCCGATAAAAGCCTAAGATTCATCTCTGCTTGCTCTGGCTTCCTCGTCTTAAAAAGAAGCCTAGATCCACAACTAACTATCGTATCTGCCGCTAAAATCCTCGACCTTGGATTCGATTCTGCTACCTTAATAGCTTTGGTGTATGCCATCCTCATAACATACTGCCTTAATGGCTCTTGATTATGTCGACTCTCATCTATATCTGCAGGAATAACTTTATCCGGAATGGCACCTATCTGTGAAAGAAGCTCTAACCTACGGGGAGATGATGATGCTAATATAAAATCTTTAAACACTAAAATCTCCTATGCCTATATCTGCTCCTTCTTACTTATCTTATGACTGCTCTATAAGCTCATCATTATACGTCTTCTCCATCCTCTCATGACGCTCTTGCGCTTCTATACTCAACGTCGCTATCGGTCTCGCTATTAAACGCTCTATGCCTATCGGATCTCCCGTCTCTTCACAATAACCATACGTCCCATCTTCTAAACGGTATAATGCTGCATTTATCTTCGAAATAAGCTTCCTTGCCCTATCCCTCGTCCTTAACTCTAATGCTTTATCTGCTTCTGCTGATGCCCTGTCCGCAACATCTGCCGCTGCTAGTCCCCCTTCTTTTAAATTGTCTATCGTATCCTCTGTTTCCTTTAAAAGCTGCTCTCTCCACTCTAATAAACGACGACGAAAATATTCCTTTTGCATGTCATTCATAAATGGCTCGTCTTTAGATGGACGATAATCTGAAGGTAAATCAACCATAACTCTTATCCCCTTTAGTTTCCATTATCCCCAAAGGTTAGCTTGATACTGCATATTAAAATAAATGTCAAACTAAACTACGGGATATTTTCGCTAACTCTACCTCTACTCTCAACTCTATTTCTGAAATTATCTCTTCTAATCTCTCTGGTATCCCTGCTTCTCTCCTGGATCTTACCATCTGGGCTAAAGATATTAATCTCTCCTTCGAAACCGAACCACTTAAAAGTTCCCTGCGAATTTCTTCTAAACGATCTAATAGATTGTTCCCTCTTTCTATTTCCTTCCTCTGCTTGGAATCTTGATCTAAAGAATCACTTACATTTTGAACCATAAAAACTGCATCTACTGAGCCTACATTACTCGAAGATAAAACTCCTTGACCTTCCTCTGTACCACCTATTGTATCTGCTAAAACTGATGCAAACTCTGAACCTTTACTCGTTACCGATGAACTCTTATGTGTCGAACTAACATTCCCTGTATTAACACTCTCTCTTACTTTCATCGCAAATACCTCTCTGCCTTTTTTCTCCTTTCTTACAATATACATTTTTATATACTCCTTGCAAAGACGGTAATTATTACCTAGAAACCCTAAATAATATTTTTTTATCTCCTTAAAACTTTTTGGCACGATTTTCGCATAAATAAAAATAGAGTTTCTCGCTTTTTTAGGTGATGTTATGAATTGTTTGTCTTTGAAAAAATGCTTTATCGCCTTATTCTTGGCTTGCTTAACGTGCTATGCAAATAATGCCGATGCTAATTCTCGTATCAAAGATATCGCAGATTTCGAAGGTGTACGTGATAATATGTTAGTCGGTTATGGCTTGGTCGTCGGATTAAATGGAACTGGCGATAACCTCTCTTCTATCTCTTTTACTCAACAAAGCGTGATAAGTATGTTAGAACGCTTGGGTGTAAACTCTAGAGACGGAAAACTAAAAACAAAAAATATTGCTGCAGTAGCTGTTACTGCTTCTTTACCTCCTTTCGCTCGTCAAGGAACTAGAATTGATGTCTCTGTAAGTGCTCTAGGAGACGCAAAAAGTCTCATGGGAGGAACTTTAATGGTAACTCCTCTTGTAGGTGCTGATGGCGAAGTATATGCTGTAGCACAAGGACAACTGGCCGTGGGTGGCTTCGTAGCCGAAGGTGATAACCAAGTGGTAACTCGTGGTGTCCCTACTAGTGCTAAAATAGTTAACGGTGCTATCATTGAACGTGAAATTCCTTTCTCTATCGATAACCTAGAAAATATTAAAATTTCTCTCCGAAATCCTGATTTTACAACCGCTAAAAGAATGGCAAATGCTATTAATTCTTTCCTCGGAACAATATATGCGGCTCCTTTGGATAATGCTACTATAAATCTACAAATACCTCCTCAATATCGTAATAAAATCGTTGACCTCTTAACTAATATAGAACAATTGCGTATCCAACCAGATCAACCAGCAAAAGTAATTATCGATGAACAGTCGGGAATAATCGTAATCGGAGATAATGTAAAAATAAATAAAGTCGCTGTAGCTCAAGGAAATTTAACTATTTATGTCACTGAAACCCCTATAATATCTCAACCGGCTCCTTTCGCTGAAGTCGGAGAAACTGTCCTTACAAATGTAACCGATATCGGTGTTGTTGATTCTGGAACTAAAAAAGTCGATCTCTTAGATACTGGTATAACTTTAAAAGAACTTGTAGACGGACTTAATTCTTTAGGTGTAGGACCTCGAGATATCATAAGTATATTGCAAGCTATTAAAGCCGCTGGCGCTCTACAAGCCGATATAGAGGTGTTGTGATGATAAATACTATGTTATCGGGAAGCGATATCCTCGCTTCAGCAAAAAATATTAATCAACCTAATAAAAATGCTTCCTACGATAAGCAAAACGCTCAAAAAGTGGCAAATGACTTTGAAGCCTTCTTCCTTTCTCAAACTCTAGAACAAATGTACGCAGGAATAAAAACTGATGGCTTCTTCGGTGGGGGAGATGCAGAAAAAATCTGGCGTTCTTTCTTGTTCGATGAATATGGAAAACAAATGGTAAAAGCTGGTGGTATCGGAATGGCAAAAGAAGTCATGAATTATATGCTGGAAATACAAGAAAATTCTCAATCTACATCTGGAGTACTTAAAAATGAATAATCAAAATGCAACCTTAGATGAGGAAAGAACAGAATATAAAATCCAAAATATGCTTGATATCCTTGCTCAGCTCTCTGATCTTTTGGATACAGAAAATATTGCTCTTAAATCTCATGATTTCGAAACTGTAAAAGAAATGATGACTCAAAAATCCGCTCTGGCTCGTTCTTATAATGATGCTTCTCAAATCTTTAGACATAACCCAGATTTCTTAAAAGATGCTGATAATAAACGTAATGGTATTATTAAAAATGCTCTTATGAATCTTCAAGAAAAAATGTCCTTAAATGCAAATTTATTAAAGGCAAATATGGATGCAAATAATAAACTTATTAAGCTGATTATTGACTCAACTAAAACTCATAGAGCCAAACAAAATAGCGTCTATGATTCCGCTGGAACTTTAAATGACGCATCTGGAAAAACTTCTGCTATCAGCTTCAATAAAGTCCTATAAATAGGAGGAAAAAATGCCTATAACCTCTGCTTTAAATAGTGCAATATCTGGTTTACATGCCTCACAGGCCGCAATAGATGTAATATCTCAAAACATTTCTAATGTTAATACTCCTGGATACACTAAAAAAGTATATCAACAAAGTAGTGTCGTCCTAAATGGACAAGGCATGGGGGCAAAAGAGGAACTATATACCAGAAATGTCAATGAAGGCTTGATTAAAGACTTACGAAAAAATGCTGCTCTATTAAGTAATCTTGTTATTAAAGATGACTTTATGTCTAGAATTGAAAATCTCTTCGGAGAACCTGGAAGCTCTGCTGACTTAAGTAACGAATTTAATAATATAATGACTGCTTTTGAAAACTTAGCTTCTAATCCTTCTGATCTGGTATCTCAAAATAATACTATACAATCTATAGACTCAGCTTTAAACCGAATCAATAATCTTGGACGACAATTACAAACTATGCGCCAAGAAGCTGATCAAAAACTCACAACCTTATGTGAAGAAGCAAATGATATTTTAAAACAAATCGATAGTCTAAATGATAGTATTGTACGAACCCAAACCTTAGGTTACCAAAGTACTACTGATTATGAAGATCAAATGGATCAATTAATGCTCCGTTTATCTGAAATTATGGATATACAATATTTTAAACGTAGCTCTGGCGAAACCGTCATTATGACTTCTTCTGGTGAAAACTTGCTCGATAATAATGCTCAAGCTTTAAATCATACAACTATTACTACCACTCAAGCTTGGACTACTTACTCTGGAGGAAATATCGGTGGAATCTATTTAAATGGTAAAGACATAACTTCAAGTATCAAAACTGGAGAAATGGCTGCCCTCATCGATCTAAGAGATTCTATTTTGCCAGAAATGCAAGCTTCTCTTGATGCTATGTCAACAGCCTTTGCTCAGCAAATGAATATTTTGCAAAATCGAAGCTCAAGTTACCCTGATATGCAAAGCTCCTTAAATGGTGAGCGATCTTTCATCGATCCTGATACTCAAAGAATCTCTATCTCCGATGGTGATGTAAAAATATCTTTATTTAATACTGATGGAAAACAAGCTTTTACAACTTCTTTAGTAAATGATCTCGGATTTAATTCTGGAACAATTAATGATCTAGCAAATGTACTAGAAAATTGGTTGAAAAATAATCCTGATGGTCCTTTGTTGGCTCATGCAAAAGTAGAAGTAAATAGCCAAGGAAAATTTACTATCGATCTAGGAACTTCTACATACGGTATCGGAATAATTGATGAAGCCTCTTCTACCCCTGGAAGCTCTCAAAAAGACGTTACTATCTCCTTTGATGCTAATGGAGACGGTATAAATGATTCTACTCATCAAGGCTTCTCTTATTTCTTTGGACTAAACAATCTCATACAAACTCGTACTGACGCTTGGTTGTATGATTCTAAAATAATGTCTGCTAAAAGCTTGGCTCAAATCAATTCTCCTGCAGAAATTTCTTTTTCTATTGCAGGAAATATTGATATGGCTTCTGTACAAATCTTACCTGGAGATACTATCCAGAAAATCGCTGATCGGATTAATAATACTCCAGAATTAAATGGCTTCATAAAAGCTAGCTTAGTACAAGAAGGTTCGGGATATCGACTAAGAATCCAAAACTCTAGCGGTGAACATATGGAAATAACTGAAAAAACAAATACTGGTTTACTCTCTTCCTTAGGAATAGAACCTTCAAACGCAGGAATGGCTGAAGTTATTAAACTTAATTCCTTTATTAAAGATAATCCTTCTGCTCTTGGTAAAGGAGAAATGCAATTCGATACTTACTCTGGAGAATATTTCTTATCTGCTTCTGATAATTCTATTGCTTCTCAATTCTCTAATATGTTGACTTCTGCTCAAGTGTTCACTGAAGCTGGTTTTATGTCTTCTGGCTCTGCCACTTTTGCTCAATATGCAGCAAGCTTCGTTTCTCAGGTCGCTAATGATACTGCAGCGAATAATTCTAAAATGGTATATCAAGATGAATTAACCGCTACTATTTCTTATAAATCTGCAGAAATAAGTGGAGTCGACCTTGATGAAGAACTGGCTACTTTAACTATATATGAAAGAAGTTACGCAGCTGCTGCAAAAGTAATATCTACAACCGTAGAAATGCTCGATGACTTATTCGCTGCTTTTTAACGGATAAAAGGAGGATATAAAAAATGTCCAGAATACCTACTCTCGCTTCTAATCAATCTTATGTAAATCGTATGATTAAACAACAAGCTGAATTATATAAAGCTCAGTATAGTGCAACAACATATAAAAAATCTCAAAACTATAGTGGAATCGCTAATCAAACTTATCGATTGCTAAATCTAAAAACTGAAAAAAATACTTTGGAAGCCCAACTCTCAAACAACCAATCGGTAAGTATACGAATTGAAACAATGTCTAATTCCGTAACTGCAATAAAAACTGCAATCACAGATTTTAGAAGTACTCTTAGAGAATTCTCTGGTAACGACTTATCTACTTATGTCGCTGGAAACTTAGACTCTGATAAATTAAACGAAATAGATAAAATCCAGCAATTAGCTTTCGATACAATGAAACAAATTGAATATTATTTAAATACTAAAATCGATGACCGTTATCTATTCGGAGGCGGAAGTGTATATGAATCTCCTGTAACTATCCCTTTTGGAAACCTTCAAGAATTCCAAGATTATTACGATGGACAGTTAGTAACTTTTGCTGAATCTCGTTCTGCTAATCTAGCTACATATCAATCTTCACCTGATAAAACTGGCGGAGTTATCTTAGAAAAACTCCTAACTAATATCGAAGGAACTACCGCTGGAACATTGACTATTGCTGACGGAAACTCCTTAGTCGCTCAAAATCAACAAACTTTCTCTTCTTTAAAAGTGGGAATGGAAGTAACTATAAAAGGTATAGATGCTCAAGATTTCACTTCTAAAATTAAATCTATATCAACTGATGGATCTGTAATCGTATTTGAAGATGATTTACCTGAGGGGGCTACTATACCTCAAAACCTTGCTGATCTACAAATTACACAAGATCAAAACTTAGGTACTATATCTGCTGTAAATGCTAATGGATTCATCGTTGATAATATCCAAGGTTCCGATACTTCTACTGGAAATTTCGCTTTCGATGCCGTTCGAAATCAAATGACTGTACCTATTAAAGGCGCCTTCTCTAAACTTACAACCGGATCCGCTATCGTTATAACTGGAGCGGGAGCAAATAACGGAATAAAATATGTCGAAAGCGTATCTGAAGATGGACGAACTATAACCTTTTCAGATGAAACTCCAATAGTAGATGATCCTAATTATATCCCAACATCAAATGTAAATATCGGTATTTCTTATCCTGTCGGCTCAACTATAAATATGCAAAACATAAATCCAAGCTTTGATGGAGCTTATACTATCTGTGGAATAAGTGATGATGGAAATTCTCTTATTGTGAAAACTGATAAATTTCCTGAAAATCCTCAAACTTTTGATGATCCTGCAACTTTACATAAGCAATCTATCGGTACTTCTTCTTATTATGGGGGCGATTCTTTAAAAATCCAATATCGAATTGATAGTAATACTAACATAGATATGGGAATTAATGCTGAAGATGCCGCCTTTGAAAAAGCTTTACGTGCTCTGGGAATGATCGCTCAAGGTAATATGGTAGATGAAACTCAAGTCGACTTAACTAGAGTATATGACAGAGTAACAGAAGCTCTAAATTTACTTGATTCCTCTTTGGATAATGTAAACCTAAAAGGCGAAAATTCTGGAAATATTGCTCTTATCGAAAATCGCCTCGCAAATAACTTAGTAATGACTAATAATGCTATGGAAAATCAAACCACAACCATAGAATTATTAACTACAAATATTAGTAATATTGAAGATGTTGATCCTCTAGAAGCTGCTTTAGAATTTAAAGCCGCAGGAGATGCCCTTGAAGCTTCTTACACTATTTTAGCTCAGGTAAGCCAACTATCTTTACTTAACTATCTAAAATAAACTTTATTTATTCTTTTTCCTTGGACGGAAAATCTGAGATATTTAACCGAGGCTCTTCTTTATTAATCTCGGAAAGCTCTTTATACGTCTTGGCTAAAATATTACCTAAAAACTCTTGATCTTCACTTAATTCTTTTACTCTCTTCTGAAACTCTTCAAAATAAACTCCACAATTCCTTCCTTGCGTCATTAAAATAAAAAATCTTGGATACCTAAGGGGAGTCCGAGAAAAATATAAATCTTCCTTGATTTTATATTTGTCGCTATCCGCAGTCGCCGTATATAAGCCTATTAAAGCAACGTCTGATGAACCAGAAAATAATTCTTTAAATAAACTCTTCGTATCTTCTACTGTCTTTAACGTAGAGCCTTCTGGAAGTGTGTACTTCAAAAGATCTTCTAATTTATCCCTTTTAAGAGATACTATCTTTTCTCCTTTTAGTTCTTCAATTCGCCTAACTTCTTTGCCTTTATTCTTTACAAAAACTGCAACTATCGGATTACCTATATATGATGGGTATAAAAAATTCTTACTTAAAGTCTTATCATTAACATATGAACTACCTACGGCTATATCTGCCTTGTTGTTAATCATGAAAGACCTTAAATCTTCTTCTTTATCTACTCCTATAAATCCTATCTTCTTAATCGACGTTCCTTCTATAAGCTTATTCAAAAATTCATAATCTAAACCGTGAAGGGTATCCCTTATCTCCCCATCTTTATCCCTTCTCTTGGTAATCCAAGAAAATGGTACATTGTCTTTTAACGCTACTATTTGAAATGTAAAATTACCATTACCGCATTGTTCCTTCTTTAAACGCATTTCCTCATCTTCTTCTTTAGATAAAACAGAAAAAGAAAAAAGAAACGTAAATATAAAAGCAAATGATATTACTAATAAATATGGCTTTTTACCCATTACAAACACCTTATTTTTATGTATAATTAACTATATGTTAGTTTAACAAAGTTACTCTTTTTTTAAAGAAGCTATTTTTAAATTTAAAAGGTCTAACTTACTATGAATGAAAATATCTATAAAACTATATCTGGAAATATGTTATCTCAAAGAGAATTAGAAGCTCAAGCTTTAGTCCACATGGCTTCAAAAATAAATGCAATTAAAGAAAATTGGGATGATAAAGCTGCTGAATTAGAAAACGTCTTAAATATGAACAGAAAACTTTGGACTGTTTTTGCCGCTAGTCTAGCTGAACCAGATAATCCTTTACCTCCTGATCTCAAAAAAAATGTTGGTGCGCTTGCTCTGTTTATTTTTAAACATACTTTAAATGTATTATCTAACCCTAAACCTCAAGCTTTGGATATTTTAATAAATATAAATATGCAACTCGCTAAGGGGCTTGCAACAAATACCACTAATCCTGATGAAAATAATAATTTGGATAAACAAAATCTAAAACCTGAAAACATTAAACCAACAGATATTTCTCTATAATTACTCTGTTTTTATCCTGTATCGCCAATTTTGGCACACTATTTGCTTCTATTGTATATAGGTAATTTGATAAACAGGATAAAAAAATGGAAATTAATAATATCTTGTCTGGAAATGCTTTCGAAAACTCAGTCCAACAAAACCAAGGAAAACCTGAGTTTAAAGCTTCTGATGCTTTCTTGAGCCTTTTAAATAATATCAACTTAAAAGGCGCTGATTTACAATATTCCTTTAATAATATCCTCGATAATCTTACCCCTGTAAGAGAAAAAGAACCTCAACTGCAGGAAAAAAATACCGACCAAACAGAAAAACCTAAATTAAATAAAAAAGAAAAACTTGAAACTAAAACTGAAAAAGATCCTTATTTTGAAACTCAAAATATTTCAGAAGATACAAAAAATATAAACAAAACAGAAGTTTCCTATACCGTGGCTCCTTCTGAAAACAACTCTGATTATAATACCCCAACCCCAAATGAAACAGATGTTGGAAAGCCTATCCCAAAAACGCTTCAAACCCCTGAAGCCGGCTTACAAAAAGAAGGAGCTACGGTTACCTCTTTAAAATCAGAACCTCAAAAAAATATTGATTCTCAACCCAATATCAATACGGAAAAAAATACCCTATTACAAAATAGCTCAGAAATAACCGCTGATAATAATAAAACAAACGAAATATTAACCGCTAATAATACAAAAGAACCTGTTAATATTGAAAAAACTGTAACCCCTTCTCCTTTGTTAGAGCAGGAATTGAACCCAAAAACAAATACACAAGAAAAAAATATCGTCCTACCTAAAAAAGTAGATGATATTCCTTTACAAATACAAG
>CALXRE010000095.1 GCA_944390645.1 uncultured Alphaproteobacteria bacterium | reverse complement strand
GGTTCTTCCGGATTTTTTCAAAGAAAGATCCAATACAAAAGAGAAACGCATACTTTCAGCAGGTTCATCAAGCGGACAAGAAGCCTATTCTTTAGCGATGATAGTTAAAGAAGCCTTAGAGAAGCATCCAGGTTGGAAAATAGAACTTGTAGGTATAGATATTTCTTCCTCCATGATAAGTAAAGCAAGGGAAGGTTTATATTCACAATTTGAAGTTCAAAGAGGACTTCCAATAAAAGATTTATTGCATTATTTTACCAAGAAAGAAGATCGTTGGCAGATAGACCATTCTTTAAGAGCCATGGTACAATTTAAACGATGGAATCTTTTAGATGACATATCTCCATTAGGGAAATTTGATGTAATATTTTGCCGTTATGTAATTCGTAATTTTGACAGTCCTTTAAAGACGAGAGTTTTATCTAAGTTTGCGAATGAAATGCCTGATGACGGGTGTTTATTTTTAGGCTTAAATGAGACAGTATTAGGCTTTTCTTCTCGATTTAAACTCATAAAAGATGTAAAAGGAATTTATGCCGTTTCAAAGAATACGACAGAAACAGGTATTCCCTTAGTATAGACTAATCGTTTTTATTTTCAGTATTTTCTGGATTCGTTAAGACTTCGATCAATTCTTCTCTGACTTTAGCAGCATCTTCCAAATCTATTTGACAAGTTCCAGCAGCAAAGTGTCCTCCTCCATTATATTTCAACATCAAAGAACCGATATTAAGTTTATTTGTGCGATTTATAATAGATTTTCCCACGGCGAAAACGACACGTTGTCCGTTTACTCTCCACATAGCATGCATAGAAACATTAACTTCAGGGAATAGAGCGTAAACCATGAAGCGGTTTCCAGGGAAAATAACTTCTTCATTTAGTAAATCAACGAAGGCTAAATTTTTACGAATAGTTGTAACTTTTTTCAACTGTTTAATAAAGTCATCCTGACACTTAAAATAAAGATCTACTCTTTCCTTAACATCAGGGATTTTCAGTATTTCATCTACAGAATATTTACGACAATAATCAATCAAATCCATCATTAACTGATAGTTTGAGATTCTAAAATTATGGAATCGACCTAATCCAGTTCTAGCGTCCATAATAAAACTCAACAAAGTCCAACCAGAAGGGTTCATAATTTCTTCGACGGTATATTTAGCAGAATCAGCTTGATCAACTGCGTTCATAATTTCTTCTGGTATATTAGGGAAACCAGCAGCACCACCGAAACAATCCCAAACAACTCTAGCAGCAGAAGGAGCAGTAGGATTTAACATATAGTTACTTTTAATTCCTACTCTAGCTAACTCGCTAATATGGTGATCAAAAGCATAATGAGCACCATTAGCATAAGGCAAATTAGTTGTTATATCACTTTCAGTTATTTCAATAATTCCGTCTTGAACATCTTTAGGATGAACGAATTTAATATTATCAATCAAATCTAGTTCTTTTAATAAAAGAGCACTAACCAAACCATCAAAATCACTTCTTGTAACTAAGCGATATTTATCTTCTGCCATTTTTTGCTCCTTGTTATTAGCCTTAGAAACTACATACGATTTTAACCATTTTTATTTATTATTTCAATAAGTTCGTTTTGAACTCTTTTTGCATCAGCCAAAGGAATTTGGCAGGTTCCAGCAGCAATATGCCCACCCCCACCATATTCTAGCATTAACTTACCTATATTAGTTTTACAAGTATCATTAATTATTGATTTTCCTAACGCAAAAACGACAATTTCTTTATCTCTTCCCCACATGATATGCATAGAGACATTGACTTCAGGATAAAGAGCATAAATCATGAAACGATTTCCAGCATAGATATTTTCTTCTTTTAAGAAGTCTATTAATACGAGATTATCATGAACAGAAGAGCATCTTTTAAGTTGTTCAATAGAAGGAACATAATGTTCCATATATAACTCTATTCGTTCTCGTACATCAGGATCTTTTAAGATATCATCAATAGACTTTTTTCCACACAAGTCTATTAGTTTCATCATCAACTGATAATTAGAGATACGGAACTCATGATGACGACCTAAACCAGTTCGAGAATCCATTATAAAATTTAACAATGTCCAACCAATAGGATTTAATATTTCTTCTCTAGAGAATTTTGCCATATCGGCTTTATCTACAGCATCCATCATATCTTTAGATACATTTTTAAATACTTTTTCTCCGCCATAATAATCGTACACCACTCTAGCGGCAGAAGGAGCATTTGGGTTTATAATATGATTTTTGTGAGAAACATTACGAATAGTTTCACTATAATGATGGTCGAAGCATAAGTGAATTCCTTGTACATAAGGTAAATTAGTACTTATATCATTATCGGATACGTCAATTTTTCCATCCTGCATATCTTTTGGATGAACGAACAAAATATCGTCAATAAGATCGATTTCTTTTAATAAAACCGCACATACTAGCCCATCGAAATCGCTTCTAGTAACCAGCCTGTATTTTTTATTCGGCATAGAAAAATCCTTATTAGATTATAAAACTATTTATAGTATTTAAAGCAATTTTCGCTTATTGTGAACTATTCTTTTAGAGAAGAGTAGTTTTTATGAAGAATTTGTTATTTTTAGTTTTGTTTTTTTTGCTTTTTACATCTGCTTGCAGCCAGTTCAACCCATATGTTGATTCTAGGAGAGAAGCTGGAATAATAGGGAATATAGGACCTTCAAATTTAGATAAGGTATCAATTTGTTATAATTCTCTAAGTTGTGAGCCAGCTCAGATTATAGACATTGCTGAACAAGAATGCAAAAAGACAGGAAGGATTGCTAGATTTTATCGTCAAGTTCATTGGGATTGTTCGCTTTTAACGCCTACCAGGGTAGAATATTTATGCCAAAAACCATAAGCCCGTTGATTTTTCGCAAAAAATATGTCAATATCCTCTTATTAAAAATATACACTATGAAGGAACAACAATGTTAATTAGAAATTTTTTAAATAGAGCAAGACTTTTTTTTATGGACAAAGATTTAACGCCAGAAGAAAAAGCCTCCGAATATCGCTCGGTCTTTTCTTATAAGCTAAAGGAAACCGAAGAAGCTTTATATAAAGATAGTCGAGAAAAATTTAAGGATTTAAATTTAGGTTATTTAACGATCCAAGAGCTAGCCATTATATCGAAAGAGGATTTAAGGATATCAGCTCCTTCCAGAAGTAAAGAATACATAGACATGCTCAAAGCAGGAATAAAATCTTTTGATCGTCGTTATTTAAACGGCACAGAAATAAAGTTAAGTAAGGAACAAATGAAAGCAAGAATTTATTTTACCGACATTGTTCCTTTAGATAAAAAGATTTTAAGCCTTTTTAAAGAGGCGCTTTTAAAGCCATCGAACGAAAAAGAAGATATATCTAGTTTTATTTCGCAAGAGATTACGACTACAGAGATTCAAAAGCTTCATAATTTTGATTTTTGCTGTTTAAATAATCGAGCTTCAGAAAAGTTTATTTTTAATGAGCAAGTAATTAGGGCTCGTTTAGTATTAGCTAAAGTAGTTCCTTTACCCATAAAAGCTGATTTATTTATTCCGCTTATGATTTCCGCCAGTGGTTTATCTTCTATAAACAAGAAGTTTCTGATGGATAAATATTTCCCTTATGTATCAAGAATATCTATTTTAAAATCTAATACTCAGAGCAAAACTTTTGAAATACTGAGAAATATATCTAGAGACAATTATAATATTAAGACATATACTTTATAGATGCTGTCTTTAGATTCAAAAATTTCTTTAATGCTTATGGTAGGTTTTCAGAACACTGATTTCCGAACAACATTAGAGTATTACCATAATAATAAGTTAGGCGGAGTATGTTTTTTTCGTAATAATTTAGAAGATCCTTCGCAGATAAGAGAGCTTACAAGTAAATTTTCCAATATTTTACGAGCTATTGATCAAGAAGGCGGGTTTGTTCAACGTTTAGAAAGGAGTAATGGCTATACAAATTATCCTTCTGCCAAAGAAGTTTCCGCTCAATATTCTTTATCAACGGCTCATGATCTTTATTTTCAAATGGCAACAGAATTAAAAACTGCAGGCTTTAATTTTAATCTTTCGCCTGTTGTTGATATTTCCAGAGAATATCTTTCTCCCATTATTTCTGGGAAAGAAAGGAGTTTTGGTTCAGACTATAATAAAGTCATTTCGTATAGTTCAGAATTTATCAAAGCACATAATGAAGTAGGAATTCGTACGGCTTTAAAACACTTTCCTGGTCATGGTAGTTCAAGAACAGATACGCATTTAGGTTTTACAGATATTTCGTCTGACTGGAAAGAAGAAGAACTGATACCTTATTATTATCTTACGAAAAAATTTCCCCAAACAGCGGTTATGGTTAGTCATGTTTTCAACAACAAAATAGATAAAGAGTATCCATCTTCTCTTTCTTTTTTGACAATAAATAGCCTTTTAAGAGAGAAAATAGGTTTTTCAGGGGTTGTAATTACAGATGATTTACAGATGAAGGCATTATCTGACCATTATTCAGAATCTACGATTATAAAAAAAGCCATACAAGCTGGAGCAGATATTTTATTATTTAGCAATCAAGCTTTTTGTTCTCCTAATCTTCCAGACATAGTAAACGAAACGATTAAATCCTGCATAAAATCTGGAGAGATAACACTTTCGAGAATAGAAGAAAGCGTACGAAGGATAGAAACTTTTATGAAATTATAATCTAAAAGTTAGATTACCTCTATAAAGCTTTTTTATACTCTTTTAGGAAAAGGGAGGGAAAAGCATGGAGATTTATCGTATATCTTGTATTGTTTTATTTATTTTAATGATAATAAGTTTTTTACTTTTAGCTATTTTTCCTTTTATTCGACATAAAGATAATTTTTACTTAAAGATGCTGAACAATTTAAACATAGGTTTTTTTTCTGGTCTTATGGTATCTTTTTGTACGACTTATGTTGGTTATTTTTACGCCAAAGAAGATTTTTTCAATTCTTTACTTCGCCAAAGTAGTTACATTTATATGAATCTTGAAAACATGCAAAAGAATTTATCAAGCAACCGATATCCACCAAATGAGTCACAAAAATTTTTACCCGTAATTTTGACTCATTTAGAGACTTACACGAATTCAATAGAAAGAGATGCGAAGGATGTTAATTTTTTATCTTATTCTCCTTTTATAAAGGATGACGATAGTTATAAAGATGTAGAAGCATTAAAAGATCTTTTTAATAGATTCAAAGAATATCCTGACTTTTTTATTCATATGAAATTTTTAGACAATAAAAGGAACAATGCGATTATAGGAAAAGATAAAGAAGCATTAGCATCAACGAACAAAGAAATAGAATCTTTCATATTAGAAATGAAGAGTTGTGTTTCTAAAGATCTTAATTTTTTAGATAATTTTATGAATAGCTTAGAAAATGAATATACTTATCAGGTTACTCCTTGGACAAGTTTAAAAAAACCGCTATAAGAGGAAGAAAAGACAAAAAACAAGTGACAAAAGAAGAAAAAAATAATAACAAGATTAACAAAGGCAGGACATTTTAATATAAAGGATCAAGGTATGAATTGGCGTTTTGGACTAATTTTATTTTTTATTATTTCTTATTTATTTATTAGCTTAATTCAAATTATTGCTTCGATTGATGGGATTTTATATTTTTTTGGACTACATTGGGTTTTTGCCTTGTTTGCGGCATTAATTTTAGTTTTTATTCCAGGTATTGGTCCTTTAGCTGGAGTATATGGAGCCGTAGAAGTATGGGGTTGGTCGATTTTAGCTTCAGTTTTTTTATTTTTTTGGCCTTATATTTTATACGGGATTTTAGTTTTATTAGGTATTTCTTTTTCCTTTTTAAATTTTCAAAGCATGAAAAAATACTACAAGAAACGACCTGAAGTTATAGAAGCATCTTATACAGTAAAAAAGGAAGATAATTAGGAGTCAAATCTTAATGGATTTAGAAAATAGATGGAATTTTTTAAAAGAATCCTTATACGATTTTATTAAAGAAAGAGGATTTACGGATGTTGTTTTAGGACTTTCAGGAGGTATAGATTCTGCGGTTGTAAGTGTTTTAGCATCAGATGCTTTAGGTAAAGACAGGGTACATTGTCTTATGATGCCGAGCAAATATACTACGCCTTTAAGTATAGAGCTTGCCAGTTTATTAGCTAATAACTTAGATTTAGATTTTCGGGTTATAGAGATTCAAAAAATTATCGATGAGTATAACGAACTTTTTTCTAATTTATTTTCAGAGGTTGAGCCATTAGTAAGCGAAAATATTCAAGCTCGAGTAAGAGGGAATATTTTAATGTCTTTTTCGAATGAATATAATTGGCTCACTTTGTGTTGTAGCAATCGTTCAGAAGCAGCTATGGGTTACTGTACTCTTTATGGAGATACCGTAGGAGTAGTTAGCCCTATAGGGAATCTTTATAAAACAGAAGTTTACGATTTAGCGCGTTGGAGGAACAAAATATCTAAAGTCATACCCGAAGAGATTATTTGTCGTTTTCCCTCAGCAGAACTTTCTAGCGGACAAAAAGACGAAGACACTCTTCCACCCTATTCTTTACTAGATAAGATATTAAAAGAGCTTTTAGACCAGAAGAAACCAGTTTCAGAGATAAAGACTATATATCCAGAAGAAACTGTTTTATTTGTTTCAGATCGTTTATCTAAGATGTCTTTTAAGAAGTCTTTTTTACCGATTTCCTTATGATTTTTTAAGTAGCTTTATCTTGCAATAACATTTCATGGAATACATTTTGACTTATAATTTTCTGTTCACCGACCATCCAGACCAAATCACCGACTTTAAAAACAAAAGAGACTTCAGGATTAACGAATAAAGAAGACTTTCGTTCCACCCCAACAACGAGGCACTTAGTTTTACCTCTGATGTCAGAATCGTTTATACTGTTTCCAGCAAGACTTGAAGTTTCTTCTACGGGGATAGCGCAACATAATAAAATGTCATCATTTCGTCCGTTATATTTTTCTTGATTTAAGACGTATTCACGAAGACTAACCACATAATTTTCAGAATCAGATATATTTTCTTGAATAATTCCTTTTGTAATCATAGCGAGTTTAAATCTTCGCATTTGTTTTTCTGTTGCAACCGCTAATAAACAATCGCCTTGGAATATTTTTTCATTTCCTCTAGGTACGTCTATATAGTGTTTATCGCGGATTATTTTAAAAATATTAATAGCATAATGTTCTCTAAATAACAATTCAGAGAGAGTTTTTTCATTACATTCAGAATTATCCTCAACAACGAACTGAGCTACGACCAAGCTACTATCTAACCATTCTTCATCATCAGCAATTCTATTATATTTAGGATTCATATTTTCCTGCTGATGTTCTACTTGTTTTCGATTAAGGTTCATCAAAAACTGTGTTTCGATTTTCATATATTGGGTAAACATCCATTTAGATCTAGACAAGACAATTAAAGTAATAAGAACCATGGCAATTATGACACCAGCATGAATAGTTAAGAGTTGATGTACGACCAACATAACGAAGAAAGCGGCGATAAGGATACGGAAACTCATTAACATAATCAAAGGTAGCCGATTAGTTTTTTTCTCCAACCAAAGAGTAAAGAAGAGTTCAGGCATATTATATCTGCTTAGGAGTAGAGCTCTTAAGAAAGGAGCCATGAATAAGAGCGTAATAGAAGTAAGGAATATTCTTCCTTCAATATTAGGTATTTTTTGTTGGATAATGGGCTGCAATATAGTAAAGGAAACATATATAATTCCAACAATAACAATAGAGAATAAAAACAATCGAGAGAAGTACATTTTAAACAAGCGTTGCCAATTACTTTTTTCGATTTTAGTTTCAGGATCAGAAGAAGTATTTCGGTTTAAGAAATTTTTCCAAGATTTAGGCAATATAGTATTTAATTTATTATATACAGGATCGGCTACTTTTATCATTAAAGGAGTAGTAAAAGTTGTGATTACAGAGACAGCCACAATAATAGGATATACATAATCACTCAATACGCCGATACTCATACCTAAAGCTGCGATAATAAAAGCGAATTCTCCGACTTGAGCGAGACTAAAACCACAATGAATAGAAGTTTTTAGGGGTTGAGAAGAGAGCATAAATCCCAAGCAAGAGAAAGAGATTTTTCCAACGATTACAATAATAGTAATAATAATTATAGGAGTTGCATAAGTAAAGAACATTTCAGGATCTACCATCATTCCTACGGAGACGAAGAAAATAGCTCCAAATAGATCTTTTACAGGTTTAATAACCTGTTCAATTCTTTCCACGACATTAGTTTCAGCGAGAATAGATCCCATGATAAAAGCGCCCAAAGCAGTAGAGAAGCCTGCAGTTGTAGCTAATAAGACCATTCCCAAGCACATAGCTACAGATACAATTAAGAGGATTTCATCATTAAGGAGATGATTAATTTTTTTTATAAAAGTAGGCACTAAATATATTCCTACGACGAACCAAAGAATAAGGAAGAAGAATAATTTCAGACTACTTTCTAATAATTCAACTTGGTTAACATTTTGACTTAGCGCAATAGTTGGCAAGAGGACGAGGAGAAGGATTCCGACCACATCTTCTACCACTAACACACCGAAGACCAAGTTAGTAAATTTTTGTTTTTTCAAACCTAAGTCTTCAAAGGCTTTAATGATAATAGTAGTTGAAGACATAGAAAGCATTCCGCCGAGGAATAAACTATCAATAGCCGTCCATCCTAACAAGAGACCTAGATTATAACCGATTATGAGCATAAACAGTATATTTGTTGTAGCGGTTATGATTGCAGTTTTTCCAACATTTACGATTTTTTTAAAACTGAACTCTAAGCCTAGACCGAATAACAAGAAGATCACGCCTATTTCTGCCCATATAGTGATATTATCGTTATCTGTAACTGAGGGGAGGAAATCCAAGTAAGGACCGACTAAGATTCCAGCGAGCACATATCCAAGTACGACAGGTTGTTTTATCCATTTAAAGATTAAAGTAATAACTCCAGCATAAGCAAGGATAATCACTAAATCTATGATTAAAGGTGGGATATGGGACATTTTTAGCCTTACTAATTAATAAAAGAACGTTATGTGTTTTAATTTTATCTTTTTTTTATTAACAAATATCTAATCAAATAAGCTATATAGATATAAAAACTATCGTAAATAACTACTGATTTTAATATTATATTAGATTAGGAATAGATTTAAGGAGAAGCTATAAGAATAAAAATAATAAAAGCTAATCGAACGGCTAGGTAGTATTAATTATACATTTGTTAAAAATGTAAGGAATTCAAGGGAAAAAGAAGGAGCCTGTTTATGACGAAAGATACCAAAGAACCAATTTTGGTTTTATACGCCCCATTAAGTGGGCATACAGTTGATCTTAAGGAGGTTCCAGATTTAGTTTTTTCACAAAAATTAGTAGGAGATGGTATATCAATAGATCCGACGAGTGATATTTTAAAAGCTCCTTGTTCAGGTAAAGTTACGAACATTCATCCATCACATCATGCGATTACGATAAGAAGTGAAAAAGGAATAGATGTTTTAATGCATATCGGTCTTGATACTGTAAATTTAAAGGGAGAAGGTTTTCATTTAAAGACGGAAGAAGGGAAAGAGGTAGAAAAAGGAGATCCTTTAATATCCTTTGATATTAATTATATTTCACAACGAGCCAAGAGTATTTTAACAGAAATAATTGTAAGTTCTCCAGATAAGGATTTAAAGATAGAAGGTATAACAAGCAAGCAAGTCACCGTAGGAGAAGACATTATTTTTAGTGTTACGATTAAAGAAAAAGAAAATATTTCAGATACTAACAGAACTATGGAAATAACATCTTGGGAGATTACAGTAACGAATCCGACAGGTTTTCATGCGAGACCAGCAGCTTTATTAGCATCAGAAGCAAAGAAGTTTAAATCAGATATAAGACTTATCTTAGGAGATAAGACAGCTAATGCTAAAAGCGTAGTTTCGATTATGGGTTTAAATATAGGGTATAAAGATAGGATTAAGCTTCAAGCTACAGGAGAAGATTCAGAAGAAGCTCTATTTGTATTAATTCCGCTTATAGAAGCCGGTTTAGGGGAAGGAGGAGAAGAAGGAAAGATAGAGAATAAGGGGAAAGAAGTAAGTAAAACAAGGGAAGTAACAGGATTAAATGTTTCAGAGGATTTTTCTGGAACGATTAAAGGTATAGGCTCTTCAGATGGTATAGCTGTAGGATTTATCCATCATTTTTATGAATCTAGCAAAACCTATTCAGATGATTCATCGAATTTTGAAGAAGAGAAGGCACGTTTAGATAAAGCTCTTATAGAAGCAGATAAGCAATTAGAAGCAGTTTATCAAGACATGAAGAAGAAGACAAAAGCCAATGAAGCAGAAATTTTTCTTGCCCATAAAGAACTTCTTGCGGATCCAGAATTAAAGGAAACAGCGTATAATTTAATTAAAGAAGGAAGAAGTGCTGAATACGCATGGGATAGAGTTACCAAAGAACAAGCAGATAATCTTACAAGATTAAACAATGATTTACTAGCAGGAAGAGCGACTGATTTAAGAGACATCAACAAAAGAGTAGTTAATATTTTAATTGGCAAGGAAGAAGGAACTAGTTTAATTCCAGACAATTCGATAATTATAGCAGAAGAAATAACACCATCAGAAACAGCAAGTTTAGAGAAAGATAAGATATCTGGTATTTGCACAACGCATGGTGGTTCGACATCTCATGTTTCTATTTTAGCTCGGACATTAGGCATTCCAGCGATTACAGGGGCTGGGGAAGAAGTTTTAAAGATACCCGAAGGTACTAAAGCCATTATCAATGGCACAAGTGGATTTTTAATAGTTAATCCATCTCAGGAAGAAGTTATAAAGATGAGTAAGCTTCAAGCAGAAGAAAAGAAGCATTATGAGGAGAATCTTGCAGATGCGAATAAACCAGCTATTACGACAGACGGTAAGCGGATAGAAGTAGGAGGTAATATAGGCAATTTAACAGATGTTAAAGAAGTTTTGAGGTTAGGAGGAGAAGGTATAGGTCTTTTACGTTCAGAGTTTTTGTTTTTAAATCGAGAAGAAGCTCCTACGGAGGAAGAGCAAGCGACAGTATATAAGGATATAGCACAAGCTGTTGGCAAAGATAGGAAACTTATAATTAGAACTCTTGATGTAGGAGGAGATAAGAATCTTTCATATTTAGAGATGGCAAAAGAAGAGAATCCTTTTCTTGGAGTAAGGGGAATTCGTTTAAGTTTATCGAAGCCAGAACTTTTTCGTACACAGATAAGAGGTATTTTGAGAGCGGTCTCTTTTAGTGATTTACATATAATGTTTCCAATGATTAGTCGGATAAAAGAATTTGAAGAAGCGAAAGCGATAGTTGAAGAAGAGAAGAGTTTATTAAAAGAGGGATTAAGTGTAAAGATAGGGATTATGGTAGAGGTTCCTTCCGCCGCCATTATGATAGAAGAGTTTGCAGAAATAGCGGATTTCTTTTCTTTAGGCACGAATGATTTAACGCAATACACTCTTGCGATGGACAGGGGTAATCCTGCTTTATCAAGCATTTCAGATAGTTTTCATCCTGCGGTATTGCGTTTGATTCAAAAGACCGTTAATGGAGCGCACAAATATGGAAGATTTGTAGGTGTATGTGGAGGTATGGCAGGAGATTTAAGAGCTGTACCTATTTTAGTAGGTTTAGGAGTAGATGAACTAAGTGTTGCAGCACCATTAATACCAAAAGTAAAACAAAGGATTAGAGAGCTTAATTTTAAGGATATGGCAAATTTATCAGGAGAGCTTTTAGAGTTACATACAGCAAGTTCAATTAAAGAGAAGTTAGATAAGGTATTCAAGGATTTTTAAAATAAGGAGCAAAGATGGGGAAAGTTATATTCAGCTTTTTACAAAAGATAGGTAAATCCTTAATGCTTCCTGTAGCGGTTTTACCTGTTGCAGGCATTCTTTTAGGAGTAGGTACAGGTATTCTTAACTCAGAGATAGAATGGATTCCAGCTGTTATTCCAGAAATCATGGCGATGAGTGGGAGTGTTATATTTGATAACATGCCACTTATTTTTGCGATAGGAACAGCACTAGGTCTTACAGAGAATGATGGAGCAGCTGCATTAGCTTCTGTTTGTGGTTTTTTAGTTTTACAAGCTACGATGGGAGTTATGGTAGATATTTTTTGGTATACGGACACAGGTACCTTAGGTGTTCTTTCAGAGTTTTTTAATTATGATTCAGAGTTTGCGAAGAAGATAATATCAGAAGTAGATGGGATAAAGACCATTCAGACAGGAGTTTTTGGAGGTATTTTCATTGGTTGTATAGCTGGTTTTATGTTTAACAAGTATTATCGTATAAACCTTCCGTCTTATTTAGGTTTTTTTGCAGGGAAAAGGTTTGTTCCGATTATTACCTGTTTTGCCGCGATAGCTTTAGGTGTATTTTTAAGTATAATTTGGCCTCCTATACAATCCTACATAGACAAGTTTTCCCATTGGGCAGCATATTCAAATCCAGCGTTAGCTGGAGCTACATATGGTTTTATAGAGAGGCTTTTACTTCCTTTTGGTTTGCATCATATTTGGAATGCGCCTTTCTTTTTTGAAATAGGAGAATACATATCTCCTTCAGGAAAGCTTATTCATGGAGATATAAATCGTTTTTTTGCAGGGGATCCGACAGCAGGTATTCTTAGCGGAGGTTTTTTAATAAAGATGTTTGGACTTCCAGCTGCAGCGTTTGCGATTTGGCGATCAGCGAAACCAGAGAATCGTACTAAAGTTGGCAGTATAATGTTTTCAGCGGCTTTAACGGCCTTTTTAACAGGGATAACCGAGCCTTTAGAATTTGCTTTTTTATTTGCTGCTCCTCTACTTTATTTTGTTCATGCCATTATGACGGGTACAGCTTTTGCGCTTATGAATTTTATGGGAGCGCATATAGGCTATACTTTTTCACAAGGAGCAATAGATTTTGCTCTTTACTATGCGATTGATACAAAACCATGGCTTGTTTTTATTTTAGGACCTTGTTATGGGATACTGTATTTTATAGTTTTCAGTCTTCTTATTAAGTTTTTAAATTTAAAGACACCTGGTCGAGAAGATTTACTTGTTACGACAAGTGAAGAGATTATGCCGACGAACAATGCGGAAGATAAGATAGGCATGGGAAGAAGTTTAGTTCAAGCTTTTGGAGGTAAAGATAACATTCTTTCATTAGATGCCTGTATCACGCGTTTACGTTTAGGGGTTAAAGAGACGAGCAAAGTAAACAAAGAACGCTTAAAGTCACTTGGAGCAAGTGGAGTTGTAGAGATAGGGAATAACATTCAAGCTATTTTTGGTACTTTATCAGAGAATCTCAAGAGTGATATGGAAGCCTATTTAAAGATAGAGAATGAAACAGAAGAAGAGAACACCTATTCTAAAGAGATCGCTTTTTCAAAAGAGGTTATAGAAGGTTTAGGAGGAGAATCCAACGTACTAACAACAACATCACTAGGGAAAGATAAGTATAGACTAGAGCTAAAAGATAAGCATCTAATTAACGAAGATCTTTTAAGGAGATCAGGAGTAAAAGCACTTATGTATAACTCTCAAGGAATAGCCCTTTTACTTTAATTAACCTAAGTTTATAAAAATTTTTAATAAAAATAATTTTGAACTAAAGAGAAAATAGCATCGTTAATAAGGAGTATGGGTTACTTTTTATTAACTAAATTTATATTACTTTTAATGGTTAAACCTAAACGGACTATCAAAATGAAGAATACTTTTATTTCTTTCGTTTTTTTATTTTTTTCAATTACTTTTACTGCTTATGCAGCAGAAGAAGAAGGGATATCAGATCCTTTATCAGTTTTAAGTAATATTTCTACACCGAAACAATGTATAAAAGAAGACATAGATAATCATTCACTTTCTTTAAGCGATTTAATAGAGATAGCACTTTGCAACAATCCGACACTTAATCGTAGTTATATGGAAGCAAAAGCCTCTGCAGCTAGTTATGGAGAATCTTTATCGACATATTTTCCAAGTATAACTGGCGAAGCAGACACAGGTTATAACAGTAGCAAGATAGGAGGAGGAAGCAGTCAATCCTCTAGCGATGCAGGAGCATCTATATCTCTTTCTTGGCTAATATACGATTTTGGAGGCAGGCAAGCAGATGTAGCTATCACCAAAAAGAATTTGGAAGCAGCTAATTTTTCGCACAATCAATTAATGCAAGACACTATTTTTTCAGTTATTAACGCGTATTATAATCTTTTATCAGCCAGGGAACTTTTAAATAGTGTTATGGTTAATGAAGAAGCTTTTAGAAAATCTTATGAAGTAGCGAGCAAGCGTTATGATTTAGGACTTGTTCGTTTAAGTGATAAATTACAAGCAGAAACATCTTATGCTCAAAGTCAACTTTCGACGACGGAAGCTTTTAATTCTTTAGCCAAGACTAAAGGAGAATTAGCGGAAATATTGAATCTTCCAGCATATACGGATTTAGACTTAGAAGAAGTTACAATAGATCCAGAAGCAGGTAAATTTTCAGGAGAGGTAGAAGAATTAATTCAGGAAGCTTTAGCAAAGAGACAAGATTTAAAGTCACAGAAAGCATCATTAGAAGCATCAAAAGCAACGTTAGAGAAAGCGAAATCAGGAGATTATCCGAGTATTTATCTTACAAGTGGTTTAGGAATAAATGATGATTTTAATGAGAACGAGCAGAATTATAATAGCAGTATAGGTATAAGATTAAGCGTTCCTTTATTTACAGGTTTTAGCAACACCTATAACATAACGAAGCAGAGATATAATTACGAAAGTGCCAAAGCTAGGGTATCGGAGAGTGAGAGTTCCGTACGTCTTGATGTATGGCAGAGCTATCAAAATTATAATACAGGCATTAAGAATTACGAAATTACGAAGAAACTTTTTGCGAGTGCAGAAGAGAACGAGCGAGTAGCATTAGGAGCATATAAAGCAGGCAAAGGTAACATTATTGATCTTTTGAATGCCCAATATAAATTAGCGGAAGCAAGGAAAGAGAAGACTTCAGCTTTTTATAATCTTATTTTAACCAAGAATGATTTACTGCGATCGATTGGCAGTATGGAGATGTAAAATGAAAAAGTTTTTTATTTTATTTTTTATTATTTGCATATCCGGTTTATCCTTTTACTTGTATTATTATACCATTTCAAAAGACAAGATATCAAACAAGCTAGAGATGGTAAGAGTAGAGAAAGGTTATGTACATAAACAGATATCTTCATCAGGAACGATACAACCAAGGAACGTGGTTGAAGTAGGTACACAAGTATCAGGGATTATTGAGGAGATTTTTGTTGATTACAATGATGAAGTAAAAGAAGGTCAACTAATAGCATCTTTAGATAAATACTTACTAGAAGAGGATGCGAAAGAGAAGCAATCGAATCTTAACACAGCCTCATCAAAATTAAAGATAGCGGAACTTAATTTAAAAAGGAATCAAGAATTATTTAAAGAAGGTTACATTTCTCAAAGTGAGTTAGAGGAATATGAGATATCTCTTGCGAATGCACAGTATAGCTATGATTCAGCGATAGCAGCAGCGAATAAATCCAATCGTAATTTAGGGTATGCTCAAATAACGTCTCCAGTTGATGGTACTATTATTTCGAAAGAAGTAGAAGTAGGACAAACAGTAGCAGCCAGTCTTTCCACACCGACATTATTTCAGATAGCAGAAGATTTAACCAAGATGCAGATAGAAACCAGTATATCAGAAGCAGACATTGGTATGATAAAGAGTGGAATGGAAGCAGATTTTACCGTTGATGCTTATCCAGCCAATACTTTTAAAGGTACGATAGGTCAAATTCGTTTAAATCCATCTACGGAATCGAATGTAGTTATTTATACAGTTATCATTAATATAGAAAATGAAGATAAGAAGCTTTTACCTGGCATGACAGCTTTTGTTAATATAAGTGTAGATGAGAAGGAAGGAGTTCCTGTTATTCCTAAGAGTGCGTTACAATTTAAACTTCCAGCGAATCTTCGTAGTTACGTTTCTTCGATACCGCCTTCAGGTTTAAAATATGAAGAAGCAGTAGTTTATAAATTAAACGGAGAAAAGATAGATCCTATAGTTATCACCACAGGTCTTTCAGATGATAGTTTTATAGAGGTTGTAGGAGGTTTAAAAGAAGGAGATGAAATCATTTCAGAATATATAGAAAAAGGTGTTAAGAAAAGCGAAGGCAATCGCCCTCCTCCGATGTAAAAGAAAGAAGGGAAAAGGAATGGACAGCGTAATAGAGATTAGCGGTCTATATAAGAATTATATTATGGATGGCGGTTTAGAGCAAAAAGTTCTAAAGGACATAAATTTTATCGTAAAAAAAGGAGAATTTGTTGCGATAATGGGTCCGTCAGGTTCAGGCAAATCAACTCTTATGAACATTTTAGGGTGTTTAGATCGACCGACCAAAGGTTCATATGTTCTTGACGGAAGGGAAGTTTCGGGATTAACAGACAATCAACTTGCAGAAGTTCGTAATTCCAAGATTGGCTTTGTTTTTCAGAATTTTAATCTTTTGATGAGAAGAAGTATTTCAGACAACGTTTCGTTACCATTAATTTATGCTGGTAAGAACGATATTTATCGACGAGAGCGAGCACTTATTTACATTCGCAAGATGAAGCTTTCAGGATATGAAGATAGGATGCCGAATCAACTTTCTGGAGGAATGCAACAAAGGGTTGCAATAGCTAGAGCTTTAGTAAATGAGCCACAGATAATTTTTGCAGACGAACCAACAGGAAATTTAGACAGTAAGACGAGCGATGAAATAATGAATTTATTTACGGAGCTTAATAAAGATGGCAAGACAATAGTTTTAGTTACTCATGAACCCGACGTAGCGATGTATGCTCAACGACTTATTCGCATAAGTGATGGACAAAAAGAATACGATGGTAGTGTTCGTGCTTATATGGAGAAATCGACATGATTTGGCTAATTATAAAAGAGGCATGGCTTTCACTTTCTTCTCATAAGCTTCGTACATTTTTAACTACCTTAGGTATTATCATAGGAGTTAGTGCGGTAGTTATGATGGTTGCAGCAGGACAAACAGTTTCGTTAGTTATAAATAACAGTTTTGCTTCTATGGGAGGGAATCTATTAATGATTCATCCGAGTTTTGTTTTTACTTCTGGCATAAAAAGTGGACAAAGACCGACGATAACAGCAGCAGATGTTGAAGCGACGAAGACATTAAAAGGAGTTGATGCAGCGGCACCGATAGTAAGAGCGACCGCTCAAGGAGTATACGGAGCGAATAACTGGACGGTATCTATCCGAGGCACGACTCCGGACTTAATAACCGTAAACAAATGGGAGATAGAAAGAGGAGAACCATTTACAGAGAAAGATGTAAAATCAGCATCGCCTTATATTTTGATAGGAGCCACTACAGCGAACGAACTTTTTGGTTTTGCAGATCCTGTAGGAGAAACGATAAGGATAAAGAATGTTCCGTTTAAGGTTGTAGGTTTACTTGCCTCTAAAGGACAAGATTTAATGGGTAACGATCAAGATGACGTTATTTTAATGCCGTATACAACCGTAAGACAAAGGATACAAGGTTCAAGAATACCAGATAGAGTTAATTTTGGTTATATTAAAGTATCAGATGATGAAGATTTAGAGACCGCCTCTAACCGAGTAAAAATGCTTCTTCGTTCAAGACATAATATCAAAGAAGGACATGATGATGATTTTGAAGTAATGAACATGACGGCTATGGTAAACACGATTAAAACGGTTGGCTTAGTTTTATCGATTTTATTAGCAGCGATAGCTTCTATTTCTTTAATAGTAGGAAGTATAGGTATTATGAATATGATGTTAGTTTCAGTAACGGAACGTACACGGGAGATAGGTATTAGGAAAGCATTAGGAGCAGAAAATCGTTGGATAATGTTACAATTTTTAACAGAATCTATAATGATTTCTTTTCTTGGAAGTCTTTTAGGTTTATTTATAGGGATCACGACCTCACAAATTATAGGTTACATTATGGAATATGAAGTTCCTATTTCAGTTTGGCCTATTATTTTATCCTTTAGCGTAGCAGTTCTTGTTGGAGTTCTTTCTGGGATTATTCCAGCGTATAAAGCGATGAAATTAGATCCAATAGAAGCATTAAGATATCAATAAAGATTCCTTGCACTTTGAAGAAAAAGTGTATATGAATAATTTTTTTAAGCCGGCGTAGCTCAGTTGGTAGAGCAACTGATTCGTAATCAGTAGGTCGGTGGTTCGAGTCCCCTCGCCGGCACCACTTAAAAGCACTAAGCGTTTACTTTTTTTATTCTTTAGGGCTTTGTTTATTATGAGTTTATTAATAAATAAACAGAAGTTATCTTATCAAATTCGTACTTATGCATGTGATTCAAAAGACAGATTAAAGATTTCCACTTTATTCAATTTTTTTCAATCAGCAGCAGAAGCAAATATAGAGAGTGCAGACATTGGATATAAATATCTTAATGAACACCATGTTGGTTGGATAGCCGTTGATTACAAGGTAAAGTTTTTAAATTTTCCCAAATGGGGAGACGAAATAACAATAGAGACATGGCCTAGCTCAGGAACATCTCTGTATGGGATAAGAGATTTTCGGGTAACCAGAGACGATGGTCAAGAAATGATCTTAGCAACTAGCAGATGGGTTTTAATAGATCTTATTTCCAAAAAGCCCCTTTCATATAAGAAAATTTTTCCTAATTTTAACACGATAGACGATCATGCTTTAGATTCAACTTTTTCCAAAATAGAAATTCCTTTACAGGCAGATTTTACGAAAGAGTTACCTATTAGACATGACGATATAGATTCAAATCATCATGTAAATAATTCTGTTTATCCAGCTTTTGTTTTAGAAGGACTTCCTGATAATTTTATAGAAGATAAGATTCCTTCATTTTTATCTATAAGTTTTAAAAATGAAGCTAAATATGGAGAAACATTAATAATATCAAGTAATATTTCTCACACCGAAACTTTTCATCAATTAACTATAAAAGAAACGAACAAGATTGCGGCTTTAATGCATTTAAGTTGGCAATAAGTATTCATAAGGATTAAAAAAAGCGAGGAGTTAAGACTCCTCGCAATTTACACAACATTTTATTTAAAATCACTCGTTTTCAGCGATAGAAGAAGGAATATTATCACCTTCATCACCAGCTCCGATCATTTTCTGAGAAATATCTCCACTATGTTCACGAATTATTTTTTCAATTTCCATAGCGACTTCGGGATTACTTTTCAAATAAGCACGGACATTTTCTTTTCCTTGCCCTAACCTTTGCCCCTTATAAGAGAACCAAGATCCAGCTTTTTCAACGATTCCAGCTTTAATTCCCAAGTCTATAAGTTCACCCATTTTAGAAATACCTTCACCATACATGATATCAAAATCAACGACTCTAAAAGGAGGAGCAACTTTATTTTTTACGACTTTAACTCTTGTTTGATTACCGATAACGTCATCTTTTTCCTTAATTGATCCAATACGTCTTATGTCTAATCTAACCGAAGCATAGAATTTCAAAGCATTTCCGCCTGTAGTTGTTTCAGGATTACCGAACATAATCCCAATTTTCATACGTATTTGATTAATAAATATGAGTAAAGTATTAGATCTTGCGACAGAAGCGGTAATTTTTCGCAGAGCTTGGCTCATTAATCTAGCTTGTAATCCGACATGAGAATCCCCCATATCACCTTCTAGCTCAGCCTTTGGAACGAGAGCGGCGACAGAATCAACGACCAACACATCAATTGCTCCAGATCGAACTAGAGTATCAGCTATTTCGAGAGCTTGTTCTCCTGTATCTGGCTGAGATATTAATAAATCATTTATATTAACTCCCAACTTAGCGGCATAAGAAGGATCCAAAGCATGTTCTGCATCAATATAAGCACAAGATCCGCCATTTTTTTGAGCTTCAGCGACTACATGCAAAGCCAGAGTTGTTTTACCAGAGCTTTCTGGTCCATATATTTCAATTACCCTTCCCCTAGGTAATCCCCCTATTCCCAAGGCTAAATCTAAGCCCAAAGATCCTGTTGATATAGCAGGGATTTCTACTGCATTTTCTCTTTGTCCAAGGCGCATAATAGAACCTTTTCCGAAAGCTCTTTCAATTTGAGAAAGAGCAGCGTCCAAAGCTTTATCTTTTTCCATGTTATTTGTTTCCAATACTTTCAAAATAGGCTGTGACATTTATAATTCTCCTTATCCCACAAAAAGGAATTTTCTTCAATAGTCTTATTGTGCACATTTCGTTCTATTAAGCAAGAACATTTTTCCATAAAAGTAGAACAAAACGGAAAAACAGTTTTATATAGCCATTATATTTTTCACTTTAGTCACTATTTGTTCAGTATTAAAAGGTTTACCGAGAAAATGTATATCTGGGTTATCAGCGATTTCTCCTCTAGCAATATCTTCTGAAAAACCAGACATAATAATTATTTTTATTGAAGGTATTAAGTCTTTAACTTTTTTAGCTAAGTTTGCTCCGTCCATTCCCGGCATAGTCATATCCGTTAATAAGAGATCAAAGTTATCATTATTTTTTAATACATCTAAAGCATCTTCAGCTGAAGGACAAGGAATCACAGTGTATCCACGATTTTTTAAAGCTCTAGCAGCAAACAATCGTACAGCATCTTCATCTTCGACTAAGAGAATATTTCCTTTTTTATTTGAAGGAGATAAAGGATTATTTTCATCATAACTTTCTATATTATTTTCAGGATTTTCTACAGCTAGAGGAGCAATCGTAACCAAAGGAGCTTCCTTAATTTCTATTTTTTCTGGATTTTTATCAATTTCTTCGTATCTAGGTAGAAGAATAGTGAAAGTAGTACCTTTTCCTTCTTCGCTTTCAACTTTTATAAACCCGTCTGTTTGACTAACAATGCCATAAACCGTAGCTAATCCCAATCCAGTTCCTGCTCCGCTTGCACTTTTAGTAGAAAAGAAAGGTTCAAAAATACGTTTTAAGTTTTCTTTTTTAATTCCACACCCAGTATCAGAAAATTCAAACATAACATATTTTCCGACTGGTATTATTTCCGAGTTATTTGGGATAGGTTCTTTTACATCATAATTAGATATTTTAATATCAATTATTCCTTTTCCATTCATAGCATCTTTAGCATTTACAGTAAGGTTTACAAATACTTGTACAAACTGCCCTTGATCTACTCTTATGTATCCTAGGTTTCTACCGTATACAGGTCGTATATCGATATTTCTTCCGACCAATTGGCGTAATAAATCCATAATATCGGCGAAAGCTTCATAAGTATCGGTAATTTTAGGGGTCAAAGATTGTTTACGAGAAAAAGCTAAAAGCTGTCGAACTAAATTAGCAGCACGATTAGAATTTTGCTGGATCTGAATAATATCAGCGAAAGAAGGATCTCCAGGACCATGGCGATGTAACAAGAAGTCACAAAAGCCTAAGATAGCCGTTAACAAGTTATTGAAGTCATGAGCCACTCCTCCAGCGAGTTGTCCCATAGCTTGCATTTTTTGAGCTTGTTCAAATTGTAATTCCAAATTTTTCCACTCTGTGGTTTCAAAAAAATGAAATATTAGACCCGTAATATTTTCTTTTCCTTTAAAGGTTTGGATTTTTGTAGGTCTTATAAAGACAGCATAAATTTTTTCTGCGCCAAAAACTTTATCAGGGAGTAAGATTCTAACTTCTCCTTTTAATTGGCTCAAACCTTCATTAAGCACTTTTTTTATTTTATCATTAATTTCGAAGAAATTTTCTTCTCCCAAACAATTTGCGATATTTTTTCCTACGAGTTGAGATTTATCTAATCCGAATATTTTTTCCAAAGTAGGATTTATTTCTTTTATAAAGCCATCTGTATCTGTAAAAGCTATACCAAAAGGAGTTTCTTTAAACAACCACGAGAAATGGTTTTCAGCATTTTTTAAAGCACTTTCCCATTCATTATCTTTAGAAGCATTTTTAATTACAGAGCAACAAATAGCTATTTCATCATTTTTATTATGAACAGAAGTTTTTACTAATGCTTTAAAATCACTTCCGTTAGCCGTTTTAAAAACAATATCACCATTCCAATCTTTGGTAAGATCTAGCTTATCGCCACTTTCAAACAAGTCATCAAAAGAAAGTGATAAAAATTTTGATAAAGAATATCCAGTCCATTCACAAATTCTAGCATTAGCAAAAGTAAGTTTTGCATTTTCATTTAAAGAGAATAAACCTATTGGCAAATTATCAACAAAATCAGTAAGTTCTTTTCGTTCTTGTTTCATTATATCATCGATATTTCTCCGAGCAGTAATATCTTTAGCTTTTACCAACCATATTTTTCTACCTAATATTTTTCGTACTTCTATTCTGTACCACTTTTGAGAATTTTCTCCGAAAGCTATTTCTAAAGCAGTATCACCACCCCGAGATATAGCTTCTTCAAGTTTAGAAAAAGCTTCTTTATTATGCTGGTCTAAGGTGTATAAATCTAACTTAAGCTTATCAAAGACTTTTGCAGTTCCAAATAGTTCTCCGCCTTTACGATTATAAGTAATTATATTTCCATTTTTATCGCACACTACTTTAGCCTGCCGAGGATCTTCGACCAACATAGTATTTTCAGTTTTTTGAATTTCTTCATTTAATTCTTCGGCTAAATGTAGAAGGAAAGCGAAAGCAACTCCAGCAATCAATACGGCGAAAAAAGGAGAAAAAGCCCCAACAAATGCAGTAAATATTATTGTAAATCCAGTAATAATAAAATATTTTCTTGGCATTTTTACTTATCTTTTAATGTGATTTTTCATTTTAAATACATAACTTATAATTTCTGCGACAGCTTTAAAGTGCTCAGGAGGAATTACTTGATCTACTTCCACGCTAGCATATAGAGCTCTTGCCAAAGGAGGATTTTCTACTATTGGCACATCATTTTCATTAGCTAATTCTTTAATTTTTTGAGCTAAGAAGTCCACACCTTTTGCTACTACTTTTGGAGCATCCATTTCTTCTCCTTCATATTTCAAAGCCACGGCAAAATGAGTAGGGTTTGTAACAACTACTGTAGCTGTAGGGACAGCTTGCATCATTCTTTGCCTAAACTTTTCCATACGGATAGATCTTATACGAGATTTTACGAGAGGATCTCCTTCCATTTGTTTATATTCATCTTTTACTTCTTGTTTAGTCATACGTTGTTTTTTTCGAAAGGTTAAGCGTTGATAAATTAAATCTATCATAGCAACAATGAACATAACGATGACTACCGTTAAGAGCATCATAAAAACGATTCGATACATAACATTTAAAATAGGATACATTTCCATAGTTGGTAAAAGAGGAATCATATTCATCTGAGGGAAGACGACCACAGATACAGTAATGATAACAACTCCGATTTTCAGAAAACCTTTAATTGTTTCAAATATTTTTTGCAAAGATATAAAGCTTTTTAAATTTTTAGGTAGATTTAGTCTTTCCCATTTAAGAGAAAGTCGTTTAGGAGCATAAAGGAATCCTATTTGAGCTACTGTAGCAACAATTGCCATAATAAAAAGAATGCTAAGAGGTAATAATAATATCAAACCCACACTAGATATTACTTGTATCATCAAAGTTTGTATATCTGAGTTATTTACATCTATTTGTTCAGGATTAGCAATAAAACGATATAGAAGATTTCCAGTATTTTTCATCATAAAAGGGAAAATAGCCCATACTACTAGGAGGCCACCAAAAAGCATAATCCAGCTTTTGACTTCTTGAGATAGAGGTACTTGTCCTTCCTCACGAGCTTTTTCTATTTTTCGTTCACTAGGTTCTTCTGTTTTTGAGGATTCATCTTCTTCGGCCATTTAAAGTTTCCTTTTCACTTTACTTTTAAGAAAGAGATTAGACCATCTTCCAGATATCCTAAAGCACATATCATGACCGTAGGAAGAACCATCATCAACAAAGCCAAACCAAAGAAGCTTTGCATAGGCATAACCAAAAACAACACGTTAAGTTGAGGCATTAATCGAGACAATATACCCATACCAACATTTAAAATAATAGAAATGACAACAAAAGGATCTGATATTTCAAAACCTATTTTAAAAGAAGCGACTAAAGTATTAGACAAGAAATAAGTTATATCACCTATTTGTAAGCCCTTTCCAGGAACGAATAAAGAATAACTATCAAAAATTGCTGTTATCATTAAATAATGGAGATTAAGAGACAGAATCATTAATATTGCGACATAAGAAAGGAAAGTATTTGTTAGCATACTTTGAGAACTATTAGCAGGATCGAACATAGAAGCGTTAGAGAAGCCAAGGGATATACCAATATTACTTCCAGCTAGATCTAAAGCTGTTAGTAAAAATACAGGTATCAAGCCTAAGAATATACCTATTATTATTTCACAAACAAACAAGAAAAAGAGTTCTAAAACATTTGTTGGTTCAGGAGGAAAAGAAGACACAACATTAGGATAAATCAAAGCCGTTATAGCCAAAGCTAAAGCGAGTCTCAAAGTTACATTTACAAAGCTAGCGGAGAAGATAGGCAAGACCATAAAAGCAGCACCTATTCGACAAAAAGTCAGCATAAAATGGAAAGCTTCAACAGATAGTAAATTTCCTAACATTTAGGTAATTCCGATAGCCGTAATTCGATCAAAAATATTATTAGCCAAAGCCGTCATTCTTCCCATCATAAAAGGAAGAACGATTATTGCCGTTATAAAGACTAAAATAATTTTAGGAACAAAGGTTAAAGTAATTTCTTGGATTTGAGTCAGAGTTTGAAAAATACCAATAAGTAGACCAACTATCATAGCGACCAATAATATTGGCGATACCACCATTATTAGCGTATATAAGGCTTCTCGAGAAATATCCAAGACTTCAGCATCAGTCATGATTGACCCCAAATTACTTTTAATAGTAGTTTTCCCAGATATTCTTCTTTTCGTCCAGCAAAAAATCTCTTAATTAAAAAATAAGTTTTTAAAACATGAAGTTTTTTAGATTTTTACACCTTAGTATCTATGTTATCCTTAGATATATTTTCAGAGCTTTCCTTTTCCGGTTTAGGTCCACCTTTAGCAACAACAACCATAGCTTCTCGCAGTACTCTATCTCCGATAGTATATCCAGTTTGCCACTCTTCCAGAACCGTTCCAACGGGGACAGATTTATCTTCTTTTTCTTGCACTACTTGATGGAAATTAGGGTCAAAGATTTTACCTAAAGCACTAATTTTTCGAACTCCGTTTTTTTCTAAGACTCCATCAAGTTCTTTCTGCGTTAATAGGATTCCTTGGATTAAATTTTTAATTGTTTCTGGTTTATGCTCTTTTTCATCAATTTTAAAAGCATTTAAAGCTCTAGTTAAATTGTCTGCGACAGGTAAAAGTTGGCGAGCGAAATCAGATATTGCAAATTTACTTCTTTTTTCAATTTCAGCCGCTGAACGTTTTCGCAAATTTTCCATATCAGCATGAGCTCGTAAGAAATTATTTTTTAGCTCATTATTTTCAGCTTGAAGTTTTTCAATTATTTTTGCGTATTCATCTGACTGAGTTTCTATAGATTCTTCGTTTTTTTCTTCGATTTCATCGAATTTTTCATTTTCACTCATACTACACATCTCCTCGTTTTAAGATTTTAATTATACTTTAAAGTAAGTTTGCCCTCTTGAACTGTCAACCTATACATTTTAATTTATAACAGTTTAAGTTTATGAAAGGAAAGATTATGAGACCATCGAAAAGAGCCTTTGATGAAATAAGACAAGTAATTTTAGAACCAGATATTAACAAGCATGCGGAAGGATCATGTTTTGCCAGATTTGGAGACACCCAAGTTCTTTGCACAGCTTCTTTAGAAGATAAAGCTCCTTTATGGCTTAGGAATAGCGGTAGAGGGTGGGTAACAGCAGAGTATGGAATGCTTCCGCGCTCTACAGGAGTTCGCATAGAGAGAGAAGCATGTCATAAGGGACAATCTGGACGGACACATGAGATACAAAGACTTATTGGTAGATCTTTAAGAGCTTCTGTTGATTTAAGTAAGATACCAGATCTTTCAATAAGAGTAGATTGCGATGTTATTCAAGCAGACGGAGGAACAAGGACGGCTGCGATTACAGGAGGATTTGTTGCGTTATACAGAGCTTTTGAAAAGCTAAAGAAATTAAGTATCATTGAAGAGAATCCCATTTTTAGTACTGTATCAGCGATTTCGTGTGGTTTTTATCAAGGAGAAGCTATTTTAGATTTAGATTACGAAGAAGATTCTTCAGCCGAAACTGATGCTAACTTTGTAATTACAGGATCAGGAGGTATTGTTGAAATTCAAGGTACAGCAGAGAAGATTCCTTTTAATAGGGAAGATTTTAACAAGCTTTTAGATTTAGCCTATAAAGGAACAAGCGAATTAAGTAAGATTCAAAAAACTGTTTTAGGTATTTAAAATAATGAGTAGAAAGCTTAAAGAAGATCGACTTGTTTTAATGACCCATAATTTAGGTAAGCTTAAAGAGTTTTCAGCTCTTTTATTACCTTACAAGAAAGAAATAATTTCTTCTAAAGATTTAGATATAGAAGATCCAGAAGAAACAGGAAAGACGTTTGAAGAAAATGCAAAACTTAAAGCATTATTTGCAGCGAAGGTTTCAGGACTTCCTTCGCTTGCAGATGATTCAGGTTTAGAGGTATCAGCATTAGATGGAGCTCCAGGTATTTATTCTAGCCGTTTTGCGGATGGGGACTATCAAGGAGCAATGAAAAGAATAAACGATCTTTTAGCTGATAAGGAAGATCGTCGAGCAAATTTTACTTGTGTATTATCCATAGCCTGGCCAGATGGATATAGTGAAACATTTACAGGTAGAGTATTTGGTAATCTTTGTTGGCCACCTATGGGAAATAATGGTTTTGGTTATGATCCTTTTTTTGTTCCAGAAGGTTACAAAGAATCTTTTGGTATTTTAGATACAAAAATAAAGGAAAGGATCAGCCATCGTTCTCGAGCTTTTAGTGAATTTGTAAAACATTGTTTATAATAAGATATGACAGTAAGGAAGCCATTAAGCATATATATTCATTGGGGGTTTTGCAGTTCTAAGTGTCCTTACTGTGATTTTGCTAGCCAGAAAATACCCTTAGATATAGATTTTTCTATATGGTTAAAAGAGTATAAGCGAGCAATAGATTTTTTTATTCCCTTTATAGAAGATTACGAGGTACAAAGTATTTTTTTTGGAGGAGGTACACCATCTTTACTTCCCAGTTATTTTATAGAAGAGCTTATTAAATACATTAGTAAGCATTTTCATTTGAGATTAAATTTAGAGATTACTTTAGAAGCTAATCCATCTTCTTCTGAAGCAAAGAAATTCAGAGAATTAAGGGATATAGGAGTTAATAGGCTTTCTTTAGGAATACAATCTTTATCTGATATTTCATTAAAGTTTTTAGGTAGGATTCACACAAAAGAAGAAGGATTAGAAGCTTTAAAGCAAGGTTTAAAGATTTTTTCGAATGTTTCTTTTGATCTTATTTATGCGTTACCAGAACAAAGTATAAAAGAATGGTCGAAAGAATTATCCGAAGCACTTAGTTATCAATCGCCTCATTTATCTTTATATCAATTAAGCATAGAAGAAGGCAGTGAGTTTTTTCGAAGGAAGATAGAAACTCCAAAAGAGGAATTAGCAGCAAGACTTTATGAGCGCACATGGGAAATAACGACGAAAGCAGGGTTAGCAGCATATGAAGTTTCAAATCATGCTTTATCGGGTTATGAGAGCATTCATAATCTTTCTTATTGGAGGTATCAAGATTATCTAGGTATAGGACCTTCTGCGCATGGTCGTTTTAGCATTAACGGTAAAAAGCATGCCTTTAAGCAAGAAAAGAATCCTTTTATTTGGTTAAAATTGCGGAATAAAAATTCCGAAGATATTATTTTAACTTCCCAAGAAATTATGGAAGAGAGAGCGATTATGGGTCTTCGGACAACCGAAGGAGTTTTATCCAAGTATCTTCCTCAAAAACACTTATCGTCTTTGCTTTCTGAAGGGTTATTAGAACAAAGAGGTCCAAACATTTGTGCATCTCAGAAAGGTTTTTTACTTATTGATTTAATTTTATCTCGATTATTTAGCGATTAGAAATCAGCTTTATTTTCCCCCCAAACACCATATTCAAAAGAGTTTATATTTTGATTTTGAATTTCTTCTTTATTAAAGTTTTGAATAGAGAATCTAGTTGGAGCAGGACTAATGGTTTTATCAGGGCCTTTTTTAGTTACCTGCATAATTGCTAGGCTTCGTTCAGAATTACCATCTTCCAAGAAGCGGAACAAGCCATCAACGCCTACGAATCCTGAAGGATCAGTAATAGCTTTATCAGAAATATCCCCTTTTCTTGCCAAGACAGCAGCAAGAGCAATAGCATCATAAGCCTGACTTGCAATTCGTGGAGGATTTTTACCTTCATAGACAGCTTTATATTTTTCAGCGAATTCATAGAATCCAGATTTATCTAAATTTGGATACCAACCACCAATTAAAGCAGGTTCTTTTCGGACATTAGGATCGTCCCATAAAGATATACCAAGAGTTTTTATTTTATCTGGAGTTACATCATAGTAAGCAAGCAAAGCACCTAAAGATCTTAATCTTACGCCATCGTCAGCGATCAAGACGGCATCAAAATCAAAAACGATATTATTTTCATCTATTTTATTTCCTTCAGCATCAAAAATCACTTCTTCTTGGACTTCATATCCTTGTTCTCTTAGTCTTTCTTTTTCTAGTTTTAGGAGCATTGCTTCAGGCAAAATAGCTTTAACAGCTCCAGACATATCAGTATTTATAGGATTATAAAAACCAGTTTTAGTTATTTCAGCACCACACTTTTCAGCTGCATTTTGAGCAGAAGAAATTACGAATTCTCCCATTTCATTACTTTGTGCGAGGACAGCGAATTTTTTATATCCGTTTTCACAAGCATAAGTAATAATTTTTTCCACTTGTTGAGGGACTAAAAGAGCAATAGAGAACACATCATTTCCCAAAACTGAAGGATCAGAAGAAAAAGTTATAATATCAATATTTCGGAATCCCAATTCAGCTTTTACGGCTCTAACTTCAGCAGAGAAGAGAGGACCGACGATTAAGTTAGTTCCTTGCTGTATAGCTGTATTAAGAGCCTGGGTAGCACCTTCAGGAGTTCCTTGAGTATCATAGAACTGTACAATCATATTTTTATCGCCAGTTTCTAAGAGAGCTAACATAGCTGCATTTTGCATAGCTTTTCCAGTTTCAGCGGCTTTACCAGACAAAGGCAGTAACATTCCGACTCGCAAAGAAGAATCATTTTCTGTTTTAAGATTACTTGGTTGTATAGATTTTAGTTTTGCCATTATTTTTTCAAAAAATGTTTGATTTTCTGTTTGTTTTTCTTCTGATATAGGAGTTATTTCTTCAAGTTCTAAGTTTTCAGTTTTTTGTAGATCAGGCTCAGATTGATTTACATTTTCCACCAAAGAGGTTGGTTTTTGTTCTGCTGTTTTTGTTATAGGGTAATAATTATTTTTTGCACAAGAAGTAATACAAAAACAAAAAGTTAGTATATATCCGAATATAAAAGCTTTTCTAAAAAACTGCACGTGTTAGTCTCCTTTAAATAAAATTTTTTATATATTAAGCTAAAGAAGAAAAAAATGTTAGATACAAAAAAGAACCTCATTCCTGGATTATATCTTGTTTCGACACCGATAGGCAATCTTGGTGATATTACTCATAGAGCAGAGGAAGTGCTTTTTAGTGCAGACATTATAGCTTGTGAAGATACTAGGGTTACAGGAAAGCTTTTAGATCTTTTAGGGATAAGGGGCAAAAATTTTTTATCATATCATGAACACAACGCAGATATTATTCGCCCTAAAGTGATATCTTTTATTTTATCAGGCAAGAGCGTTGCTTTAGTTTCAGATGCAGGGACTCCGCTTATTTCAGATCCAGGATATCGTTTAGTCAGGGATTGTTTTGACCAAGGTTGTTATGTTACGTCATGTCCAGGAGCTTCTGCAGTTTTAACAGCTTTACAACTTTCAGGTTTACCAACTGACAAATTTTTCTTTTATGGTTTTTTACCTTCGAAACAAGCAGCGAAGGAAAAAGAGTTAATTAAATTAAAAGGTATATCAGCCTCAATTATTTTTTATGAATCACCGCATCGTTTATTAGATACCCTAAGAAGTATATTTGAGGTTTTTGGTAATTGTTCTGGAGCCGTAATAAGGGAGCTTACGAAACATTTTGAAGAGAGTATTCGCTTTAACATATTAGATTTAATAAAGTACTATCAAGATCGAGGAGAAGTTAAAGGAGAAGTAGTTATCGTTATAAATCCCTTAGAAGAAGTTTCATCATTTGAAAGAGAAGAAGAAGCAAAGAATCTTTTATACAAACTATTAGATTTTCTTTCTTTAAAAGATGCTACAGCTATTGTTTCTGAACAATATAAAATAAATAAGAAACTCTTATACGAAGAAGCCTTAAAAATTAAAGATGCAAAAGCAAATAGATAAAGTAACTATAGGTAAAGAATCTAGGAACAAAGGTTATGCAATGGAAACCATTGCAGCAAATTGGCTACGATTAAAGGGGTACAAAATATTAAATAGGAATTTTGTCAGTGGTCGAGGGATTGGAGCAGGAGAAATAGATATTATAGCAACAAAAGGGAAGAATATAATTTTCATTGAAGTAAAGTTTCGAAAGCACATAGATGAAGCAGCTTATTCTATAAGTACTTACAGTAAAAAGAGGATATTTAGAGCAGCTGAGTTTTTTTTATCTTTACATTCAGAATATCTTGATTATGGGGTACGCTTTGATGCTATTTTATTAGGAGAAAAGAGTTATCCTATTCATATAAAAGATGCTTGGCGTAAAGATTGGTGGTAAGAATGTTTTTTAAATTTTTCTTTTTTAGTTTTCTTTTATTTTTGATTTCTTTTTTTTCTAGTTGTACAGCGGTAGTAGCAGGTAATACAGTAGCTAATTTTGCCACAGAAGACAGGCCTTTTGGAGATTCAGTTAAAGATTCCGAGACAGAAATTTATTTAAAGAACGAATTTTTTCAAAAGAATCACGCTTATTTAACGGAGGTTTCAATTTTTGTTTCCGAGCGTAGAGCATTACTCACAGGGAGTGTAGAAACAGAATCAGAGATACAAGATATAATAGAAATAACAAGGTCAAATTCTTACATTACAGACATTTACAATCATATAAGTTTAAAAGACAAAGATAGTGTTAGATCTGATGGAATAGATATTTTTTTAAACAAAAAGATTTTTGCGGAATTATTAGGAGGTGAGCATATCACATCAGCGAACTATAAAACTGTTGTTCAAGATAGGATAGCCTACATTATTGGTTCGACTAAAAGTCTTGAAGAAAAGAAGTTAGTATTAGAAAGGCTTCGAAATATTTCAGGTTTACGAAAAATAGTTGATTATATAATCATCATAGAAGAATAACTCTAATGCTGTATTTACTGGTAATTTTTAGAAAATAGTTTAGACTTTAATAGTTTTAATTTTGATTTCTGAGGTTACTATGAGATTTTTATTAATATTTTTGTTTATTTTTTCCTTTGGTTTAAGCTCGTGTTCCACCTCTTCGTCTGAAGGACCTGAAGTTATAAGTTCTCCAGGCAAGACCACAGATCTTAGAAGCTTTAATGCGAAACCAGATAGGATTTTACTTCAACATCCTATATCTAGAGAGATAGTAGAATGTAATTCTTATACATTAACGACTACGGGACTTTTTTCATCAGAAGTAGAGAATTGTGCTAAAGGCATGGAGAGTCGAGGCTTTGTAAGGGTTACGGACATACCAAGGTTTACAGCAAAAGATGACAAGATAGAATATGGCAATTACCCTTCCCGTCGTTATAGAGGAGAAGACGTAACACCGCGTTGGTAAATGTTATCTAGAGTTTACACAGTTTCGTTTCAAGGTATAGAAGTACTTCCAGTTAGAGTTGAAGTTCAAATAGCCAATGGTTTACCGTCTTTTACGATAGTTGGGTTAGCAGACAAAGCGGTTGCAGAGAGCAGAGAAAGAGTAAGATCTGCGTTAAGTGGATTAGGACTTTCATTACCACCGAAAAGAATAACAGTTAATTTAGCCCCAGCAAATATTGTTAAGGAAGGGAGTCATTTTGATTTACCAATAGCCTTAGGTTTACTTTCAGCAATGGAGATTATACCGGAGAGATCTGTTTCTAGTTTTACAATTATGGGAGAATTAGGATTAGATGGAACGATTTCTGGAGTTACAGGTATTTTACCGGCAGCTATTTTTGCTAATTCTCTAAATCAAGGATTTATTTGTCCTTTTAGTCAAGGTTCAGAAGCAGCATGGTCTGGTATTAGCAATATTTTAGCTGCTTCTAGTTTATTAGAGCTTATAAATCATTTTAAAGGATTATGCACCCTTCCCTATCCAGAGAAATTGAGTCCAGAAGTAAATACTAGTTTTTTAGATATAAAAGACATTAAAGGGCAAGAAAGTGCGAAAAGGGCACTAGAGATTGCGGCAGCAGGAGGTCATAATCTTTTATTAATAGGTCCACCAGGAGCAGGAAAATCGATGCTTGCTTCGCGTCTTCCTTCTTTATTACCGGCACTAACATCTAAGGAGATTTTAGAAGTAAGCATGATTCATTCCATAGCAGGTATGATTAAAGAAGGTCGTTTAGTTTCTAATAGGCCATATCGTTCTCCGCATCATTCTGCGTCTATGGTTTCGCTAGTAGGAGGAGGCAATAAAGCTAAGCCAGGAGAAGTATCTTTAGCACATAAAGGGGTATTATTTTTAGATGAGCTTCCAGAGTTTCAACGTTCAGCATTAGAGGCTTTACGTCAACCTTTGGAAACAGGGAGTATTTCAATATCCAGAGCAAATTTACATGTTAGTTATCCAGCGAAGTTTCAATTAGTTGCTGCGATGAATCCATGTCGTTGCGGATATTTAGGGACTCCAGGCCAAGAATGTTCACGAGCACCTAAGTGTGGAGAAGAATATCAATCAAAGATATCTGGACCATTATTGGATCGAATAGATATGCATATAGAGGTTCCATCTGTTCCGCCTTGGGATATGACAAATAGTAGTTCTACAGAGACATCAGCAGAAATAGCTAAGAGAGTTTTTTGTGCTGTTTCTCTTCAAATATCTCGCTATAAAGGTAGTAAAATATCAAGGAACTCTGAAGCAGATGGAGAAATATTAGAAGAGTTTTCTCATCCTGATTCAGAAGGAGAAAAATTATTAATTACAGCAGCGGAACAATTAAAGCTTTCAGCTCGAGGATACAATAGGGTTTTAAGAGTTGCGAGAACGATTGCAGATTTAGGTATGGAAGAAAAGGTTCGAGCTCCTCATATAGCGGAAGCATTATCTTTTCGAAGAGTTATCCACCGAAATCATTTTTCCTAGTTTAGTTCCAGCAAAGACATGAGTATGAAGATGAGGAACTTCTTGACCTGCATTCATACCGACATTAACAAGGAGTCTATAACCATCTTTTTCAATTTTAAGATTTCGAGATACTTTACCGATAGCTCTTATATAACCGGCGATTTCTTGATCAGAAGCATTAGCAGAGAAGTCATCGAAGGAAGAGAATTCACCTTTTGGGATTACCAAGACATGGATAGGAGCTTGAGGATTTATATCATAAAAAGCGATAGCATATTCATCCTCGTATATTTTTTGTACTTTAATTTCTCCGTTTAAGAATTTAGCAAAGATATTATTTTTATCGTACATATTTACCTCTTTTATTTTCTAGCCGAAAGATAAGATATTTTTTTTTACAGCTTGTTTTAATATAAAAATGAACTTATTTAAAGATATATAGTAATAAAAAGCAAAGGATTAAAAAATGACAGAGGCCTTAACATGGAGAGGAACGACTATTCTTTCAGTTCGCAAAGGAGACAAAGTAGTTATAGCAGGTGATGGACAAGTAACTTTTGGGAATACGGTTTTAAAATCGAACGCAGTAAAAGTTAGGCGTTTAGGAGGAGGAAAAGTTATTTCAGGTTTTGCAGGAGCGACAGCAGATGCGTTTACATTATTTGAAAGATTAGAAAGCAAACTAGAGAAACATTCAGGCAATTTGACACGAGCGTGCGTAGAGCTAGCAAAGGACTGGCGAACGGATAGATATTTAAGGAAATTAGAAGCCATGATGGCTGTAGCAGACAAGGAAGTTTCATTTATTTTATCTGGTAACGGCGATGTAATGGAACCAGAAGATGGTCTTATAGGGATAGGCTCTGGAGGACCATATGCTCTTGCGGCAGCTAGAGCGTTAAAAGACATCGAAGGCTTAGAAGCTAGAGATATAGCTTTAAGAGCATTAAAGATAGCCGGAGATATTTGTATTTACACCAATGGAAATATAGTAATAGAGGAAATATGACATTTTTCAGCCCCCGAGAAATAGTATCAGAGCTTGATCGTTTTATTGTCGGTCAACATGAAGCCAAAAGAGCAGTAGCGATAGCATTACGCAATCGTTGGAGACGTCAGCAACTTTCACCTGAATTAAAGGAAGAAGTTATACCGAAGAACATTTTAATGATAGGGCCTACAGGAGTTGGCAAGACAGAGATAGCCCGTCGTTTAGCGAAGCTAGCTCAAGCACCTTTTATTAAAGTTGAAGCAACGAAGTTTACAGAAATAGGTTATGTTGGTAGAGATGTTGAAAGCATTATAAGAGACTTATTAGATGTTTCGTTAAAAATGACTCGAGAGAGCATGCGTAAAGGAGTTAAAGCTAAAGCTGAAGTTTACGCAGAAGAACGAGTTATAACAGCTCTAGTAGGAGAGAGTGCGTCAAATGAAACCAGGCAAAAATTTCGTACGATGCTCAGGAATGGAGAACTTGATGATAAGGAAATAGAGATTTCTTTGATAGACAATTCAGGAAATAGTTTTCCGACATTTGATATTCCTGGTATGCCTGGTTCTCAAGTAGGAATGATAAGTCTTGGAGATATTTTGGGTAAAGGAAGTACTAACTATAAGAAACGAACTGTAAAAGTAAAAGATTCTTATGAACTTTTATTAGCCGAAGAAAGTGATAAGCTTTTGGATGAAGATTTGATTAAGAAAAACGCGATTCAAGCAGTAGAAAACAATGGAATAGTTTTTCTAGATGAAATAGATAAAGTAACTGGTACAGAAGATGGTCATGTTAGAGGTAACGTTTCACGAGAAGGAGTTCAAAGGGATCTTTTACCTTTAATTGAAGGTACAACCGTAAGTACGAAATATGGAACAGTAAATACTAATCATATTTTATTTATTACTTCTGGAGCTTTTCATTTATCAAAGCCATCGGATTTACTTCCTGAATTACAAGGCAGGTTACCAATCAGAGTAGAACTTGATGCTTTAACTCAAGAAGATTTTGTTCGTATTTTAACTGAACCGGAAGCGAATCTTATTGTTCAATATAAAGCTTTGCTTGCTACGGAAGGCGTAACTTTAGAGATCACGCCTGATGCTATTGTAGAAGTTGCTCGTTTCGCTGCCGAAATGAATCAAAGTGTAGAAAATATAGGAGCTCGTCGTCTCCACACTATTTTAGAAAGGCTTTTAGAAGATATTAGTTTTAACGCTTCAGAAAAAGCAGGGAGCAAAGAAACAATCACCGCAGAGACAGTTAAAGAAAAAGTAAGTTCTTTGAATAAAAACAGTGATTTAGCAAGATTTATTCTTTAAATATTTTTAGGAAGGTTTATGTAAACCTTCCTTTTTAAATATTTGGTTTTTGCCAGTTGATTGGTTCTCCAATAATATATATCGCACTATAATAAGGATAATTAGAACTATTAACGTAAGGGATTGAAGTATCACTACATCCACTCAAAGCTCCGATTTTAGAACATCGCCCAAAAC
>CALXRE010000094.1 GCA_944390645.1 uncultured Alphaproteobacteria bacterium | reverse complement strand
CCTAAAATATTAACTCTGATAAACAAAACAATTAAAGACATAAAACAAAAAAATCCTGATATCCTTATTACTATTGATAGTTGGTCCTTTTCTAATCAAATTCATAAACGCTTGAAAAAAGTTAATTTTCCTCATATCCATTATGTAGCTCCTCAGGTATGGGCTTGGAGACCTAAAAGAGCGGCAAAAATGAAAGGATTGATTGATGCTTTGTTGACTCTTTTTCCTTTCGAAAACCAATATTTTACTCGTTACGGTATTGATACTGTATGTGTTGGTCATCCTGTCGTAGAGGAAACTTTCGAAAATGTAAATCCTAATGCTTTCAGAACAAAACAAGGAATTAGTCCTGAAACGCCAATATTATGTCTCTTGCCTGGAAGTAGACATAATGAGGTACGTTATTTATTACCTGTGTTCTCGGAAACAATTTCAATATTAAAAAATAAAATACCTAACTTGGTAGTTGTAATCCCTACAGTTCAAGCGGTAATGGGAAAAGTCGCTGATGCTTCAAAAAATTGGCCTGTACCTACTATAGTTACTTTAGGCGATAAAGAAAAAAACGAAGCTTTCGCTGCTTCAAATATAGCTTTAGCTGCTTCTGGTACGGTTTCTTTAGAATTAGCTATTGCTAAAATACCTCAGGTAATTGCTTATAAGCTTAGTCCTCTGACTTAATAAAAAAAACAAAAATTACTAAAAATAAAATATGTAAACCTTATTAATATCATAGCAAATAATTCTATTATACCAGAGTGTTTACAACAAAACTGCACTCCTAAAATTTTAGCTCATCAAATCGAGAAACTTTTTAAGGATAAAAATGCTAGATTGCTCCAAAAAGCTAAAGCTAAAGAAATACTAAAAAAAATAGGCTATGGAGATTTAAAAACTCCAAGTGAAAAAGCTGCAGATAAAGTATTAAATATGATTTCAAAAAATATAAATGGAAAATAAATGTCCTTACTTCAGGACAAACTAAATGCTGAAAAAGAACGCTGGGTATTATGGATTCCTATATTCTGGGCAATTGGAATATTAGTATATTTTTCTCTTCCTTTTGAACCAAATTACTTAATTACGTTTTCCTCTTTAATCCTTAGCTTCTCTTTCCTTCTCTTTAGTTTCCTACATCTTCATAAAACTAGATTTTTGAGCGTATTGATTATCGCTTTAGCTATGGGGTTTTGTTTGGTCCAATTAAAAGCTAATCTCTTAAAAGCTCCTGTATTAGAAAAAAAAACTAAAGCAGTTCTTGTAACAGGTAAAACAACTGCGGTTAGTATAGCTGGCGTAGGTCAAAAAGTAGTTATCGAAAATCCTACTATCAAAGGATTGGATAAAAATAAAACGCCTAAAAAAATTAGAATTAAAGTTAATGGATTAAAAAATAGAATAGATGAAGGTGATGTTATTTCTCTTAAAGCTGTGCTTATGCCTCCTCCTATGCCAGCAATGCCTGGAGCTTATGATATTCCTAGAAAATTTTGGTTCGAACAAATAGGAGGAGTCGGATATGCTGTATCTAAGGTTACTATTTTAGAAAAAAATAATAATTATGCATCTATATTAAGCAAAATCAGAAATAATATTAATTTCTACCTCTTGGAAACCTTGCCAAAAGAAGAGGCTGGAGTCGCAATGTCTTTGGTAACTGGAGAGCAGGGCGGAAATTCAAAAAAACTTATTAATGCATATAGAGATTCTGGAATAGCTCATATCTTATCTGTTTCTGGACTCCATATGACTATGTTATCTGGTATGGTATTTGTTTTGGTGCGAATATTTATTGCGGCAATTCCTTTTATCGCTTTGCGTTATAACTCTAAAAAAATAAGTGCTCTAGTCGCAATCATAATTTCATTCCTATATCTTTTAATTTCTGGAATGGCTGTACCTGCTCAAAGAGCTTTTATAATGGTTTGTGTCGTATTGTTGGCTGTAATCTTTGATAGACAAGCTATTTCTATGCGTACAATAGGTATTGCTTTGTTCATTGTCTTACTCTGGCACCCAGAGGCTTTGATGGGAGCTAGCTTGCAAATGTCTTTCGCAGCTGTGTATGCTTTAATCGCTGCATATGAAGCAGGAGCTGGAAAGTTAAATGCTTATCTCTTAAATAAAAAATCTATAAATCGTTTTTGTTGTTATATCTTTGCTTGGATCATAGGGGTGATTATTACTGATTTCGTAGCAAGTTCTGCTACTACTCCTTTCGCTATTTATCATTTTAATCGTATCGCTTCTTATAGTATGTTGTCTAATCTCTTGACAGGTCCAATACTCGCTATCGTAGTAATGCCAATGCTATTATTGGTATGTATACTTATGCCTTTTGAGTTCGCGGATATCCCATCTATAGTGGCTGGTTGGGGTATAAAACTAATTAATTATATTGCTTATGAAATAGCTCAAATGCCAAATGCTGTCTTCGTAGTGCCGCAAATGCCTGCTTGGGGCTTGCTCTTAATGGTGGCTGGAGGTCTATGGATATGTCTTTGGAAAACTAAATGGCGATTTTGGGGAATCATACCTATAATATTCGGTCTATACTCTCCTTATTTATATTCTTTCCCTCAAGTCTTGGCTGCTCAAGGCGGAAAATTGTTCGCAGTTATGAATGATCAAGGAAATTTATTTATACAACCTGGTAGAGCTAATCGCATAAATCGTGAAACTTGGTTGAGTAGAAATGGAGAAAATTTTAATGATTATAATAAAAAATTAGCAAAACAAGCTTGGGAAAATGGTTATAAAACGGATAACATATCTTTGACGTGTTCTAAAAGTTGGTGCCAATATAAATATAAGAAAAAAATTATTGGAATTGCTTTTGATTATGATGGATTGAAAATGGCTTGCGAAAAAACTCAAATCGTCTTCTCAAAAGTAAACGCTATACATAAATACTGTAACGCAGATATTTTAATCGAACGCCGTGAATTATGGAAAAATGGTGCTTATTACCTTAAAATTGATAAAAATAATAACATATCTATCGTTAACGATGCTGAATATATGGGTAAAAGATTATGGACACCTTAAAATCTCTTTTGCTATTTTTTAAATAATTACAAATGATTACTTATTAAATAAACCAATAAGACAAAAAGGTTGCGAAAAAATACTTGCTTTTTCCTTTTTTTTCTATATGTTATCTTTTTGTTAAGAAAAGTTGTTTAAAGTTGTTATTGAAAAGGATGTCATAACAAGATATAGTATCTGACATCTTTGAAAATAATGCTAAAGCTTAAACTAGGGTCATAAAAAATATGGTAAGAGTACTAAATATAGAAAAACTTAAGTCCGCTGTAAGTGTTTTTGCTACTGCTGCGGTGGTTACTTCCTTAGCTGCATGTTCGGTAGATGATATGCAAAACTTCGATTTGTCAACCGTATTTTCTCCTGATGCTACAACAACTGCTTCTCCTGTTATGGAGCCGCCTAGAACTCCTAGTTCTATCGTCGTTTGTAGATCTAAACAGTGCTCTCCCGCTGTTTCAAATATGTCTAAAGAATTCCTATTTAATGCTTACTTAAATCTACTAGAAAATAATAAAAATACTGATGTATTAATGTGTGATGCTGATAGTGTTACTCATTCTTGCTATGAACCTTTCGTTAGCTTCGATATAAAATCTGGAATTACTCCTGCTACTGTAGTAATCGATGCTGCTAGAATTATTGATGTCGGAATGACTAAAAATTCCAAAGTCATGGAACCTGTCCTTGATTTCAGTGTGTATTACAATAATGTTAGAGTTAATTGCCAACCTGCTCCTGCTACTGCTTATGTAAAAGATCCTAATTATATGGTAATTAATGGTGAAGACTTTGTTTGTCCTTTCACAGCTATGGGTAAGTCTTTGATGTCTATGGTTCTAACCGTAGATTATATAGATCTAGATTATGGAATGATTGGTGCTTACTATTCTGCTGGCGTGGCTGGTCCTGCTTATGGTGGCGGAACTGGTTATTTAATGTTGCGTTTCCAAAACCCTGTAAGCCCTGAAATCCTTTGTGAACAGAAAAATGAAGCTTGTGCTCCTTTTAAACCTAGACTCCCTGAATATGATTGTTGTGGGGGATATGGGGCAAATACTTCTTTGTCAATAGGGGTTAATATCCCTGGCGTAACAACAGAACAAGCTCGTCCTTGTCCTTCTTGTACAGATGCTGGAAAAAATATAACCTATGGTGATGGAGAACCTAATAAAGGAGGTGTGGTCGTTCAACCAATACCTCAAAAACCAGCTTCAAAGTAAAAATACTTTTTAAATTATAAAAAATCCCTTTTATTTCAAATAAAAGGGATTTTTTATAGCTTATAAACTAAGCTATATACATATCGTAGCTTTTAATAAATATTGTTCATAACATCTTGAAATGCTGGTTTTATCTTCTTAATCTTACGCTTGTTCGAAAAATGTCCATGCTTAAGATAACGGTTGGTAACTTCTAAAACATCTTGCGAAAATAAAAGAGAAAAATGAGAAAGTCTAAAAAAACTATAATCAGAAGCTCCTGAAAGCTTCGTTTCTCTAACAGAAATAAAACCATCGTTGTCACATTTACTTAAATGATTATATCCTTTTTCGCTTCCTTTAAAACCTGCTATAATTCCAAATTCTATATCTGAAGAAAAAGCAGGAAAAAGTTTAACCTTATCTGGAAGCATATCTTTTAGAGATTTGCCTAAAATTAAGCGAAATAAAAAATACTTGGATAATTTATATGCTATTTGAGAACCTTGATTGGGAGGGGCTATTTGTACAATACGACCAACTTTTATTCTATTGCACCAATCTCCTGGTAAAGATAACAATTCTCTAAGAACTAAACCGCCTATACTATAGGTAATGAAGTTAACCCTCTTTATGTTTTGAGAAAAATTATTGATAATTGTGTTAATGGTTTTTGCATTTTCTTTAATTGATTGCCTATAAGAAGAATAGCTTAAAATAATCGTGTTATGACCTTTAGAGCGTAAATACTTATTCATTTTAGAAAAAGCAAGACGAGTACGAAAAATACCTGGTAAAATTAAAGTAATCTCTTCTTCTGTCTCTTTTATTTCCCATGCGGAAAAATAATTATCTAAAGATTTTAAACAGTGTTTATAGGAACCTCTTGTCCTTCGAATATCGTGTTCGTCTAATAGTCTAAAACTTTTAAATAATAAATTTTGTTGTATCCTCCATCCTTTACGAAGAAAACAATCTCTCCAAAAAATTAGACCACCAAAAGTATAAAAAGGTATGTTAAAAAAATTTGCCATTTATAGTTTTTTTCTTTAATCCTAAATTATCTTATATATTGTACAATATTTTTTAATTATTTTTAATGAAAAAGATTGAAGAAAATGAATTCTTTAAAAAAAATTGAAATATTCACAGATGGAGCGTGTAGTGGAAATCCTGGAATAGGAGGATATGCTGCAATATTACGTTATCTTGATAAAGAAAAAGAAATATCAGGAGGGGAAAAAAATACAACTAATAACAGAATGGAAATGATGGCTGTTATTAAAGCTTTAGAAGCTGTAAAAGAAAAATGTTCTATAACTATTTATACTGATAGCCAATATGTTTTTAAAGGTGCTAATGAATGGCTAAATACATGGAAAAACTCTGGTTGGAAAACTTCTGGGAAAAAAAATGTAAAAAATATTGATTTATGGCAAGTATTAGAACAATTAATCCTTAAACATGATATTTCTTGGAAATGGGTAAAAGGTCATGCTGGACATCCTGAAAATGAAAGAGTTGATACTTTAGCTAGAGCAGAAATTAATAAATTGAGATAATTAATTTTTATTCTACTTTCTTTACTAATTGTGACACTTCGTAGTCAAACATTATCCTTGGGGCTTCTACCCCTGAACGAGCTTGATCTCCAAAAATAAGGTTAAGAGGTGGATTGGATTTTTTAAATAAACTG
>CALXRE010000093.1 GCA_944390645.1 uncultured Alphaproteobacteria bacterium | reverse complement strand
ATTCACTATGAATGTCGTTATACGATATTTCTTCTATCTTCGTTGGCTTTATTTCAATATCCGGTTCTATTCATTTAGCCTGATTCGATACTCTTGATGGCGTATAGTATCTGGCCGTAGTAATTCTTATCGCTCCATGATTAACTATCGGAATTATCGTCTGAACAGATCCTTTCCCAAAAGATTTCATTCCCGCAATAACAGCCCTTTTATGATCTTGTAAAGCTCCTGCAACTATTTCCGAAGCCGATGCAGAACCATCATTTATCAAAACAACTATTGGTAATCCTTCCGCTATGTCTCCAGGCTTGGCATTAAAACGCATAGTGTCTTCTGGATTCCTTGAGCGAGTCGAAACTATTTCTCCACTTTCTAAAAATAAGTCAGAAACTGCAACTGCCTGATCTAAAAGACCCCCTGGATTGTTACGAAGATCTATAATATAACCTATCGGCTTATCTCCTAATTCTTTAGTGATCTCTTTTACTGCTTTCTTTACACTCTCTGTTGTCTTCTCACTAAATGTATTGATTCTAATATATCCTATTTTATCTTCTTCTTTAACTTCATAACGAACTGGTTTTATCTTTATAATAGCTCGGGTAAGCGTAATATCTAAGGCTTCTGGTACCGATTTCCTCCTTATCGTGAGCTTTATGTCTGTTCCTGGTTTCCCTCGCATCTTATCTACTGCTTCATTTAAGGATAAACCCATAACGGCTGTACCATCAATATGAGTAATATAATCTCCTGGCTTTATGCCTGCTTTGTGTGCTGGAGTATCATCTATCGGAGAAACAACTTTTACCCATCCACTATCCATGGTTACTTCTATTCCTAATCCTCCAAACTCACCTTTCGTCTGCACTTGCATATCTTTGAAACTTTCATCATTTAAATAACCTGAATGAGGATCTAAAGATGAAAGCATCCCATTTAAGGCAGATTCTACAAGTTTCTGGTCTGTTACTTCTTCTACATAATCTTTCCGGACTTTCTCAAAAACGTCTCCAAATAATGCTAAAAGACGATATGTATCTGAATCTTGATCCTTTGAAACTTCTGCTGCAAAAAGAGATGATGATGAAAGAAAGATACTTAAAAAAACAGTGCTTAAAATTTTCTTGTTCATGATTTTTCCTTACTTTTTTACTTACCTATATTTGTAATATATATCCTAATAGTTATTTAAGCCTTAAAAGATAGCCATGGCAAAGGATTTATTGGCGAACCATTCTTCCTCATCTCCATATACAAACTCGGCGAGCCTCCTGTGTCCATTATACCTACAGGTTCTCCCGCTAAAAGAATTTGACCTTCTAAAACCTCCATCTTTGCCATGCCTGAAAGAAGTGTATGATATCCTTCTGCATGTTCTATTATTAATAAATTTCCATATCCTTTAAAAGGTCCTGCAAATAAAACAATACCATCATATGGACTAATAACTTGCGCTCCTTTCCTTGTACTAAAGGTAATGCCTTTCGAATGAAGACCTGAATTGCTCTCTTCTCCATACTTCGTCAATATCTTACCTGTAACAGGATATGGTAAAGAGCCCTTACTCCTTTCAAAAGCTCTAATGTCTGCTAAAATCGTATCCGTTCTCGTCCCACTAGGGGTGATGCTCCTTAATTCCATGGCTTCTTCTTGTCGCTTCTTCTCTTCTTCTAATTTGGATAACAATTCTACTAAATCTTTTGCCCTGTCCGCTAACTGCCTTGCTTTCTTACCTGCTTGTTCACTCTGCTTCATAAAATGTGTTTGTAATGAACTCTTCTCCTCCATTAAATCTGTAAGTTGCTTATTCTTCTCTTCTAAACCAACGTATGCCATTTTTATCTGAGAACGCTTTGCTCGAATCGCTGCTTTGACACTGCTTAAAAGTATAAGCTCTTTCCTTATCTCTGATACAGAAGCCTCTATCGCTGGAACCGTACCTTTTAACAATAAAGCACTACGTAAAGTGTCTTCGGGAGACATCGGAAGGACAAATAAAGCTTCCGTTGGTCGTTGGGCTAAAATCTGTAATCCTGCTAAAACTTTTTGAAGTTGACGATTCTTATTCTCTAACTTGATTTTTAAATCTTCTTGCTCCTTTTCTAAATCCCTCATTTGTTGCTCTAATTGATCTAATGAAGATTCATATTCTCTTACTTTCCTTGCTGCTCCTACTATCTTCTTCTTCGTAGCTAAAACTTCCTTAGATAGTTGCTTAGCCTTCTTCGCACTTTCTTCTTTATGTTGTTGTTGCTTCTCTAGTTCTTCTTGTACTTGCTTCAATTCGGATGTCGTGTCTTGGCACCACGAAAAAGCTGTAAAGAAAAATTGCGCTACAATAAAGTAGAAAAAAAATCTCACTAAAACCCTCTGTCAATCCTTTATAAGTAAAGAATGTCCCGTCATCTCTAACGGTTTTTTTATCCCTAATAAATCTAAAAGGGTAGGCGCAATATCTGCTAATTTACCTCCTTCTGCAAGAGCTTTTATATTAGCTGGAGGATTTACTAATATCGCAGGAACATCAAATGTCGTATGCGCGGTATATGGAGAATGTGTCTTTTCATCTAACATCATTTCACAATTACCATGATCCGCAGTTAAAAACATTACTCCTCCTGTCTTAATCAGTGCTTCCTCTATCCTTCCAAGACACTTGTCAACTGCTTCAACTGCTTTGATCGCTGCTTCTAAAAAACCTGTGTGTCCTACCATATCTCCATTCGCAAAATTAGCAATAATTACATCATATTTCTTGCTTTCTATCGCTTCTATAATTTTATCGGTTACTTCAAAAGCCGACATCTCTGGTTTTAAATCATAAGTCGAAACTTTCGGACTTGGTATCAATATCCTATCTTCTCCCAAAAACTTCTTCTCTTGTCCTCCATTAAAGAAAAACGTAACATGGGCATACTTCTCTGTTTCTGCTATCCTAAGCTGGCTTAAGCCTTCTTCGGATACAACTTCTCCAAAGACTTTGTTTAAATCTTCCGGCGGAAAAACAGTATCCATAAGCTTCCCTAGTTCACTTGAATACTCTACCATACCTAATGTCCCTGAAAATTTGATCCTCTTCCTCTCAAAACCTTTAAAATCAGGAGACAAAAGTGCTAAAAGTATCTGCCTTGCTCTATCGGCTCTAAAATTCGTCATGAAAAGACCATCTCCATCTTTCATGCCTTGATAATCTCCAATAACCGCAGGTACTACAAATTCATCGTATACTTTCTCTGCATACGAGGCTTCAATCGCATCTAAAGCACTAACAAAACGTGGTCCTTCTCCTGAAACTATCGCATCATAAGCTAGCTTCTCTCTATCCCATCTGTTATCTCTATCCATACCATAATAACGACCTCCTATCGTCGCTATATGAATATTCTCTTCTTCTTTTATCTCTTTCATAAACTCTTTTATAAAACTCTTACCAGAATCTGGGGGCGTGTCCCTCCCATCTAAAAAAGCATGAACCGATACTCTTATTCCGTTCCGAGATAAAACTTTCGCTGCTGCAAGAATATGGTCTTGATGAGAATGAACTCCTCCTTTTGACATAAGTCCTAGTAAATGACAGCTCCCTTTACTCTCTTTCAGCTTGTCTATAAAACTAATTAAAGCTTCTTGTGTCGCAAAAGAACCATCTTCTATCGCTAACGAAATCTTAGGCAAATCTTGCATCACTACTCTGCCTGCCCCAATATTGGTATGCCCTACTTCTGAGTTGCCCATTTGTCCTTCTGGAAGACCTACACTTAAACCTGATGTCTTAACTAATGTATGAGGATAGTCTTTAAACATATGATGCCATACTGGAGTCTCTCCCATCTCTATTGCGTTGTTTGACTTCTCTTCCCTATAACCCCAGCCATCAAGAATACAAAGAAATACTGGCTTTGGTCTGTTTCCTTCTGCTAAAACCACAATAACCTCCCCTTCGGTATAAACTTACATCTAATCGCGAAAATTCAAAAATTGTAACGGTTGTTGTATCCCAAGCTTCTTTATAAACGATATCGCTTCTTGCAATTCATCTTTCTTCTTCCCAGATATCCTTATTTCTTCTCCTTGAATCGCACATTGAACTTTCATCTTCGAGTCTTTTATATTTTTTACAATTTTTTTAGCTGTCTCTTGGTCTATACCTTGCTTTATCTTTACAGACTGGCGAACCATATTGCCTGATGCTCTTTCTTCTTTACCAAAATTAAGACATGAAACTTCAAGATTCCTTCGGCTTATGTATCCACGAAGTAATTCCTGAACTTGTTTCAATTTTAAATCATCATCCGCTAAAATGATTATTTCTTCTTCTTTAGGCTTCAATTCTAGAGAACTATTCGAACCCTTAAAATCAAAACGTTGATTTATCTCTCTCATAACTCCAGAAACTGCATTCGCTACTTCTTGCATATCTGTTCTTGATACTACGTCAAATGAAGGCATGGTCTTCTCCTTTTTCTATCCTTTATCCCCCTATTATAAGCAAAACCAGAGAAAGAAAACAATCCTCTCTCTGGTTTTTGTTTCCTTGGTTGATTCTTAGTCTAGAGTAACTATATTATCTGCTGAACTACGACCATCTTTTCCTGATATGATTTCATATTCTATTCTCTGTCCATCTCTAAGTGAACGTATGCCTGCTCTCTCTAATGCTGATGCGTGAATAAAAACGTCCTTCGTATTGTCTTCTGGTTGAATAAAACCATATCCTTTCTTGGTGTTAAACCATTTAACTGTACCAATACTCATTTCTTGTCTCTCTTTCTCTTTGTTATCCTAAAAGCAATCAAAGATCCGTGCTCTTTGAATGATGGTCTAAATCTACTCTATTATGTCTATGCTTAGCTCTAAAAAAACTAAGAATAAAATTTACAAAGTTGAATTTTAAAACCAACTTATAACTTATAACATAGATAAAATGTTTGCATCATAATACTTTAGATGAGATATTCCTTTCCAAGGCTTCTTAAATAAACTTTTTATGAATTCTAATTAATTTAAGGTAAATAAATAATGAAACCTATGTATAATCTCCCTTTCTTCATCCTTAGAAATGATCGCTTGAAATGGTCTGTATCTGGTCTATTTGATAAAGATAAAATCATAAAAGACTTTATGAATATCGCTACTAAGGAATTTGAACAACCAAACCCTATAAAAGAGGTATATGGGGCTCCTCCTATACTTTGGAACGATGAGTTTGTAACTAATTCAATGACTAAATCCGAAATCGATGAAACCTTACAAATATATGATAAAAAAGGTGTCTCTGTATTCTTAACTTTTTCTTGCCCAAATTTGCAAAAAAAAGATCTAGATGATGTTTCTGGAAATTATATCTTAGAAAAAATTTCTGAAGGAAAAAATAATGGCGTAATTGTAACAAGTGATTTGTTGCTTGAATATATAAAAACAAAATATCCTAAATTAAAATTGAAAAATTCTCTCTTAAAAATCGCTTCTCCTGAATTGAAAAGAAACCAAGATTTTTATGAAAAAATGGCAGATGTTTTCGATAAAGTCGTTATCTTCCCTCAAGATAATATGAACCTCGAACTCTTGAGATCTTTGAAAAATAAAGAAAAATTTGAAATCATCGTCAACAATGGTTGTATCTATGATTGCCCATATTATGTTAGATGCCATACTAAAAGCTATGATATCCTAAGCTATGATCTAAATAAAAAATTCTTTATGGAAAATTGTATTAATTATGACAAACAATTACATACTAAACCAAACGATTATAATCATAAAGCTATCAGAAACCAAAATCTTACCCTTAAAGAACTTGATGAACTCGCAAAACTTGGCTTTATTAACTTTAATCTTCAGGGCAGAGGAGAAGCTTTAACTCCTTTTATATATGATGTTGCTAAATATATTTTTGAACCTGATTTTATCGCTCCGTTGTTATTTAAAATTATGCTTTAATATCTAATAAAAATATGAAAAAATATCTAAAATTTAAGGAGGATAATATGGAAGATTTGAAAACCGTAGAAGCAAAAGAAAAAGCTACTTTTGTTGCTATCCTTGGTTATGCCGCTAGACTTAATGGCTTAACCGATAATGAAGTTGACTTTATAAATAAAATAGCTTCCGATTTTAACTTGACAGAGGAAGAAAATAAAAGTGCTACAAAAGAAAGAAATGAAATCGAAATTATTTCTATCTTAAAATATATTGTTAATCCTCAAACTAAATTAAAAATAATCCGAGAGTTGTTCTTCCTCGGTTATGCTGATGGAAACCTTTCTAATGAAGAAGTTTTATTTGTCTCTAAAGTCGGTAATGCTCTGAATATTCCTGTAGAAACAATTGAAAAAATAAGTGATTGGGTCATTCGTGGACTTGAATGGGAAGAAGAGGGACAGGAATTATTCTCGGCTTAAAACTTAATAATAAAAAGGTTCGTTTTGATGCTTAATCTGTCTCGTGAAAAAACAAATATGCTATCTTCTGCTCTATTGTCAGAGCTTGCTTTCTTATCTATAGAAAAAAACAAACAAAATAATCTATTAGATATTAAATCTTCGGCTAGATATGCCTCGAAAGATAGAGCAAAAATATTACTGTCTGCTCCAGAAGAGGTAAAAGATCTTTTTTCTTTGGGGTATATATGTGGTTTCGTGGGTAGATTTATTCAATTAGAAGAGGAAAGAGCTGGTCTTAAACCTAGCGATACTCTTCCTAAAAATATAATAGCCCAGATCCTTACTGATATATTTGGAAAAATGCGGGCTAATAGTTTAGTTAAAATAGTTTTTAATGCTAGTAATGCTTATGAAGATTTATTTGTTAAAGGATATTATTCTGGCGGTAAAGATCTTGATAAATATATTATCTGTCTAGCGGAAAATAGTCAGAAAAACTATCCTCATGATTGGTGCGATTATTTAAAAACTAAAATAAAAAATAATAAAGAAGAAATGTAATGCTAAATTTAAAATTGCCTGAACAGAAATTACGAAAAAAAGATATTAATTGGAATGTCTCTGGCTTGTTTGCTCAAGATCGTTTTATCTTAGCTTTTATTGAAATTATGACAAATTTTTTAGATGCTCCAAATCCAATTTCAAGTGTGCATGGAGCTCCTCCTTTATTATGGAACTCTGGTAGAATAACCGTTAATCTCGATAAAGATGTTATTGATGCTACTTTAAATCAATACTCTAAAATAGGAATGCCTGTGTATTTGACTTTCTCAAATCATCTTATTGAAAAAGATGATTTGAAAGATGCTTCTTGTAATTATTTGTTAGATAAAATCTCTGATGGAGAAAATAATGGCGTAATTATAGTTAGTGATTTATTAGCAAATTATATCCGAGAACGTTATCCTAAACTTAAACTTATGTCTTCTATTATTCGACCAACTTTTTATGATGGGGTACGAGATAAAAATTACTATGAATCTCTTGCGGAAATATTTGATTGTGTCGTCTTCTTACCAGATGACATCTTCAATTTTGATTTGTTACAAAGTTTAAAAAATAAAAATAAATTCGAAGTAATTGCTAATGAACCATGTTTGTATGGCTGTAAAACTCGTCGTTTGCATTACTCTTTTCTTGCTCAATATTCTAAACGAGATATTTTTTTAGAGGATAAAAGTAGAAACTTTGAAATGAAAATTTGTAAAGCTAAGCCTTTCTTTAAACAGATAAATTTACATATAGGGCAAGATAATGATAATAGAGCAAGAAATTGCAATCTTAATGATAAAGAATTCGATGAAATATACAATATGGGTTTCCGGCGATTTAAATTACAAGGAAGAAATGAATCTCCTCAAAGCTTTATATATGATCTAACAAAATATATGTTAGAGCCAGATTTTATCGCTCCTTTAGTTTTTAAACATATGGTCACATATCTTGTTTAAAAAGCTTAAAGTTCTCGAATCTTTTGATTTTGTAAAGCAATTAAACTATTTGCTCCACATAAAATTTTTTTTTTTCGGTTCTCTAAAAAGGTATCGCTGTTAGGTATATCTTTTGCTATACGTGAAAAAAGAGAAAGTAATTTATTTATTTCTTGTTCATCTATAGGTTTGTTTTGCTTGATTTTTTTTATTAGTTCTTGTGCTTGTTGCAACTGGCTATAATTGTCTTTTAATGGTTCTTCGTAAGCTTTTTCTGCACTTAAAGAGGCTATAGCAAGCATTATTTCGCTTATAGCATGAGCGGCATCTGCTTTATTCATGGTCATGGACGTTATTTCTTTTTCTTTATTACAAGAAAACGATGGGCTTATCCAAATAGGACAATTATCTGCTAAGACATTTGCTATGTTAAGTGCATGGCTAGCATTTTTTGTTGCATTATCTAGAGTTCTAAAATATTGGATTTGAAATTTTATATCTGATGCTTCTTTATTTTCCATTTATTCTTCTCCCCTAAAGAATAGTTTACATAAGAATATTATATTCTTTGCTGTTGTACAAGAATTTGTTATCTTTTGAAGACTAAAAGTGAACTTGAAAAGAAATTTTTTTTGTAGTAAAAATTGACCTGTGTTAGTTGATAAATGTCTGCGGTTTAGTCATCTAAACCGAGTTTTTTTTGTTACTTTGTTTGGAGATTTATTATGGAAGAAAAAGTGCTCATGACTAAGCACGGATTTGATGCTCTACAAGCAGAATTAAAAGAACTGCGTGTAAATGAAAGACCTGCAATTATCAATGCTATTGCTGAAGCTAGGCTTCAGGGAGATTTGTCGGAAAATGCCGAATATCATTCGGCAAGAGAACGCCAAAGTTTTATAGAAGGTCGTATTGCTGAGTTGGAAGATGTAACTAGTAGAGCTCAAGTCATAGATGTTGCTTCATTATCTGGGGATAAAGTTGTTTTTGGTGCTACGGTGGTAATCATGGATGAAGAAACGGAAGCTAAAACAACCTATAAAATTGTTGGAAAATATGAGGCAGATTTAAAAAAATCTTTAATATCTATACAATCCCCTATTGCTAGAGCCATGATTGGTAAACAAGTAGGTGATGAAATAGAAGTAAATGCTCCTGGTGGTAGCAAAAATTATGTAATTGTTTCAATATCTTTTGAAGAATAGTAAACTAAAATGCCAGAGCATAAAACAAAATTGTTAATAATTGGCTCTGGTCCAGCAGGTTTAACCGCTGCTATATATGCTGCTAGAGCTAATTTGAATCCTTTAGTAATCGCTGGTATCCAAGTAGGGGGACAATTAATATCTACTCCTGATATTGAAAACTTTCCTGGTTTTGAAGAAAAAATTACTGGTGCTTTCCTTATGGAAAAAATGCAAAAACAAGCTCAGAATATTGGTGCTCAAATAATCTATGACACAATTACAAAAGTTGATTTGTCTAAGAGACCTTTTATTTGTTGTGCAGATAGTGGAGATGTATATTCTGCTGATGCTTTGATTATAGCTACAGGAGCTTCTCCTCGTTGGTTAGGCATAGAAGGGGAAGATAAATATAGAGGTTTTGGAATCTCTGCTTGTGCTACTTGTGATGGTTTCTTCTTCCGAGATAAAGCGGTGTGTGTAATCGGTGGTGGAAATGTCGCTGCTGAAGAGGCTTTATATCTCGCAAATATCGCCGAAAAAGTTATCCTAATTCATAGAAGAGATTCATTAAAAGCAGAAAAAATATTACAAAAAGCTATTTTTAATAATCCAAAAATAACGGTATTTTTTGATACAATACCTATCCAATTTATAGGAAAAGATAATCCTTTAGCTCTTTCTGGCGTAAAAATTAAAAATAAAATAAACGGAAAAATATCTACAATTAATTGTGAGGGAGCTTTCGTTGCTATTGGATATAATCCAAATACTGAAATGTTTCTCGGGCAGTTAGATATGGATGAAGCAAACTTTATTAAAACTAAACCTGATTCTTCTAAAACAAATGTACCAGGCGTTTTTTGTGCTGGAGATATGAAAAATCCTTTGTTCCAACAAGCTATTATTGCAGCTGGTTCTGGTTGTATTGCGGCTTTGGAAGCTGACGCTTTTTTGAATAAACAAAAATAATAAAAATTAAGGCTAGACAATATAGTGACAATCTTATATAAAACACTACTCATTTTGCCCAGGTAGCTCAGTCGGTAGAGCAGGGGACTGAAAATCCCCGTGTCGGCGGTTCGATTCCGTCCCTGGGCACCATCGATACATCCTAATAATCACTTCTTCTTGTTTTTTTGTTTCTATACAAAAAAGATATTATAATTTATTTATAAAAGGTATTTCTTTAACGCCTAACATAAAAGATAGCGCTACAAAAACTTATTTATTAAATAAAATAATCTATAGTTCGTTTCTATTATGAGGTTAAAATGGTTACTCAACAAAAAAAAGATATTCAAAGCCATTATAAAGCTAAAGTAACTCCTAAGCTCGAAAATCCAGAACAAATAATATCTGATTCTGAAACTAACTTACGTCAAACCGCTGAAATCGCTGGAGGAATTGTTTTTTCTGAATTGGCAAAATGGAACTTGAAAGAAGCTGCTCATTATAAAACTTTGTCTATTCTATATCTGATTGGAGCTCTTGCTTTCTTGTTCGTTATGATTGCGTTTGCTTACGCTTTGTTCATATATGATGCTTCTTTGTTTATATGGAAAGATGGATCTACTATGTGGGGTGTGATAATGGCAAAAAGTGCTATTTTTATCCCTCTTATCATTTTAACTTGGTTCTTTGTGCATGAATTTTTGTATGCTAAAGATCGTTATGAAATATATATGCATCGAGCTTCTATTTTCCAAATAATGGAAAAAATTATCGATACAGAAAATAAAGCTGATTTTATAAAAGAAATCTTGAGCTTTTTTGGTGAGGGAATATCTACCGTAAATAAGGAAAAAATAGAAGCTAAAATAATGTTATTTGCTGTGCAATATCTAACCAAAATACCTGTAATCAAAGATATTTTAACTAATGTTTTAGCTTCTTCCTTACAAAAAAAATAAATGTTTTAAAAACTGTCCATTTCTCTAAGTGCCGCAATCCTCTTTTGTATTGGTGGGTGCGTTGAATAAAGACCACTTAAAAAGTCTATAAAACGTTTGTGTCCGTCTCCTAGAGGATTGGCTATGCATAAAGCTCCTACCGTGGGCATATTATCAAGAACTTCAACCCTCGAGTCGGATGCAATCTTTTCTAACGCATTAGCTAACGCTCCTGGATTTCTAGTAATCATTGCAGACACTGTATCCGCAGCATATTCCTGAGAACGAGATAGAGCAAAACGTAAAAGCGGGGCAATGATTAAAGAAAATAAAGTCATTGCTATTGCAACAAAAAAGAAAAGAAGAACAATTGCTCCATTATTCTTATTATTATTTGAAGAAAAACTATGCGTTACTCTAAAAAGTATGTCTGAAAGTAAAGATATTATTCCTACTCCTGTAATAATTATTAACATTAACCGGATATCTCGGTTTCCTATATGCGCCATTTCATGAGCAATAACTCCTTCTAATTCTTGGCGATTTAATTTATCTATAATTCCTTTGGTTAAGGTCACTGAGGCATGAGCTGGATCTCTACCTGTGGCAAACGCATTTAAAGAATTATCATCAATAATGTAAACTTTAGGCATTGGTAATCCTGCCGCAATTGCTACATTCTCAACTAAACGATACACTTCTGGATTGTCTTTCTTTTGTATACCTACTGCTCTTGACGCTCCTAATATCATTTGAGAACCAAAAAAATACGATATCATTATCCAAACAAAAGAAATAATTATAAGTGGAGTTGAAATCGCTAATGTATAACCTAAGGTAGATGTGATGAATACCTTATATGGATTGATGTTTTGATGGCTAAAAGTAAAAAAGTCTAAATGAAAACTTTTTGCCATTATTAAACCTTGTTCAATTAAATAACTGTCTTTGGTTATTATAATCGCTAAAAAAATCGCAATAGAAATCATCATTATTAAAGTAACCGGAAATAATAAAGTAATTAAAAAGGTATTTCGGTTGTTCTTTGAAATGTGATCATAAATAGTGGTAGACATCTTTACTTAAAGCTTACTTTTATAGGTTTACGAACAGAATCCTTTTCTTCTTCTGAAAGCTCAAAAAAGTCTGCTTTTTGAAATTTAAATAAATTAGCTATTATGTTGCTCGGAAACATTTCTACCGCATTGTTAAGGGCTAAAACATTAGAGTTATGAAACCTACGAGCTGCTTGAATCTTATCCTCTGTATCAGTTAATTCCCTTTGTAGTTCCATAAAATTTTGATTCGCCTTTAAATCTGGATAATTCTCGGATACAGCAAAAAGACTTTTTAACGTAGATGTTAAAACATTCTCTCCTTCTGAACGTAATGATGGGTTGTTTGTTTGTCCTGCCATAGCTTCAGTCCTGGCTTTTGTGACATTTTCTAAAGTCTCTTTCTCATGAGACATGTAACCTTTAACTGTCTCTATTAAATTAGGAATCAAATCATATCGTCTCTTTAATTGAGTATCTATATCACTCCATGCTTCTTTTACTCGATTCCTTAATGTAACTAACCGGTTGTAAATAAAAATAAAGTATAAAACTATTGCAATAACAATAATCAAAAAAATTTCCATATTTTTTCCCTTTTATAAAAAACTACCATAGTCTTTATGATGAATAACATGCTTTAAGCGAATCGAAAAGAGACAAAATACTTTTTCCTTATTCTGACTTTTTAAAAATGTGGCATTATTCTGCGATTATCTGTTAAGGGCTTGACGTAGGTGGTAGTTTACTGGAATCCTTCATGCTTGGTTTAAAAAAGGATTAAATCTATGGCTGATAAAGAAAACTTGGAATCTTCAAATCTAAATAGTAATTCAAAAAATAGTGAAAATAATTTTACGGAAATAAAACTTCGTAAAACTAAAGTAAAAGATTCTAAAAAAGATGTTAAAGTATTTTCTCAAAAGGAAAGTCAAATACAAGATTCTTCACAAATATTTTCTCGTCCCTTGGATATGAACTTACCAAACACTCAAGAAACTACGGTTTGGTATAAGGATAAATTTAAAGTAATCGCTGGAATATTAACTATAGTTTGGACTCTTATTGCTGCAGAATATCTAGTCGATACTGGTTGGTGGGAAAATCGTTTTGAAATGAGCCCCCCTGAATTCGTAGGATTTATTTCAGGTATGTTCTTACCAATAGTAATGATTTGGCTCTTGGTCGCCTATTTCGAAAGAGGTGCTAGGTTTGAAAGAGAATCTCAGATGTTGCGAGCATATATGAATCAGCTCGTATATCCAACTGATGATGGGGCTGTATATACAAAAGCTCTTACTGATGCTCTAAGAACAAACGTGCAAGAGCTAAGACAAGTATTTGGTACTGTAACTTCTAATACAGAATTGATTAAAGATGAGTTATCAAAGCGTATAGCTGAAATGGCTCAGGTCGCGGCTAAAGTTGATGGCGAAACTTTGTTCGCTGTTAGAGAATTGGCTAATAATGTTGAAAACGTATTAAAAATGGCAGATAACTCTTCTGTAAGAGCTAAAGAAGCTTCTGATGCTTTGGCTACCCAGGTATTAGCTTTGGCTGATGTCTCTGAAGCTACTTCGCAAAAAGCTGCTTTGTTCGGAGCAAACATAGCTGAAAAAATTGCTGATGTTGAAGCCATTTCTTCGAAAATCCAAGAACAGGGAACAGAAATAGCTGTTCTATTTAAAGATAGCGGATCTTATCTCGCAAGAGCTGGAGAAACCGCCAGAAATCAGGTCGAATATACTGTAGAGCTTATACATAATAAAATCGATGAAATGAATGGATCTTCAGATGCAGTTATTCAAAACGCTCAAGATATGGCTAATAAAATCGCACTGAAAATTAAAGAGTTACAAGAGTTGTTCCTAACTCATGAACAAGAATTAATATCTAGAACCGCTCGTTTAGATGAGCAAACAATAGATATAACAAATTCTTTTAGAGAACAAAGTGCCGTTTTGGATAAAGAAAGTGAAAAAGTTGCTACTAGAATTAAAATAATTGAAGAAGATATTGCTCTACATACTCAAGATATTACTGCTTCGGCAGAAGACTCTATTGCTAAACTTAATCAAGTATCTTCAGTAATGCTTAATAATACAGAAATGTTAACTACAGCTGCTAATAAGGCGGCTTCTAGTATTGAGGAAAACGCTCAGAGCTTTACCAAAGCCATAGATCATGTTTCTTCATCTGCAGAAATCGTTAATGGTAAAACTGGAATCTTTGTGGAAGCGATGGAAAGAACTTGCAAAGAAATGTATCAAATGGCTGAAGCCTTATGTGAAAAAATTGTTGAAGTTAGTGATCTTGCTAATAATAGTGTTAATGGTCTACAAAATTCTTTTGAAAGTGTGGTTACTAAATCTGAGAATTTAATTGCTTCTGTCCAGGAAGAAAGCGGAAAATTAGAAGATTTATCTTCGGTTGTCGTTTCTCAAACTCGGATTGCAGAATCTGCTCTTGCTCAACAACAACGTCATATTAGTTCTTCTGCGGCTAGAATCGAAGAAATAAAAGGAGAACTTCGTAAAGAAGTCGAAGATTTAACTTCTGCTGCTGCTGTGATTGATGAAAGTGCAGCTAAATCTGTGATGAAACTAAGAGCAAATATGGAAGATTTATTAGATTTATCTGAGACGGTAATAAATAGAACAACTGAAGTTAGTGATGCTATTTCAAACGGAACAAATAATCTTGATGAGTCCTCTTCTAAAGCCTTGAATGTGGTTAATCAGGTCGCAGAAATATTACAGGCTCAGGGTGGAGAAATGTCAGAGCTTGGTTCTAAGTTACAAGAAAGAACAAAACTTATTGGTGATGCAATGCAAAAGCAAACCGAAATAACGGCTAGAGCTTCTGCGGAACTTGTAGGATGCGTAGAAAAAACAGCTAAAGAATTAGAACTACAAGCTTCTCTAATTGATAGTATGGTTAATAATGCTTCTAGTAAAGTAAGAGAAACCTCTCAATCCCTTGAAGATAGAATCAAAAATTTTGATGATATTTATAGGCGTCAGGAAGGATTTATTGAAGAATCTAGTGAAAAAATCTTAGAACAGTTTAATCATATCGGTGGAGTAATTAAAAATCATGCTACCGCTTTGGAGCAAGATGTTGAAAAAATAGTATCAAGAGTTGATGTAATTGAAAAAAGTTTAGAAGTACAAACTGCAGAACTATCAAAAGTATATGACGATAGTGTAAATAAAATTGATCAAGCTGGACAAATTATGGAAGAACATTCTGCTGCTCTGTCTCGTTCTGCGGATAATGTAACAATGAAAGTTGTTCAGGCTGCAGAAGCAATGAATAAAGTAGCCGAAGATCTAACTGGTGTGATTAAAATTACAGGTATGGAAGCTAAACAAACTAAAGATATGATAGATGATAGCTTGTTAACAATAAATAATGCGGGAGAAGTTTTAATTAATCAAACTCGACAAGTCGGAGAAATATTAAATGATCATGTCGAAATCATGCAAGGAGGAATAGAACGTACGGCTCAACAAGTAGATGTTATAAAAGAATCTTTAGCTCATCAAGTCGAAGAGCTCTCTGATGTCGTTAATATGGTTGCTACTCAAAGTAGATTAGGAGAAGCTTCCTTAGGTCAGCAAACTCGTATATTAAGCGAAACTTCTGAAGATATTATGAACCGTATACATAGTATTAACGATGCTATTCGTAAAAACTCAAATGAATTGTTGACTACTACTTCAAGGGTAGTTGGTGAGTTTGAAATAGTAAGTGAAAAAATTGCTGAAAATCGTGAAAAAACAACAGAACTTGCTGCACAAAGTGTAGAAAGCTCTACTACTGCTGTAAAAATTATCGAGGAAAAAGCTATCCTTGTAAATCGAATGGTTGATACTATGGTTGCTAAAATAGCGGAAATTGGCGATGTGGTATTAAAACAGTATGAGCAAATAACTTCTACTTCAGATATAACTAATGACCAGTTGCGAGATAATGCAAGCTTCGTTGCTGCTCAGGCTCATCAGCTTGAAAGAGTATCAGATGAAGCTCAAAGAGCGGTAAAAGCTTTCGGTAATGCTTTGAGAGATAGATCCGTTGATTTTTCTAAAGTTGCTGAAGATTCTATGCAAAATGTCCAAAAAGTTTCTGATGCCTTAAATGATATTGGTCATGAATTAGAACAACTTGCTAATAAAAGTCTTGCCCAAGTCGAAGTCTCTGGTGAAAGAGTCCGTTCAACAATGGGTGAAGTAGCCGCTAATTCTGAGCGTATGGCCGGAGAAGTTAGGTTGGCTGGAGAGTCTTTCTTAAAACAAACTAGCAATATGTCAGATGCTGCAGCAGAAGCCATGGGAAAACTTAGCTCTTTGTTGGAATTGATAAAACGAAATTCTGAAGAATTACATGGAACAAGCGATAAAATCGCTTCAGATTCTTTAAAACTCGGTGGTGCGATTAAACAACAAATCCAGGCTCTATCTTCTGCTTCAAAATCTGCTGAAGAACAAATCGTTGTTCTTGATAAAAAACAAGCTGATGCAAGTACTGATCGCTTCATTAAAGATACAGGCTTTATTATTGAGCGGTTACAATCTTTCGCAGTAGACATAACTCGTATTTTCCAACCTGATGTCGAAGAAGAACTTTGGAAAAAATATTATGAAGGTGATAAATCTGCTTTCTCTAGATATCTAGCAAGAGTATTAGATAAACAAAAAGTTGCGGCTATACGCTCTAAATTTGAAAAAGATCCTGAGTTTAGAGGATATGTAACTAGGTATATCGCTGAGTTCGATACTATCCTTGGGCGTGCAAAAGCAAATGAAAGAAGTGGTATTATGACCGCAATTCTTATCGGATCCGATATCGGAAGAGTGTATATGATCCTTTCTCGAACCTTAAATGCTAATTAAACAAGTTTACTTTATTTTCTTGTGCTTGAGTTTGATTATCTCTCTTACCTTGTCTAAATCTATCTCAAAATGAAATCGTTCTTTTAATAAATCGGCTATAACTTCAAAAGCAAACCTCATGTAAGGTGCGGGAACATAAAAATATATAATATCATTATCGCTCGTTGATGAACTATCCCAGTTTCTCATTAACCAGCGATCTTTGATCTTCTCCATCTTCTCGGTGTAGTTAATAACTGGAGCATTCCCCATCTTATCTATTACACTACGCCCTCGGCTAAAAAAGATTTCTACTTCGTCTTTACTTATTGGTGAGTAACCAACTTCTATTGCTCGTTTGGAAAGATAATTCGCAACATAACGCCGAAAACGCTTGTCTCTAGTCTTCGCAAATTGACGAATCTTTATAAAATTGCGTTTGAATTCTGAGCTGTTTTGATTAAAACAAACATTCTTATTTAACGCAAATGCTATGCGAGGAAAAATCCTCTCCCTTAAACACTTTATTTGGCGATTTAAAACTTCATCTTTACTATGACAGGAAAAACATAACAAATCATCGTCAGTATAAAGTAAAAGCTCTATTGGATTCTTTATCTTTATTGTATTAGTGCTTTTACCTTCAACTAGCTTTTCTAAAATGTTGCAAACTAAAAACTCTGAAGCTAAAACTTTGTTATGTTGAAAAATATACGGAAATAACATCATCTTACTAATAAGCATTTGTTCTGCAACATGAACTCCTTCTAATTTCATCGCTAAACGCCAAATAGTTAAATCTTCGCTGTTCTTTTGTTTATGCAAAATGATTTTTGAAAAATAACGCTCTGGATCGCATGAAATCGAAATACCTGCTGTCTTACAGTCCCTTTGCATATAATCTATCTTATCTACATCATAGGGTCCGTTTATTATCTCCGTAATAAAGCGCTTTTCTGGAGAAATAAAATTACCTGTAATCGCTTTCGCTATATCATCAAGATTCGGAATATCTTCTTCAGATACATTATGAGCAAAAAATATTGGCTTAATAATAATATCCCAATATTTACGGAAATATTCACTGGTTATTATCATATACCCTGTAAATTCATGAGTCGCTGGTTTTATCGGAAGAATCTCTGTAAAATCACTATAATATATTTTGTCCCAAAGTGATTTTAAAACAAACTCACTACAATGGGAAAAAAGGCAATGACCTATGTCATGCAAAAGTCCTGCTAACTTTATTGTATAAGTATCTTTTAAGGTTATTACTTCTCCATCTTCGGGAGATAAAGAAATAATTTTATATCTTATTTTGTTTTGTAAACTGTTTACTAAACTCTCTGCTAAAAAGGCAACTCCAAGTGAATGGCTAAAACGATCATGAATCGCAGATGGATAAACAAAAAATGCTGAACCAAGTTGATGTATCTGTCTCATCCTCTGCATTAAAGGCGTGTCTAGTAGGGCTACTTCCCAAGGTGCAAGATAAACTTGTCCCCAAATACTGTCTTGGATTGCTTGATTGTTCGGAACTCTCTTCTTGACCCAATCTGTAATAGGCATAAGCTCTGGAAGAACTTTATTGTTTAATGTTTCTTTTATTGATTCCCATGTGATGTTCTTTGTTGTCATATTAAGAAACCTTTTTCTTTATTATAATAAACTCTCATATAATCCTAAAAATATTAACAAAAAAATCTTTTAAAAACCATTTTAAAAAGAATTCTTGTAAAAAAAACTGTTTTTGATAAATGTATTTACATAGTAATAACGTTAATGAGAGGCAAAAATGAAAGTTCATTTAGTACAAATCGGAAATTCTAGAGGAGTTCGTATACCTAAACCAATATTAGAACAGTGTGGTTTCGAAAATGATGCTGATCTAGAAGTAAAACGTGGAAGTATTATTTTATCGCCTATCTCTTCTCCTCGTCACGGATGGCGTGAAGCTAT
>CALXRE010000092.1 GCA_944390645.1 uncultured Alphaproteobacteria bacterium | reverse complement strand
ATCTTTATCGAAAGGTTTACCAATTAACCAAGTAGAATTTGCATTTTTCATCAAACCTGTTGCAGGAGATATAGCCCCAGGAGTTCCAAGACCTACCGTAGCTTTTTCTCCAAGAGTTTTTTCAGCTTCATCCACTAAATTTTTAATCGTAAGAATAGTTCCATCGTAGTCGTTATAAGGAGTATCTAATCTTTTCCGGAATAATTCTTTTCCAGATTTTCCGTCTAGAGCTACTATTTCAGTTTTTGTTCCTCCTAAATCAATACCAATTCTTAAGACCATTTCAAACCTATCGATTATAATAAAAAAATGAATAAAGAAGGTATCACTGTTAAAAATATAAATCTATAAAAAAACACATTCAAGTATTGCTTTCCTAAGGAATAATTTTTAACCTTGCAGATAAGAGACAGAATATCAGAGGTGGAAATGATAAATTATAAAGAATTTTTTCAAAAAGAAGTATTAAAGGTATTAGAAGGCAAAGGTTTTATTGTACAAGATGCATTGATTTCACAATCAAATCGTCCAGATATATCAGATTATCAAAGTAATATATCGCTTGTATTAGGGAAGCAACGAGGTTTAAATCCTAGAGAAATAGCGAACAGTTTAGCAGAAGATCTTTCAGCTAATGGAGGACTTTACAGCGTAAGAGTAGATGGACCAGGTTTTATTAATTTTTCGCTATCGAATAAGATTTTAGAAGATAATTCAGAGATATTTTCGTTTTGCCCTTCAGGGAGGACAATAATTATTGATTATGGAGGACCTAACATAGCGAAGGCATTACATGTAGGACATTTGCGAGCAGCGGTTATAGGCGAGAGTTTAAAAAGGATAATGAGGGAGGTAGGAGATAGAGTTATAGGAGATGTTCATTTTGGAGACTGGGGGACACCTATAGGTATGCTTATTTCGCAGCTTAAGAAAGAAGGAATAGATTGGAGAAGAGAGATGGATATAGAATCTATTTCCGAGTTATATAAGCGAGCATCTTTATCATTTAAGGAGGAAGAAGGCTTTAAGGAGCAAGCAAGGATAGCGACATCAGAGCTTCAAGCAGGCAATGTAGAATATATGAAGCTATGGCAAAAGTTTCATGATGTTTCGATTTCAGAGATAAAGAAGATATATGAACGATTAGATGTTAACTTTGATTTATGGTTAGGAGAAAGTGACGTTAACGATATTTTGCCTGAGATGTTTATAGATTTACAAAAGAAGGGTTTAGCAGTTGAATCAGAAGGAGCGGTTATAGTTCGTCTTAATCAGTTAAAAGGAAGGGATCGAGCTCCATTTATTTTAAGGAAGACGGATGGAGCATATACATATGCAGCTACGGATTTAGCCACGATTATTCAAAGGGTTAAGGATTTCAATCCTGATGGTATATTGTATGTAGTAGACGCGCGACAAAGGGAGCATTTTGAGCAAGTATTTGAAGTTGCAAGAAGAGCTGGATACGTTAGAGAAGAAGTATCTTTGGAGCATTTAGGATTTGGAACAGTAAATGGTTCAGATGGTAAGCCATTTAAGACTCGAGAAGGAGGAGTAATGAATCTTGTAGATTTGCTTTCTTTAGCGGAGGAAAAGGCGAGGGATTTATTGCCAGATTTTTCAGAAGGAGTATCAGAAGAAGAATTAAGGAAGCAAGCAGAACAAGTAGCGATAGGAGGGATAAAGTATCAAGATTTAAAGAACAATCGGATATCGGATTATATTTTTGACACAGATAATTTTACAAAGACGGAAGGACGGACAGGAGCTTATATTCAATATGCGATAGTTAGGATTAATTCTATTTTATCGAAGGCGAAGGAAAAGGGTTACAATATAGCACGAAGGGTTAAGATTTCGCATGGAATAGAGAGAGAATTAATGCTAACGTTAGAGAGGTATCCAGAGTTTATATTAAGAGCGTATGAGATTAGAGAGCCCTCAGAGATAAGTGAGTATGCATATATTTTAGCGCAGAAATTCAGTTCTTTATATTCGGAACTGAACATTCTTGGAGAAGAGGATGAAGAAAAGCGATCATCACGTTTAAAGATATTAGAATTAACGAGGGATTGTTTAAAGAAGATGTTATGGCTTTTAGGGATATCTTCTCCAGAGAGGATGTTAAGAAAGGATTAAGAGTTTTAAGGGAAAGAGGGATTAAAGAAAGTTTAGTAAGATTTTAATAGTTTATGAGAATAGAGGATGAAGGCTATTGACAAATTAAGGATAAATAGTTATAAACCAGCCTCTTTGTGATAAATTTTTTTAGTGGAGAATGGTTGTGAAACGTACGTATCAGCCGAGTAAGACAGTAAGGATTCGTCGTCATGGTTTTCGTAGCCGTATGGCAACGCTTGGAGGACGTAAAGTATTAAACGCGCGTCGTCGTAAAGGACGTAAACGTTTAGTAGTAGTTGTCTAATAAACAATGTTATGGCTTTTAAAAGGATTGAGTTAAGGCAAATATCTCCTTTAAAGAAGCGGAGGGATTTTTTAAGGATTGCCGAGGAGGGTTTTAGCGTTCCAGTTTCTGGTTTAGTTTTACAGGGGAGGGAGCGGAAGGAGCCTTGTGAGGTTAATGCTAAGACAATTAGGGTAGGATATACAGTAACGAAGAAGGTAGGGAATGCGGTTCGTAGGAATCGAGTTCGCCGTCGTTTGCGAGCAGCGGTATCGAGAGTTGTGCCAGAGATGGGAAGTAAGAGGTTTGATTATGTAGTGATAGGTA
>CALXRE010000091.1 GCA_944390645.1 uncultured Alphaproteobacteria bacterium | reverse complement strand
CCATTTCTTATATATTCACATTATAAGTTTTAAATATACATATATAATATTTTTCAATATATCAAAATCTTTAACCCTTAAATATAACACATCAAATTTTCTTAAATTTAAAAATCTTCCTAGTCTTTTTTGATTACTTTACTAATCTTCTTGCTTTAACATAAAAAAAGATCTATTATGTTTAGCTTTCATAAGTTCTCGTTATATAATATTGCAATATAAAATAAGAGGTATGTAGTATGGCACGTGTTACCGTAGAAGATTGTGTAGTTAAAGTCCCTAATCGTTTCGAATTAGTGCTCCTTGCTAGCCAAAGAGCTAAAGAACTAGGTGCTGGAGCTGAACCTACTGTAGAAAAAGATAATGATAAAAATTCTGTAATCTCTTTAAGAGAAATTGCTGAAGGTTCTGTATCTGTTGATACACTTAAAGACGACTTAATCTCTAGTTTACAAAAATATGTTAAAGTAGAAGAAAGCGAAGATGAAGAAATGGAGCTTAAAGCTGCAGAAGCAGAACTAGCTGGTGAAGATATTGCTTTCGCTAATATGTCAGCTGATGCTTTAGCTAATGAAGCTGATGCTATCGAAGTAGCTGAAAAACCTTAAGTTTTATTTCTAATCTAGCTTAATATCTAAAGCTTTAACCTTGAGGTTCTCGTCATGCTTCAAGAATCTGAGCTCGTGGAACGAGTAAAAGCATATGATCCAGCAGCAGATGAAAATCTGTTGCGAAAAGCTTATGCTTTCGCAAAAAAAATGCATGAAAATCAAAAACGAGAATCTGGTGAAGAATACTTTACTCATCCTGTAAATGTTGCAGAAATACTTATCGAATATAAAATGGACTATGTATCCATAATATCTGCCTTATTGCATGATGTTGTTGAAGATACAACCGTTTCTATTGAAGATATAAAAGTTCTATTCGGAGATGAAGTTGCTAAGTTAGTTGACGGAGTAACTAAATTAACTCGAATACAATGGCAATCTGATAAAAGTAAACAAGCAGAAAACTTTCGAAAACTTGTCTTAGCTATGTCTGAGGATATCAGAGTGCTACTAATAAAGCTGGCAGATCGCGTACATAATATGCGAACTCTCAATTTTGTTCATTCTCCTGAAAAAAAACGAAGAATAGCTCAAGAAACTCTAGAAATACATACTCAATTAGCTGAAAGACTTGGTCTGCAAGCGATAAAAACTGAACTGGAGGACTTATCTTTTCGCGTTCTTCATCCTGATGTTTATGTTTCTATTGAAACTCGATTAAATTTCCTTCGAGAAAAATCGGGAAATATTGTTCCTGAAATTATTGAAGACCTTAAAAAAGATATGGAAAGTAATGGTATAAAAGCTTCTATTACTGGACGAGAAAAGACTCCTTACTCTATATGGAGAAAAATGCAAAAGCAAAATATCTCCTTTGAAGAGCTCTGTGATATCGTAGCTTTCCGTATTATTGTCGAAACCATAGGCGAGTGTTATCAAGCTTTAGGAATAATTAATACTAAATATCCTATGATACCTGGTCGTTATAAAGATTATATATCTACTCCTAAACCAAATGGCTATAGTTCTATTCATACTTCGGTAATAGGTCCTTTACAACATAGAATTGAAATTCAAATAAGAACCAAAGAAATGCATGAAATTGCAGAAAATGGTGTTGCTGCTCATTGGTCTTATAAACAAGGATGCTATGTTGATGGAAAACAATTTAAGTGGTTGCGAGGCTTGCTAGATATTATGGAACAAGCTGCAACTCCTGAAGAATTTCTTGATAATACAAAAATGGAAATGTATCAGGATCAAGTTTTTTGTTTCTCTCCTAAAGGTGATCTCGTTTCCTTACCTGTTGATGCTACTCCTATAGATTTTGCATATGCTGTCCATTCTGAAGTAGGTAACAGATGTATTGGGGCTAAAATAAATGGCAAAATTAAGCCTCTACGAACAATCCTAAAAAATGGAGACCAAGTTGAAATCATTACTTCAAAAGTACAAAATCCTTCCCCTGAATGGGAGCGATTTGCTGTAACAGGAAAAGCTAGAGCTGCTATTCGACGTTTCATTCGCAATCAAAAGCGAACTCAATATTTGGAACTTGGTCGCCAAATAATGCAAAAAGCTTTAAAAGATGAAAATAAAGAATATAACGAAAAAGATTTTGAAACATTAACGGGAAAATATAAACTCGATGCTGTAGAAGATTTAATTGCTGGAGTCGGCGAAGGTCTTTATACTCCTCACGAATTAATATCGCAAATATATCCCGAAACTAAATCAACTATCGGAAGTTTTGTTGAAAATATCCGTAAACGGACAAAAAGAGTTGTTAAAAGTGGACGAAAAGATCGTATGCCTATAAAGGGATTAATACCTAATATGGCTATATATTTTGCTCGTTGTTGCCATCCTGTACCTGGTGATAGAATCGTAGGAATAATTACTACAGGAAAAGGTGTTACTATCCATAAGCTTAGTTGCAAAATCCTTGATAAATTTGCTTCAGAGCCCGAAAGATGGATAGATGTCGATTGGAATGAAGATTATTCTGCTCCTATTAATTCTGGAGATGGAGAAAGAAAATATACTGGAAGAGTAAACTTAGTATTAGTAGATAAACCTGGTACCTTAGGCTTGATTTCTACTACTGTAGCTAAAGCAAAAAGCAATATCAGTAATCTAAATATTGTAAATCGTACTTTTGGTTTTTTTGAAATGCAAATAGACCTAGAAGTAAGAGATGCTCAACACTTAGAAGATGTTATTGATGTTTTACGAAGTTGCCCCGTAGTTAATTCGGTAAAAAGAGCATGATTATCGGTATCGGAAATGATTATGTGGATATTCGAAGAATCGAAAACGCTATAGAACGTTTTGGAAACCATTTCATTAATCGTATATTTACTGAAAAAGAACAAATGAAAGCCAATCAAAGACTTTCTAATCCTAAATCTTTTGCTAGTACTTATGCTAAACGTTTTGCTGCTAAAGAAGCCTGCTCAAAGGCTTTAGGAACGGGAATAGCTAAAGGAATATCTTGGTTAGATATTGAAGTGATAAATCTTGCTTCTGGAAAACCAATCCTTAACCTTTATGGAGAGGCAGCTAATAGGTTAAAAGAAATTACACCTAAAAACTTATCCGCCAAAATAGATATTACTCTAACAGATGATTATCCAAAAGCTCATGCGGTTGTAATCATATCTACTGAATAGTAAACTTAAATATAATACAAATACTAGATTTTATACCTAATAAATAATACTATCTTTTTTAAAGAATTTTAAAATCTAAGGAGATACTTATGAAACCTTTTCTCTATATAGCTATATTTACTCTATTTACTTCTTTTTTTCCCTATGCAAACGCTCAAGTGGTAACTTATCCTCTCCCTGATCCTGCTATAAGCGGTGGACGACCTTTGATGGATGTTATCTCTGAACGTCATTCTTCTAGAACTTTTTCTTCAAATCCAATAGATGATCAAACCCTAAGTGAAGTATTATATGCTGCTTATGGTGTATCTCATGATCAAGGAAAACGAACAATCCCTATGGCAAAAGGGCAAAATACTATGAATATATATGTTTTCCGAAATGATGGTGTGTGGCTTTATAACCCCTTACAACAAAACCTCTCTCAAGTATCTCCTAATGATATGCGTTCTATATTTAATACTCAAGATTATGTATATAATGTCCCTGTACAACTTTTATATACTGGTCCTAATAATAGCTATTCTCTTATGGAAGCTGGATCTGCTTATCAAAATGTTGGTCTATATGCTGCTTCTCGAGGTCTTAATAACATTGTTCGGGCATATTTTGATAAAAAACAAGCTGCTCAAATCTTAAATATAAATGAAGATGAAGTTATAATTTCTCAAGCTATAGGATGGCCTCAATGGCAGGATTAACTGAAAAACATAAAATGTTGGCGGGAAAGCTGTTTGACATCAATGATAAAATACTAAAAAAAGAATATCTTATTGCTGCAAACTTACTCTTTAAACTTAATAACACTAAGCCATCTTTAATAAAAAAAAGAGAAAAAATTATCCGAAAGCTATTTGGAAAAACATCTAAAAACTTTGAAATAATTTCTCCTTTCTTTTGCGACTACGGATACAATATCGAAATAGGAGAAAACTTCTTTTGTAACTTCGGTTGTGTAATCCTTGATGCTGGAAAAGTAAAATTCGGTGATAACGTATTCCTTGCGCCAAATGTAAATATATATACTGTTGAACACCCTATTGATCCTCAAGAAAGAGCTCTATATAAAGAATTCGCAAAACCAATAACTATTGGAAATAATGTATGGATCGGAGGTAATACTACTATACTCCCCGGCGTAAATATCGGAGATAATACTGTAATCGGAGCTGGTAGTGTCGTTACAAAAAATATACCTCAAAATGTAATCGCTTTTGGAAACCCTTGTAAAGTTTTTCGAAAGATTTCTCTTAATGATAAAATAATGAATAATTTATAAATATAAAAAATACTTTATTATCTAGCATAAAAATAACGAACTAAAACTTCCTTCACATACGATAAATTAAGCTCTTTTTGCAAGCTCCTTAAAACTTTTTCCTTTGCTGGCTCTAAATCTGTAACTAATGGACTTTCCTTAATATGACTAGGAAAATATACATAAAAATCTCGGTTTATTATATTCCTAACTGCTAAAATATTCTTCGCAAAATCACTTTCTAATCGCTTAGGAATAATTACCCTAACTGCAATATTTAATGTCCTTTCTAATCTTCCATCAATAATTACTGATATCACAAATGGATCTAAATCAAATACTATATCATTATCTATGATATCATCTTTATCTGAAATATCTTCTCCTCTATCTGTACCCGTAATCGAACCGTATGCATAAAATGTCCCAAAAAAAGAAAAAAAAAATAAAATAATCCCTAAAAGCTTCTTCATTATATCTCACATGCTTGTTTATTATCTATAAATTGTGGCTTGATAAGCTTAGATATCTTATCTAATACCGCATTGACTAGCCTACTTTCTGGACCTTGATTATAAAAAGAACGCGCTATATCTACATATTCACAAATAATAATCGGAGAATCAACATCTCGTCTCTTATATAATTCACTTATTCCTGAACGTAAAATAGCTCTTAACACCATCTCTAAACGATCTTCTGGCCATTCTTTTGTTAACGATGAAGAAATAATCTCATCTATTTCTTCCTTATTATCAACCGCATACCTAAAAAGTTTCTTAAATAATTGCTCATCTATCTTGGATATTTTGATATATTCTTCTTCTCCTGTATCTGGATCCTCATCTATAAGCTGCGTGCCAAGTTCTCCCTTGATAAACGATAACATTATATCTTCTGCCTTATTATCCCCTAAATCATATAAATATAATGCTTGAACTACTGCTAAACGTGCGTTGCTCATACGTTGACGATTATCTGTCCTCATAAACCTAAACCTTTCTTTATCGCCAGTAATTTAAAACACTTAACAGCTGCTTCCCTTCCTACCGCTGACGCAAACTTCAGAGCATATTCCTTTGTTTCTGTTTCTATAATCCCTACTCCAACCGCTATCGAAAAACGAAGCTTTATCCTCTCTATATCTTCATATATCTTAGATAATGAATATGGTAACTTATCTTCACCAGAAAGCGGTGTCGTCCCTAGTAAAACATAACCCATATAGCGACTCTCGTTAACCCTAAGCTCCATAGAACGAAGATTGTACCTAACTACTACTGGCAAATCAAATAAATCTGGAACAGATATTACATCACATTCTACTTCTTGTTGCGCAATGCAATTTACTGCACCTTCTAGCATTAAATCGGCAATATCAGTATGAACTCTGTGCTCTAGAATCATAATTTTACTTGCCATGCTTAATACCTTCCATACAAAATTATTTATCAAAAATACGAGCAATATAGCGCGCTAAAATATCTATCTCTAAGTTTGCCTTATACCCTATATTCATTATACCAAATGTCGTAACACGTTGGGTATGTGGAATTATATTAACTCCAAATGTATCATCAATAACCTCATTTACTGTTAATGATACTCCATCTAACGCAACAGATCCTTTGGGTGCTATATAATGCTTTAAATGCTCTGGAACCCTAAATACAAAACGAACAGAATCTCCCTCTGGATACATGTTAATAACCTCAACTACTCCATCAACATGACCTGTAACTATGTGACCTCCCATCTCGTCGCCCATTCTTAATGAATGCTCTAAATTAACCTTACTTCCTTTCGTCCATGAGGCTAAAGAAGTCTTAGATAATGTCTCTGCAGAAGCTGTAACCGCAAACCAATTCCTTCCTTCACTTATTCCATGACGTACCGTGGTCAAACATACACCACTACATGATATAGATGAACCAATCGATATCTCTCCTGCATCATATGCCGTATAAATCTCAAAAATAGCGTCCCCTGCTCTGGTGACACTCTTTATCTCTCCTACATCGGTAACTATACCTGTAAACATTTAATCGTCCTCTAATACTATATCTTCATTATCATCTATCTTACCAATAAATGCTCCAAAATCTTTCGCTTCCCTAAAATCTTTATAAACAGAGGCAAAACGAACATATGCAACCTTATCTAAGGCAGATAAAGCTTCCATAACCATCTCTCCTATACTGGCTGATTGTATCTCTGTCTCACCTGAACTCTCTAAACGACGCTGAATACCATTAATTATCCTCTCAACCCTCTCTGGATCTACTGGTCGCTTCCTAACTGCTATCTGTATAGAACGTGCTAACTTATCTCTGTCAAAAACTGATCGAGAACCATTCTTCTTAATTACCGTTAATTCCCTAAGCTGAACCCGCTCAAATGTCGTAAAACGAGACCCACAAGAAGGACAATACCTCCTTCTCCTAATGGCTGCATTGTCCTCACTAGGACGTGAATCCTTTACTTGTGTATCATCATAACTGCAAAATGGACACCGCATATTCTATTCCTCCTGCGCAGTGGCAAATTTATAAATTGGATATTTATTACATAGCTCTATTACTTTTTCCTTAACAACTTTCTCTATTATACTGTTCTCTTCCTTATTATTAGATAATCCATCTAATACATCTCCTATCATCTCTCCTATATCCTTAAAGTCGTTAAGCGTAAAACCCCTGGTCGTACCCGCTGGTGTTCCTAAACGAATCCCTGAGGTGATCATCGGCTTCTCTGGATCATACGGAATGCTATTTTTATTACATGTCATATGCGCTCTCTCTAAACTTTGCTCCGCTATGTTCCCTGTAAGCCCTTTAGATCTTAAATCTACTAATATTAAATGCGTATCTGTTCCTCCCGAAACTAAATCAAAACCTCTTTCCTTTAATACTTCCCCTAAAGCCTTCGCATTCGAAACTACTCTCTCTGCATAAACTTTAAATTCTGGGCGCAAAGCTTCTCCAAAAGCTACCGCTTTCGCCGCTATAATATGCATCAATGGTCCCCCTTGCATGCCAGGAAAAACTGCTGAATTTATCTTCTTACCTATATCGGGATTCTTACTTAAAATCATCCCTCCTCTAGGCCCCCTTAACGTCTTATGGGTCGTCGTCGTAACTATATCTGCATACTCTAGTGGATTCGGATGTATACCTCCTGCTACTAATCCTGCAAAATGAGCCATGTCTACCATTAACAAAGCTCCTACTCTATCTGCTATCTCCCTAAAACGCTTAAAATCTATAATCCTAGGATATGCTGAACCTCCTGCTATTATCAGCTTGGGTCTATGTTTTAATGCTAATTCTTCAACCTCATTATAATCTATTAAAGAGCTATCCTTGCAAACTCCATATTGCACAGAATTAAACCATCTTCCTGACATAGTTGGTCCAGAACCATGCGTTAAATGACCTCCTGATGAAATACTCATACCCATCAATGTATCTCCTGGATGCAAAAACGCAAATAAAACAGCTCCATTAGCTTGTGCCCCTGAATGAGGCTGAACATTCACAAAATCTGCTCCAAAAAGCTTCTTCGCCCTCTCTATCGCTAAAGTCTCTGCTACATCCATAAACTCACAGCCTCCATAATACCTATGTCCACTGTAACCTTCGGCATACTTATTCGTAAATATTGATCCTTGCGCCTCTAAAACTGCTTTCGATACTATATTCTCTGAAGCTATAAGCTCTATTTGATTCTCTTGCCTGATAAGCTCTTGCTCTAACGCAAAAAATATCTCTGGATCAATATCTTGTAAATCTCGGCTGAAAAAACCATTATCTATATGGCTCTTACATGACATCTTAAAACTCCTAAAATTATCTTGGAAGTTCTGATAATTTATCTATACGATTAACGTGATGACCTCCCATAAATGGAGTGGTCAAAAAAACCTTTAGTGCTTCTATCGCATCCTTATCCGTTGTTACCCTACCTCCAAAAACTGCAACATTTGCATCGTTGTGTTGACGCGAAAGCAATGAATCTTCTATCGTCCTTATTAAGGCTGCCCTAATAAAGGGATACCTATTTGCTCCTATACACATTCCTATACCACTACCACAAACCAAAATACCAACAAAAGCATCTCCTACTTCTATAGCTTTAGCTACTGGAACTATATAGTCTGGATAATCAACTGAAGAGGTACTCTGTGGACCAAAATCTAAAACTTCGTAATTGAGTCCTTTTAAAAAGTCAACAAGAACTGACTTAAGCGGATAACCTGCATGATCCGATGCTATTGCTATAGTCTTATTAATCATTATAACCTCTATTAATTTGAGTTTGTGATGCTACTACATATATCCATTTGTATCAATAGATTAAGCTATATTTTATATATTATTCTTTCCCTCTTATAACTCCTTTCTTTTTTAAAACATACTCTAATTTATCTAATCCTATCCTTTTTAACTCTTCTATTGATACTAAAGCTGAACCAATAAAGCTAACTTCTGTACCACTAGTGCCATCAATAACTGTAACTTTTATAAAATTCCCTATTCTGGTAAACTCAAAAAAAACTTCTTTCAAAAAACTCTTCCGCAAATCCTCTTTCATTTCCTTTTCCTTAAATATTTGCGAAATAAAATAAATACTAACTCAAAAAAACTTCCCAAAAACAATATTAACAAAAATGTTTCCTTCAAACTCTCTTTGTCCAAAGATAAATACCACTTATAAAGCTTATAATCTTCATAAAATGCTCGCGTATCTTCATAGCGCTGCGCTGGAAAAAAAACTCTCTCTTCTTCAGATAAACCAAAAACTTTTACTTTAAACTCTGGAAATATTACTTCTTCTACTTTCCCTGACCTGCTATTAAACCATAAAAATTTATATTCTGGAAAAGTATATTCACCATCTTTGTCAGATATAAAAATTATTGATTGCAATATATTAACATATATATCTTTATCTTTAACTTGAATATTCTTAACCGGCTCTCCATAAAAACTCTTCATCCCTGATGGCGCCAAAACTGAAAAATTAGGAAAAATTTCTGGATTAGACCCTCTCGCCTTTAACCTAAACTCTCTTGTTAAAGGCTTCCCCTTACTGATCTCTCCTAATGCTGGATCCCATCTCTCTGTTATAGAAACTCCTTCCGCTACAAAAATATCCTCTTTGCTAGGTAATGAAATACCCCTAACTAATAACTTCCTTCCTTCTATTAATATTTTCTTTGAACCCCCAAACTTCATATTCTGAAATGGATTCTTTTTTATCTCTCCTTTCCTAGTATAAAATTCTGGCTCACCACTTAAAATATTATTATTTATCTCTCCCGAAAAACTAGGACCTGTAATCAAAAAATCCCCAGCAAACGGAAGAAAAAAAACATATTCCCATTCTAAAACTAAATACTGATCCCCCTTATATTCTTCTACATAACGCCGCTCTTTTCCTAATTGGATAAAATCTAAACCTACAGATTGCGGTAAACTAAGATGCGAGCTTAATATACCAACTCTATCATATAACTTTAATTTATACCTAATCGGCGAATTAACATAACCTATTGAAGGAGAAACTGAAACATCCATAAAAACTTCATCTGAAGCTTTAATTTCTTTATTTAATGATATAATAAATAACAAAAAAAAGAAAAAAAGAACAACCCTCATGTGTTCTTCCTTATCCACTGAACCGCTGCTTCCTTTAGCTCCGATACACTATCTTCCGGCATCTTATTCAGTCTAGAATACGGAGCCATCGCAAATAACATCGCTAAACTCCTTCTTATTTTAAGACCTCCACTCTTTACCAAAAACGAAACCCATTCTACTCCAGAAAGCGATGAAACTTTCTCTTTACCATACTTTAATATCGCTATACGACGTAAAAGAACTGATACCTCTTGCGCAAAACGCCTAGGATCTGACCCATACTCTATTGAATATCTCGATATCTCCTTTAACGCATAATGCTTCGCACTCCTAATCCTATAAATATGAATAACTTTCATAACTACTGGAATAAGTAAAACTATAATTAATAAAAACCACCAACCAATAGCTGGAGGCCACCAATAAATACCCTCTAATATTGGTCTATGAACATCCCTTAATCCTGCTAAAATCTCAGGATCCATTTCTTACTCTCCGCTTATTATGCATTGCTCTCCTCAATACTGAGGGAACATCACTATCTGTATAAACTTCTATAAAAATACATCCCCTACTAATACAAAAATTCTCTATCGCTTTCTTCCTGCGAGCAAATATTTCCTTATATTCTTCCCGCCAATTAACGTCCCCTGAATTAAACGTAAAATTCTGCGAAAAACCATCACTAATCCTATATACTCCTGAAGGAGGTGGATCTTCCTCTAAATGATCTATAACATATACACAGACTACTTCACTATGAGCGGAAATTAATGTAAGCTGCTTCCTTGCTTCTTCATTAAAATCATAAAAGTCGCTTATAACAAAAACTATACCTCCCATCCTTGCAACTCTTCTCATCTCTCCTAATGTTTCCGCTAAAGTATTTCCTACCTTCATTGAGCTATCTGCAGATGCTTCGGTTATTGCTTGCAAAAAACCTAAAAGCCTCCTTCTTTGACGATGAGGGGCTAAACGAACATATTTACTGGCTGAAAAAACTATCCCTCCTATCTTATCTCCTGCTTCTCTGCCACTCCATGCTATTAACGCAGCAACCTTGGCCGCTATAACTGATTTAAACGCAACTCTACTCCCAAATCTCATATTCGGACGCATATCTACTAATAAAAAAAGGGGACGTTCCCTCTCTTCATGAAATAACTTCGTAAACGGCTTACCTAATTTCCCTGTAACCTTCCAATCTATTGTCCTAATGTCATCTCCGCTCTTGTATTCCCTAACTTCATCAAATTCCATCCCTCGCCCTCGAAATGGAGAGCGAGAATTACCTGAAAAAGAACTTAATACTTTCTTCCTTGAACTACCTATAATACCAAACGAATTCTTCTGCTCAGATATAAGTTCTGATAGCGTAACTACTATACCTTCTCCCCATGATACTTTATCTTTATCCCTAATCGAAAAAATACCTTTTAAATCTAACATCTTTACCTACAAAATATCTATGGTAATGGAACTCTACTCAATAAAACATCTAGAAAACTATCCGCCGTTACTCCTTCTGCTTCCGCTTCAAATGTCAATATTATACGATGCCTCAAAACATCATGGGCTATGGCATGAACATCTTCTGGCATAACAAAATCTCTCCCTGAAAGCCAGGTCCTTGCCCTCGCACACCTATCTAATGCTATCGTACCCCTTGGACTAGAACCAAAACTTATCCATTTCGATAACTTCTCTCCATATGGCGCAGGATTACGAGTCGCCATAATAAGCTGAACTATATACTCTTCTAATGCTGGCGATAAATATACATCCATAACTTCTCTGCGGGCAGCAAAAACTACTTCTTGAGACATCGGCTTAAAACTATTTATCTTACCTTTGTTGATATTCTCTTCCCTAACTAACTTTAATATCTTCCTCTCTGAATCTATGTCTGGTTGTCCAATCTTAACGTACATCAAAAAACGATCTAATTGAGCCTCCGGTAATGGATAGGTTCCCTCTTGTTCTATCGGATTCTGCGTCGCCATAACCATAAATAGTTGTGGCAATGAATAGG
>CALXRE010000090.1 GCA_944390645.1 uncultured Alphaproteobacteria bacterium | reverse complement strand
AGGGACGATATTAATATCTAATCTTGAAGCGAAAAGTAATAAAGAATTAATTCAAAGTATATCTAGAGGGAAGATTACGAGTTTTGCGATGGAGAAGATACCAAGAATTTCGCGAGCTCAGAGTATGGACATATTAACATCTCAAAGTAACATATCTGGATATAAAGCGGTTATAGATGCAGTTTCAGTATATGGAAGGACTATTCCGATGATGATGACCGCTGCAGGGACAATAGCTCCTGCGAAGTTTTTAGTTTTAGGAGCAGGGGTTGCGGGATTGCAGGCGATAGCGACAGCAAAGCGTTTAGGAGGGATAGTATATGCTTTTGATGTTAGGAGAGAGGTAAAGGAGCAAGTAGAATCTTTAGGAGCTAGATTTTTAGATATAGAAGAAGTTTTTTGTGAGAATAAAGAAGGATATGCACAGGAAATAGGAGAAGTAAGTAAGGATAAGGAGAGGTCAGCCATTCATAAGCAATTAAAGCAAACGGATATAGTGATATGTACAGCATTAATACCAGGGAAGAAAGCTCCAATATTAATAACCGAGGAGATGTTAAGAGATATGCGTTTAGGTTCAGTTATTATGGATATGGCAGTAGGGAATGGAGGTAATTGTGAATGTTCAGAAGAAGGAAAGAGGGTATTAAAGCATGGGGTTACGATTTTAGGAGATTCGAATATATCCTCTAGTCTTTCTTATGATTCTAGTTTTCTTTTATCTAGGAATTACTATAATTTTTTAGAATTATTATTTGATAAAGAGACGAATAAGCTAAAAATAGATTTAGAAGATGAGATCATAAAATCTACATGTGTAACGTTATCTGGTCAGATAATGGATAAGGATATGTTATAGGAGGAGAATAGGAGATGACAGGAGTTGAATTTAGCTTATTTCTAACGATTTTTGTTTTATCTTGTTTTATAGGTTATTATGTAGTTTGGCGTGTTACTCCAGCGTTACATTCTCCATTAATGGCGGTAACGAATGCGATATCTTCGGTTATTATAGTAGGCTCATTATTATCATTAGGTTCTTCAGATAGTTTGATAGCACAAGTTTTAGGTTTTTTTGGAGTTTTATTTGCATCGATAAATATATTTGGAGGTTTTGTGATAACAAGACGGATGTTATTGATGTTTAAGAAGAAGAAAGAAGAAGGCAGGAGTTAATAAAGAGATGTCTTTATCATTTATGCTTATATTTTATTTAATTTCTGGAGTTTGTTTTATTTTAGCTTTAAGGGGTCTTTCATCGCCAGAGAGTTCTCAAAGAGGGAACAAGTATGCGATATTAGGAATGATAATAGCGGTTTTGACGACATTGACATCGTCAGAGATTAGGGTAACAGGGTATTTATGGATAATTTTAGCAATTATTATTGGAGGTTTTATAGGGACGAGGATATCGAAAAAGATAGAGATGAAATCGTTACCACAATTAGTAGCAGGTTTTCACAGTTTAGTAGGATTAACAGCGGTTTTAGTTTCTAGCAGTTCATTATTATCTCCAGAGACCTATGGTATAGGAGTAGTAGGAGGGATAAAAATTTCTAGTTTACTAGAGATGTCATTAGGAGGGACGATAGGAGCAATAACATTTTCTGGTTCTGTAGTAGCATTTATGAAGTTACAAGGAGTTATTTCGGGCAAGCCATTAAGTTTTCCGTTACAGCATAGATTAAATGCTACAATAGTGGCAGTTATAGTTATGTTAATAGCATTATTTGTTGCGACGGAGTTTCATAGTGTATTTTATATAATGTTATTTTTAGCTTTTATTATAGGCTTTTTATTAATTTTGCCGATAGGCGGAGCAGATATGCCAGTAGTTATTTCTATGCTTAACTCTTATTCTGGTTGGGCAGCTTGTGGTATAGGATTTACATTAGGGAATACGCTTTTAATAATTACGGGAGCATTAGTAGGGTCTTCTGGAGCGATACTTTCTTATATAATGTGTAAGGGGATGAATCGATCGATTTTGAATGTAATTTTAGGTGGTTTTGGAGGAGAGAAGGCGAGATTAGGAGATAGCGGGATAGAGAGAGATAAGGCAGTAAAGATTGGGAGTCCAGAGGATGCAGCATTTATAATGGAGAATGCATCGAAGGTTATCATAGTTCCAGGTTATGGTATGGCAGTATCACAAGCACAACATTCATTAAGAGAGCTTTCGGACATATTAAAGAGTAAGGGAGTAGAAGTTAAGTATGCCATCCATCCAGTTGCAGGAAGGATGCCAGGTCATATGAATGTTTTATTAGCGGAGGCGAATGTTCCGTATGATGAGGTTTTTGAGTTAGAAGAGATAAATCATGAATTTTCGACAGCGGATGTTGTTTATGTTATAGGAGCGAACGATGTTACTAATCCGTTAGCCAAGACGGATAAGGACAGTCCAATATATGGGATGCCGATTTTAGAAGTTAGTAGGGCAAGGACAGTATTTTTTGTTAAGCGGACGATGGGTTTTGGATATTCAGGGGTTGAGAATCCGTTATTTTTTGCGGACAACACGATAATGCTTTTTGGTGATGCGAAGAAAGTTACGGAAGAGATAATACAAGATATTACAACATAATAAGAGAGAAGAGAGATGACAGATAAAACGATACAGGCAGGGAAAGGAATAAAAGAGAATGTTAAGACGGTAATATATGCTGTTTTAATAGCATTATTTATTAGGAGTTTTTTTTTCGAGCCGTTTAGTATTCCATCTGGTTCGATGATTCCGACTTTATTAGTAGGAGATTATTTATTTGTTTCGAAATATACCTATGGTTATAGCCGTTATTCATTACCGATGGGTATACCCTTGATACAAGGTAGGGTATGGTATGATTCACCGAAGAGAGGAGATGTTTTAGTATTTAAGCTTCCGACAGACAACGAGACAGATTATATAAAGAGGGTTATAGGACTACCAGGAGATACAGTTCAGGTCAAAGGAGGTCGTTTATATATCAATGGGAATATAGTACCGAGGGAAGAGAAGGGAGAGTTTGTTCTTAGGTTATCAGATGGTAGTGCGCAGAGGTTTACGGAGTATGAGGAAACGTTACCAGGAGGATATAAGCATCCGATAATAGAGATATCGGATGAGGAGCGTTATGATAATACAGAAGAGTTTAGGGTTCCAGCAGATTATTTTTTCATGATGGGAGACAATCGAGATAATTCAGTAGACAGCCGTTCAGTTAGTGTAGGAATGGTACCGAAAGAAAATTTAGTAGGTAAAGCAAGGAAGATTTTTTATTCGAATGACGGTAGTTCTTCCTGGTGGGAGATATGGAAGTGGCCAGCATCAGTACGTTGGGGACGTTTATTTGGTTCTATATCCTGAGTTTATAGGGGTTAAAAATGAAGGACAAGATAGAGAGTTTATGTAAAGAACTAGGTCATAATTTTTCGGACATATCGATATTAAGAGAGGCATTGACATTAGCATCTGGTTCACACAAAGCAGGTTATGAGCGATTAGAGTTTTTAGGGGATAGGGTTTTAGGCTTAGCGATATCAGATATGTTATATCGGACGTATAAGAAGGAATCAGAGGGTTCTTTAGCGAGGAGGCATACATCATTAGTTCGTACAGAGACAGTAGCCATGGTAGCGAAGAGTATAGGTATAGAAGATTGTATAGAAGTACCGAAGAGTGAGAAGGCTAATATGGAGAGGAGTCCGCAGACTTTTTTATGTGATGTATGTGAGGCGGTTTTAGGAGCATTATATATAGATGGAGGTTATGAGAAAGCCTTTAAGTTTATAGATAGACATTGGTCAAGATTAATGGAGGAGGAGAAAGATCCCCCAGTAGATTCCAAGACGATGCTTCAAGAATGGGTACAGAAGCAGAAGTTGGCATTACCAGTTTATAGAGTTTTACAGATAAAGGGTCCCGATCATGAACCGACATTTGAGATAGAAGTTTCTGTTGAAGGTTATGCCAAGATAAAGGGTATAGGTAGATCTAAGAGGCAAGCAGAGCAAGATGCAGCGGAGAAATTTTTATCGAATACTGGAGTTAAGTAATAAATGAGGGGAGAGAATATAGTTAAGAGGTGTGGTTTTGTAACGGTTTTAGGTGTTCCCAATTCAGGGAAGTCGACAATAGTTAATTCGCTTGTAGGCACGAAAGTTAGTATAGTTTCTCCGAAGGTTCAAACCACAAGGATTAGGATTAGGGGCATATATGTTTATGAAAAGAGTCAGGTAATATTATCAGACACACCTGGTATTTTTAAGCCCAAGAGGCGTTTAGACAGAGCGATGGTATCAGCGGCATGGGATGAAGTAGAAGGTTCAGAGATAGTGATGTTGATAGTTGATGCGAATAAAGGTTTTACGGAAGGTACAAGAGAGATAATCTCTACGCTTTGTTCGAAGTCGCAAGATACGATATTAGTTTTTAATAAGATAGATATAATAAGTAATAGGAATGAGTTATTAAGGCTAACCAAGGAAGCTACAACATATTCGATTTTTAAGGATATTTTTATGGTTTCAGCTCAGACAGGGGAATGTATAGAAGATTTAAAGAAATTTTTAGCTCATCAGGTACCGGAAGGACCTTGGCTTTTTCCCGAAGATGAGGTTTCAGATTTACCTTTAAGGATGTTATCAGCGGAGATTACGAGGGAGAAGATTTTTCAATTTTTGCATGAAGAGTTACCATATAGTATTACAGTAGAGACGAATACTTGGGAAGAGAACGAAGATGGGACAGTAAGTATAGAGCAGACGATATTTGTAGAGAGAGATAGTCAAAGGAAGATAGTATTAGGGCATAAGGGTCAAAAGATAAAGACGATAGGTATGTCATCGAGGAAAGAGATAGAGGCGGCAGTAGGCAAGAAGGTTCATTTATTTTTATTTGTCAAGGTATCAGAGGATTGGGAGAATGATCCTCATAGATATCGTAATTTAGGTCTAGATTTCAACGCATAAAGAAATGAAGGAATGGGAGGATATAGGAATAGTTCTTTCCTCGACTCGGTATGGGGAAGGAAGTCTTATAGTTGAGATATTTACCTCTAATCATGGTCGGTATAGAGGATTATTAAGGGTTGGTTTAAGGAATAATTTTAGTTCAATTTTGCAAAGAGGCAATTTAGTTGAAGTAAGGTGGCGAGCTAGGATAGAAGATCATTTAGGTAATTATAGTTGTGATCTTATAAGATCATACAGTTCTCTATTTTTAGATGATTCGTTACGTTTAGAAGGAATATCTTCGTTATGTGCAGAATTATCGATGTTTTTACCAGAGAGGGATTTATTTTCCGAATTATTTATAGAAACGAAGGAATTTTTAGATAGGATAGAAGAGAATTTTTGGTTATGTAAATATTGCCGTTGGGAAGTAAAGCTTTTATCAGAGCTTGGTTTTTCATTAGATTTAAGCAAGTGTGCAGTTACAGGTAAGAGAGAAGGATTAACTTTTGTTTCTCCGCGCAGTGGTAGAGCAGTTAGTTTAAGAGGAGCAAAGGGTTGGGAGAGCAAGCTTTTAGATTTACCATCATTTTTAGTAACGGGAGAAGAGACTAGTAAGAAAGAAGAAATTTTATCGTCATTAAGATTAACAGGTTATTTTTTTTCTCGTCATATTTGTAAAGGTTCTCTACCAGCTTCTAGGGTTAGGTTACAAGATAAACTAAGTAGATAGATTTAAGCTTTTTATGCGATTTTTAATTATTTTATCTAGACCATTTAAGATTTGCTTAGTTTTTTGATTATTAGGAATATCTTTTATTCTGTTTTTAGCGATTATAGATAAGAGATCGATATGGATACGAATAATTTCTATATCTTTTGATGATATTTTGGGAATAGAATCCAACAAGGTACAGATATTATCAGCAACATAACTAATTAAAGGGTATCCATAAGATCCCCCTTGTCCTTTAATTTCTAGAGAGATTTTGAAGATATCGTTAAGGAGATTTTTTGGTTGATTATTAGAATTAGGATTAATTTTTTTAAAAGTATTTTTTAAATTTTTGAGATCATCATCAAGCCAAGTAGGGTAATTAATTTCTTGAGTTTCCATAAAGTTTTCCGCTTGTTTTATAGCATTTTTAGTAGTTTCATCATCAACAAGAGTTACTTTTTTAGCCAGAGAAGAAGAAGGTTGGAATATTTGGATTTTAGTCATAAATTTTCTCCGTCTTGGTTTTGCAGTAAAGAAAGAATTTCTTTTTTACTTAGGTTATGTTTTTTTGTAGGTATTTGTTCAAATTCAGGTTTTGTTTTTCTTCGATCTTCTCCGTCAAAGGGTATTTGTTTTCGTCTTCTATCGGGACCGAAGTAAGAAGGAGATCTGACATAAGGTCTTGGATTTTCAATAACACTTTTTAAGTGTTCATAGAGGATTTTAGCAGAAATAGGTTTAGCTACGAATTCATCGACTCCAGCATCTCTAGCTTCGATCACTCTTTTATGTTGAGAATGACCAGTTAGCATAATAATAGGAAGGAAAGGATTAGGGGATATTTCATCATTTCTGATTTCTTTAACTAATTCGATACCATTTATGGGAGCCATATTCCAATCACATATTAATATATCCACGGGAGAAGAATTGATTATTTGGAGAGCTTCTTTTCCATTAGATGCTTCTTTAACGGTTTTACATCCGAAAGCTTGGAGTATACCTTTAATTAGATGTCGCATATGTTGGTTATCTTCAGCGATAATAGGGGTTATGTTATCGAAATTATAGCCCATAGAAAGCTCCTATAAGGAATGGATATATAAAAGAAGGTATAATATATGGTGTAAATAAAGAGTATAAAAAAAGAAAAAAAATGGTGCGGTCGAGAAGAATCGAACTTCCACGGGTCTCCCCACAGCGACCTCAACGCTGCGCGTCTACCAGTTCCGCCACGACCGCACATACAAAAAGTACTTGCATTAAGCTTGAGCTTGGAATAGCAAATCAGAGAGGATAATTCAACAAAAGAATTTAAAAATGATTAAAATAAAGAAATTTTCAACACCTCAAGAATATTTATCCAGCATATTTTCAATGGAGAGTGTTGCTAAAAACATAAGATTAAACAATAGTTTAGAGGAGATGTGGTTTTTAGAACATCCTTCATTATATACTAAAGGAACAAGCGGAGAGGAAAGAGAACTTTTAGCAAAAAATTTATTACCTGTTTACGAGATAGGGAGGGGAGGACGCTATACCTATCATGGTCCAGGTCAAAGAGTCGGTTATTTGATGATAGATTTAAGATTAAGGAGACTCGGGGTTAAAGTTTTTATACATACAGTAGAAGATTGGTTAATTAAGAGTTTATCAGATCTAGGGGTAAAAGCGTCTAGGAAAACGGATAAGATAGGGGTTTGGATAGGAGAAGAGAAGATAGCTGCCATAGGTTTTAGAATAATTCAAGGAGTAAGTACACATGGTTTTGCCTTGAATGTGAATCCAGATTTAGAATATTTTAAAGGAATTATTCCTTGTGGAATAGAAGATTTAGGAGTTACAAGTTTACAAGCATTAGGCATAAGAATATCTTTATCAGAGCTTGACGAGATATTAGAAAAGCACTGTCCTTTTTAATTTTAAAGTAGAAAAAAGCTATTTATTTTTTAATTATATTAAAGAAGCCTCGTTTACCGACTTTAAGTTTTGCATTATCAGGTAGTTCCAGAATTTTTAGGTCAATATTGGTTATTTTTTGACCATTAAGAGCCACCCCTCCGCCTTCAATGAGTCTTCGTAAAGCAGATTTACTTTGTTCAGGTATTAATAGTTGTAACAAAGAAATGATATCTTCATTTAGAGATATATTAAATTCAGATAAGTTTATATTTTTATATTCTTTAGCATTTAAATCTTTAGCTTGTACTTGATTATAGAAGAAGATTTCAGCGTTTTTAGCTTCTTCTATACCATGGTATATTTTTACAATATTTGCAGCAACTTTCTTTTTTATTTCCATAGGATTTATCGTTCCAATAGATTCTATAAGATGTTTTTTTTCTTCTATAGGGAAATCAGTAGCAAGTTCGATCCATTCAGTTAGTAGCTCATCAGGGATAGACATAGTTTTTCCATACATTTCATTAGGAGTATCAGTAAGAGCAATATAATTTCCTTTTGATTTACTCATTTTTTCCACGCCATCGGTTCCTCTTAGGATAGGCATAGATATTACGATTTGAGTAGTATTTTTACCGAATGAAGTTTGTAGATCTTTTCCGACCATACAGTTAAACAGTTGATCGGTACCACCTAATTCGATATCAGCATCGAGCACCACCGAATCATAGCCTTGCATTATAGGGTATACAAGTTCATGTAAAGCGACAGGAATATTTTTTTCGTATCTTTCGCGGAAGTCATTTCGTTGTAACATTTGAGCAAGAGTAGCTTTTGCTAATAATTTTATTACCTCCATAAAATTCATTTTTTCGAGCCAAGAAGAATTAAAATGAAGTTTTATTTTGGAGACATCCATAATTTTTGCGAGTTGATTAACATAAGTTTGAGCATTTATTTTTACTTGTTCAGGAGTTAAAGGAGGTCTAGCAGAATTTCTTCCTGTAGGGTCTCCGATTCTTGCGGTAAAATCACCAATAATGATATTTATTTCATGTCCTGCATTTTGGAACTGTCGTAATTTTCGTAATACCACAGCATGTCCTAAGTGTAGGTCAGGAGCAGTAGGATCAAAACCGAGTTTAATTTTTAAAGGTCTTTTTTCTTTTTCAGCCTGAGCTAATTTTTGGATTAAGCCATCAGCAGGTACAATAGTTGCGATTCCAGCAGTTAATTCTTGGAAATCTTTATCATTCATTTTTGAAATGCTCCTAAAAATATAAAATATTTAACTAGAATGTCTCCGTAGGAAGGAAGGAATTTCTAAATCATCTTCAGTGAAAGATTTTTCAATTTCTTCTTTTTGATTAGAGGCATCTAAGACTGGAGGTATTTCAGGTTTAGTATGTCTTCCTAGACTCAAGCTTGCAACTTTTTCGAGCAGACTTGATTTAGGTTTAGTCTCTTCAGAAGATTTTATGAAATCCTGTTCTTCCTCATTTTTTTCTTGAGGTATTATACCATTTTCATAAATAGTCAAGACAGGCTCTTGAGGGATAAAGAAATCGATTTGTTCTTTTATTTCTTCAGGTTCTTTAGGGTTTATAGGGTTTTCGTTAGCTTGAGATTGTTGAGGCATATCAATATCTTTAATGATAGGAGAAACAATCTGAGAAAAGAATTTATCTGCAGGAGGCATAGAAGGTATAATAGAACTTTCTTCTAGCAATGGTTCAATATTTTGATTTTCGATATTTTGTTTAAACTCTTCATTATTATCAGATTGGTTATTTTCTAGGATATGTGTTTCATTTTTTTGAGGATTACGATTATTAGATATACCTGTTGCGACAACAGAGACACGCATAATTCCATCTAAGGAAGAATCTAGGCAAGCTCCGACAATAATATTAGCTTCAGGATCTACTTCACTTCTGATTCTTTCCGCAGCAGCATCTACTTCGTGTAGGCTTAGATCCATTCCACCAGTTATATTAATTAATATACCTTTTGCCCCTTTCATAGAGTTATCATCTAACAATTGATTAGTGATAGCTTTTTCAGCGGCTTCTATAGCTCTATTTTCACCACTTGCTTCACTACTTCCCATCATTGCTCTTCCCATTTCAGCAATAACAGTTCTTACATCAGCGAAGTCAAGGTTAATTAGTCCAGGAACCATAATTAAATCTGTAATATTGCGGACACCAGAATAAAGGACATCATCAGCCATTTTGAAAGCATCAGCGAAGGTTGTTTTTTCGGTTGCGATTCTAAATAAATTTTGATTAGGAATAATGATTAGAGTATCTACATATTTACTTAATTCTTCGATACCGCGTTCAGCTAGTTCCATTCTTCTTTTGCCTTCGAAGTTGAAAGGCTTAGTTACGACACCAACAGTAAGGATACCCATTTCTTTAGCGGCTTTAGCAATAACAGGAGCCGCACCAGTACCTGTTCCACCGCCCATGCCAGCGGTTATGAAGAGCATATTAGAGTTTTTTATTTCATCGATTACTTTATCAATAGCTTCTTCTGCGGCAGCTTTACCGACTTCGGGTCTCATACCCGATCCTAAGCCTTGAGTAGTTTCCAAGCCTAGTTGGATACGGCAATCAGCCATAGATAGAGAGAGGGCTTGAGCATCAGTATTTGCGACCAAGAAACGAGCCCCTTTTAAAGAAGAATTTATCATATTATTGATAGCATTTCCACCAGCACCACCTACACCGATTACCGAGATTCTAGGGGTTAGTAAAGCTACGGGTTCATCTTTTGGTAAGCTTATATTAAGGCTCATATTTTTCTCCGTTTCATTTATTTGAATATTTTCGGTTTCATTTTGTTTATCGATAGTTGTTTTTTTATTGGCATCAATTTTTTCAACCAAATTTTCTTCTTCATTTAAAAGCTCTGTAAAAACCATTTTCCTATCCTCCCGAATTTTTCGGTTTTCTTTTCTGTTTCAAGATTTTTTTCCTGTGGCTGAGAGTTTAAAGCATATCTTAGGATACCAGCAACAGTAGAGAAAGCAGGACCATCCATTCCTTCTGGTAAATTAGTTATATTATAAGGTTTACCGATTCGCACTTGTCTATCCAATATAAAAGAAGCAGCTTCTCTTATTCCTTGCAATTGGCTACTTCCACCAGTTAATACGACTCGTCGACTAGGGATATTGTATAGACCTTCAGTATCTAGACGTTTTTTTACTAATTCAAAAGTTTCTTCGACTCTAGGAACAATTATTCTGATCAAGTCAGATTTTTTTATTTGGAAACAAGCTGTTTCTTCGTTTTCTCCGACCAAAGGAACATTAAGAATTTCTTTTTCATCGTGCAGAGAAGGGAAAGCACAACCATAAAGATTTTTTAATTTTTCTGCGTGAGTAACAGTAGTTGTTAAACCACAAGCAATATCATTTGTTATATGATTTCCACCTACAGGGATTACGTCAGCGAATTCTAGCTGTCCATTTATGAAGACTGCGATACTGGTAGTTCCTGCTCCAATATCGACTAGGGAACAACCAATATCTTTTTCATCAT
>CALXRE010000089.1 GCA_944390645.1 uncultured Alphaproteobacteria bacterium | reverse complement strand
GTTTGCAGCATCTTTTTGTTTTTTTTTTCTTGCAAGAGGAGATTGATACTGTAAACGAGCAAGATGACCATCAATATAAATAGCAGGTATTTCGCCTCTTCTTCGAAGTATTGCCAAAGCACGCATAATTAGAGGAGTCAACAATTCAGATTGAATTCTTCCATATGTTGCGCCAAGAATTCGAGCCATTTCAGCAGATCTTTCCAATACCTCAGTTGCAGTCATAGAAGGAGCATCTATCATATTTAAACGATCATTTAATAAAGCGTGCTTTATTCTTTGTCGCAAATCACTCAATACCAACTGAGAGACATCGAAATTACCAGGAGCTTCTAAAGGAGATAATCCTTTAGAACCAACAGCTTTTGGAATTATTGCTCCTGGTATTAATCGAACATTTGCAGGATTGAGTACCCCATCATCTTCAGCTTGCCAAATTCCCGTCACAGCAATAGCGGCATTTTTTAATATCAATTCTACAACTTTATTAGCGGTTTTTATATCAGGCAAAGCTTTCATAACAGGAGATCTTCCATATACTTCTCCAGGAACTTTTTGCCATCGGAAATTTATAAATGGAGAATTTTCAAACACTCCTTGTTTTAAAATATTCTGTTTTTTATCTCGATAAGCTCCAGTATATTCATCTCCAAGCATAGCCACATAATCATACCCACCAATATCTCTAGGTATAACAACTTCCAAGACTTTGATTTTTTCTGCTGAATTTTGAAGATTTTTATTATTTAAGGTTTCATTAAATTCTGCATTAGGGAAGCGTTTTCTTAGCATTTCATAGCTAATTTCCGAGAGTCTAAAAGTTGTTTCCAATCTACCATTTTCAGATTCTTCAACATATAATTCTCTCAAAGGAACGGCCGTAAATTTAAAAGCTGAATTTTCCCCGATTTTAGCTTCTTCAAACAAAAGAGAAGCCGTACCAACACTAACTAAATCTAAAAAGCACTGATGAACTTCAACAGCGAAATTAGAACGATCAAAATGATACTGCATAGTTTCTGCGGCTTGTTCTAAGAAAGCAGCAGTTTTTTTCTCTTCGTCTTTACTTATCTCTGTTCCAGAAGCAAGGCCGAACCAACGTGACCACGGAGGGGTAAGTTCAGCAAACATACTAGAAGCTAATTGATCCACAGCATCAGCAGCCGTAGCATCAAAAAGCTTATCCACTTTATGAGCATATATGTTTTGAGAAAAGAATCCCTCTCTTTGAGGTAAGGCATATTCATAACAATCAGCCCATATACTTTCCCATAAAGAACGACGGTTTTTTAAAACAGCAAAACGCTGATAAAGTTTATCCGTATCAATATTGCTCATTATTATTCACCCAATAAAGTTTTACGTTTAGGCAATTCTTGGTTTTCAACCATAAGTCCACGATAAGAGGTATTTATATTTGAATATCCACTTTTTTGAGCTTTTCTTGCTCTTTCTTTTTCCAAAGCTTCTTGTTGAGAATTATCTTGTACGATCACAGGAGCTTTAGGTTTTGAAGGAACTAAGATTTCAAATATCCCGCCCATTTCATTCTCCTTTCATAAAAACAAAGCCGAGACTCGACAGTCTCGGCGGGAATAAGACACACTAATAGCGGCTCACAACAGCACTCTTATATCATGTTTTTTTTCTTATGTCAAGGATTTTTTTCTCATTTAATCTTTTTTTAGAAATTTATATAGTTTATAAGGAGTTACGATAGTTTTTTTATGTATTCCTAGTATTCTTTTCACGACTTCAACACAAGAAAATATTCCTAAAGTTACTTTTCTAGGGTTAGGGGAACGGATAAAAGTTTCCACAACGGTATACTCATTAGCTTCAAAGAAGTCTGTTAAAAAATCCGTATTTTCTAAAAAAGATACATCAACCACAGTTCTTGAACATAAAGGATCTAGCAATACTGCGATTCCTTTTTTAGTATCAAAAAGGATTACGAAACAATGTTTAAAACCTTTTTTTAACATTCGGAGCCACCATATATCACTTTTCCCACCGAATACCACCAAGACTTTATCCCAATGTTTATTTGATATGGATACATTTATCATTCAACCAACCCCTTTTTTCTTAATTCATTATCTAAGAAGAACATAGCTTGTTGCCATAAAAAACACTCATATTCTGTTGCTCCGAATCTCACAGAAGGAGGAGCTTGCTCGATTCCGAATCGGACTAAAATCCTAATATGGTGTTCATTAATATATTTTTTTAATTGTAATCTTCGGATAATTATGTAGATATCGTTTGTCTCACAATTTTTCTCTTTAAACGTGTCTTTTTTTAAAAATTTCACTTGTTGTCCCATACGACATCTACAACACCAAAACCAAGCTTCTTCCGCACTATAAAAGGAGTAAAAATGGCTTATTTGCTCACTTTTATCAAAACAACCAACTTTATTAAATCTTTTCATGACTTGAACCTTTTTTTACACTCTTAAGTAGATAAAACCAAAAAGAACATTTTAAGAACTATTATTCTATTATGCAACTGTCAATAGCGTTTTTAATTATTTTTTAATTTTTTTGTGATTGCTTTTTTTCTTATATGATGAGATGATATTCTTCTTCTTTTAAGAGACGGAGGTAATAAGTGGAATTTGGCTTTAATGAGATTTGGCGTTGTTTATATTTTTTAGCAAAGAGCAAAGGTATGACACCTTCAGGTCTAGCAGGAAAGGCTGGTTTAAATCCCACCACTTTTAATAAGAGCAAAAGAGAAGGTTCTGATGGGCGTAAACGTTGGCCTTCTACAGAGAGTTTAAATAAAGTGCTTGAAGCTACAGGAGTTTCAATGCTTGACTTTTTGTCGTTGGCGATGGGTAAAGACATGACATCACCAAGGTTTAGTATTCCGCTTATAAAATTAAATGACGCCGATAAAGATGGAGTTTTTTCTGTTTTAGGAGAGCCTCTTAACGAAGGAGAATGGGATGCGATAGAGTTTCCTGGGGTTTCATCAAAAATATATGCAATAGAGATATCAGGGGATTTATTTTCTCCATTATATCAAGATGGAACAATTCTTATTTCTGCAGTAACGAAGGATTTAAGAAAAGGAGATAAGATTATCATCAAACTTTCAAATGGTTCGATTATACTAGGGGAGTTGAGAAGACAGAGTTTACGTCAACTAGACATCTTTTCCTTAGCGAGCACAGGGGAAGAAATATCTTTGAATTTACAAGAGATACTATGGACTTCCCGGGTTTTATGGGCTAGCCAATAAAACTATGAAGATTGTTGAATTTCAGAAGGTTCTTTAATTATTATTTTTGGTACAGCGAAGTTCAATCCTTCTCTTTGGAAAGCTTTAATTACATTTTCGATTACTAAGCTTGTTGTAGTTTCGCGCATATTTACATTTGTTACGAAACATCTTAATTGTACCTGCAAACCAGTATCTGAGATTCCCGTAAAGATGACATATGGTTGAGGATTTTTTTGTACATTTTTCACATCTTGGCAACACTCGAGCAAGACTTTTTTGATATAATCGACATCAGAATCTTTTGGGATAGTCAAAGCTATTTCAGTTCTTCCTTGTAGGTTACGAAGAGTTACGTTAGTAAGCACACTAGAAATAATATCTGCATTTGGGATAATTACGGTAGCTTTTTTCCAAGTTTCTAATTCTGTAGCTCGGATACGGATTTTTTTAACAATTCCCTCATTATTACCGACCAGAATCCAATCTCCGATTTTGATAGGTCTTTCTATAAGGATAATAATTCCAGATACGAAATTATTAACTACGTTTTGGAGCCCGAAACCTATTCCAACGGATAGAGCGCCAGCTAATATAGCAATATTAGTAAAATCGACTCCCATAGTTACTACTGCAGCGATAAGAGCAACGATGAATCCTATATAAACCGCCCCAGAAGACAAAGATTGTTGTACACTAGGATCGATTGAAGTATTTGCCATAATTTTAGTTTCGAACAGCTTGCGCAAAGCACTAAACAACATCAAAAGGAATATGAAAACGAATAAGGAGAGGATGATATTTTTCAAAGAAATACTTACGCCTCCAACTGTTATTTCACTAAAGCTATCGCGTAAAAAGCGGAAAATATCATTTATTGGGACGCCCCAAACAGGCAATAATATTAAGATGGTGAGGACGACCAAAGCAGGATAGAGGAAAATTCGGAAGAACATAGCCAAGGCAACAAGAGTTTTTTCATCTATTACGCTTTTAGATGTATCTTCTTTAGGAGAAGATAATACGCCAACCATTAGCATAGTTATATCTTGTAATATAAAGAAAAATGCGATAAAAAAAGCACTAATAATTAATCTAGGCAACACATAGTCTGCGAAACCGACATATCCTAGCAAGGCAGCTACTAACCCCATTATTGTAAGTACTTTTAAAGTTATGCGAACGATTTTTGCCAAACGAGCATTTCCTGAAGTATCACTATCCGAATGAGCTACTAATTTCCATAATTTATGGCGTAACAAACGTAAGATTATAAGGGCCTCGATAATTGCGAATAACGCCGTTAAGAATACTAAAGCCTCCTGCCCTGCATTTACCTTTCGCATTACATAAATAGTAATTACATGAAGGCAGAAAACTATAGTTAGCATTATAACTTTTCGATTAATAAAGATCGCATAAGCTTTGGGCATACGAATTAATTGCCATTTGGGAGTATATGGAGCAAAAATCATTTGAGAGAAAGTAATGCTAAATACAGCAAACGTTGCACTCATAAGAATAACCTCAACAATTTGAGCTATATCCCCATGGAAAGATGTTTCAGGGTTTTTAATCCACAATATACTAATTCCAAGAACTAGAGCTGGCAGCAAACCATTAGTAAAAGAATAAGCTAAAGTTGCAACTAACTTTTGTCCTTGAGAAGGTTCTTCAATATCAGCTCTTCTTCCAAATCGCTTTAATATGATTTTGCGAATTAAGAGCATAACAAAAAGCACTATCGCAATTATTGAGAAGAAAGGAATAGGAGCAACATTTTCTTTTTGTAAAGGAGACAAAGAAGAATACCATTTTTCAGGCATATCAATAATAGCCAAAACGGCTTGTTTCATCTGAGGAAATGCCTCTTTAATAACATTTAGATTCAAAGGAGAGCTTATTCTTGTTGTCAAACGGTTAAAGATTTTTTCGCTCAACATTGCATTTAATTTACTTTGAATTTGCTCTGCTTTTGTATAGAGAAAAGATATTTCTGCTATTTTACTTTTTGCGGCTATTTCTTCTTTTTCTATGAGTTTTCTTTTATTAGCGACATCTTTTGTTTCTTTTCCTTCTTCGACTGCACCTAAAGCATCAAGTCTTTTTTCTACTTCTGCGAGATTACTTTCAGCGGTTTGTTTATCTGCTCGCAAAGCATCTATCATAGCCAATACTTCGCTTTTATAAGCATTCAGAGTTGCCATATCTATTGGCTTTTTCTCATCAAGAAGAAGATTTATTTTGGTAAGAGTTTTATCTTCCTTCAAAAGGTTATTAATATTTGTCTCCTGCGCGACAGAGGGGAGCGAGACTAATAATAGGAAGAAGAAAGATAAAACTATTTTTAGCATTATTACATATCCTCTATTACAAATATTTATCTACTAATATTTCTATAATTTTTGCAACGTTTAAAGCGATACCATTATGAATAGAATCCGCCGCACTAAAGAAACTTAAACCATTTTCATTTACATTATCTTTTCTTACCCTAGAAACATATACATTATCTTCACCAGGGATTTCTGCAGGAGAAATATATCCTTCTTCTACTTTATGGTCAAAAAGAGTAATTCCATCTGTTTTTTTAAGGATATTTTTAACTTTTTCAATATCTACATTTTGTTTTGTTTCTATGTTTACATATTGAGAACTACCAATAAAGACAGGCACTACGGCACAATTAGCAGCAATTTTAGTTCCCGCTCCAAGAATTTTTTCACTTTGAGAAGTTATTTTCCACTCATCTCTTAAAGCCCCATCCGCCATAAAAGCATCAGCGAAAGGAATGATATTAAAAGCTATTTGTTTAGTGAAATAGTGTTTTGTTTCCGATATAGGAGCATTCATATAAATTCCTCGAGTTTGATCAAACAATTCATCCATAGCTTCTTTACCGAAATTAGATACAGCTTCTAAAGCAGTAACTGTTGCTCTTTTAAGACCAAAAGCTTTTTGTAAAGGAGAAAGAACAGTTAATAACTGCATCACCGCAGAACTAGGAGAAGCAATAATTTTTCTCTTTTTATATTTTGCGATATTATCGGGATTTATATCAGCTGCGACTAAGGGTACATCAGGATCTAAAGAGAACTCAGAGGAAGTATCAATTGCAATACAATCGGCTTTAGTAGCTTTAGGAATAAAACGAGACGAAATTCCTTCTCCCGCAGCAAAAACAGCAATATCCGTACCCGAGAAATTATAGTTATCTAATATATCAACCTTCAAGACATCATCTTCACCATAAGATACTTCTCGCCCTAAAGTTTCTCTATCATCAAGAGCCACAATAGATTCTGCAGGGAAACTTCTTTCTGCCATAACGTTCAATATTTCACGTCCTGTACTCATAGTTGCCCCAACAATTGCAATTTTCATCTTTTTCTCCTTTGGATTATTTTCCACTTATAGCATAAAGGCACGCACGATTTATCTTAGATAAACCGCGCGTACTTAAGTTTTTATAGAACAAAAGATTACTTTTTCTCTTGTTTAGCTTCTTCTCTTTTTGCTTTATCTTCTGCAGCCTTAGATAAATCTTCAGCTATTCTTGCAGCTTTACCACGTAATGCGCGTAAGAAATAAAGTTTAGCACGGCGAACTTTACCACGCCTACTTACTTCTATTTTTGCTACATTTGGAGAATAAAGAGGGAAAACACGTTCTACCCCTTCCCCAAAAGATATTTTACGCACTGTGAAAGTAGAATTTAAGCCATCATTTTTACGAGCAATTACTATACCTTCGTACATTTGTAAGCGCTCACGACCACCTTCCCCTTCAACAACTTTATTATAAACTTTAACTGTATCTCCAGTTGTAAAATCGGGAATATCTTTCGCCAATTTTTCCATTTGCTCTTGTTCAAGCTTTTTAATGAGATTCATTTTATTTTCCTTTTCAAAAGATTAAGGGTTTTCAGCCTGATATTTTTCCCACAAGTCAGGCCTTCTGATCTTGGTTATTTCTTCTGCCTTTTGTCTTCGCCATTTTGAAATAAGCTCATGATGACCAGACAAAAGAACTTCAGGTACCTCAATTCCTCGCCAAACTTTTGGCTTAGTATACTGAGGATACTCTAAAAGATTATTTTCAAAGCTTTCTT
>CALXRE010000088.1 GCA_944390645.1 uncultured Alphaproteobacteria bacterium | reverse complement strand
AGTTCTTGTGCTGCTTCAGATGTATTTAAAGAACCAGTCTCTTGCTGTATCTTTATCCTTTCCCTCGCTGATAAAGCCCTATAATAACGGGAATTGCTAGCTTCTGCTTTTTCAAAGTTACTTATCGCGCTACCAAATGATGAGGTGATTTGATTCAACTTACCTTTGTAATATTCTAAACCAGCTTTTTGATAAGAAGAGGCTTTCTCATTATTTATAAATTCTAAAAAATTCTGAATGGCTAGTTCATCTCTGGCCGCTGTGGCTGCTTCTAAACCTGCAAAAGAAAGCTTTGTCTTGATCCAATCTGGATAATCCCTAAGTGTGCTCATATTCGCTTTTAATATCGAAAGCGAATCTCTTGGATCCTGTGTATATACTTGTGCTGCGGCTTTCCATAAAGATATATCATCATCTTTTGCAAAAATAGGATTAGAAAAATCTTCTATCGCTTCTTTGTAACGATACAGCATAAAATTAGCGGCTCCTCTTAAAGCTAAAAATGCTGGCGTCGATTCTAAATCAGTTGATTCTCTTGTAATTACATCTAGAACCCCTAATGCCTCTGGAATATAATTGTTCGCAAACAAAAAACGAGCATATTCTAAACGACCTAAATCTTTCTTGTCTTCTGAAACTTCTAAAGGAAGAAGCTGTAGTTGACGTTGCCTTTCTTTAAAATTCTCTGGGTTCACATAACCCCATGTCTTTATGTTTAATGATTCACTTAATGTCTCATCTCCTAAAGAAGGTGATATTGAAACTCCTTGGCTCATTATAAAATCACGATTGCGTCTTAACAAAGAGACTCCTGTATTCGAACTCCTAGCCTCAACTTCTTCTGCTTTAGGAATAATTGCTAAACCTTGTGCCGAAGGAAGAATATCTGCTTCTGGATAAGAGTAAAGACGATCTATTCCTCTTCCAAGCGGAAGAACTGGAATAACTTGCATATTCATACCAATAACAGGATCATAAACGGTAAGCATCTTACTACTACCTGTAACAGGTATGAAAAGTCTGCTGCCCATACCAAAATCTGCTTGTGGCGTAACTTCTAAAGCAAAACTAGGTTGTAAGGGTTGTTCCATTAAGTCTAAAATAAAAAGGGTGCCTTCTCTACGAACACTTGGGTTGTAACGAGGATCTGTAATAATGCGGATTACGGTAGCTTTGTTACTTGGAAATTGTACTATTTCTTTAACAATATCTCCCCCAAGACGGCGTAATAAATTTATATCAACGGGATATGCCCTATCAAAAATAACCCATAAATAACCATTGTTTTTAAAAACAGCTACCGCACTTTCTGTCCCTTGTTGAAAACTTAAACTCGCTGCTGCTTCGGGAGGCGATGAAACCTTGTCTACTGCTAGTACGGTTCCTTCTTTATCTTCTTCTTGTTCTATACTTTCTTCTAATAAAACATCATTTGATTTTTCTTCTTCTATTTGAATCTCTGTTAAAGATGTATCTTCTGTAACTTTTTTATTATTACTATCTATTTTAGAAATTGCTTCCTTTGCTAATAAATCTTCTCCTCCTTTTGCAACGTCATCTTTTTTTATAGAAGCTAACTTCTTTGTATCTTCTGTTTTTTTATCCTCTTTAAGAAATCCTGGTTTGCTAGATATTTTTATACCTCGTTGTTTGTCTTGATCATAAATGAAGTCTAAAATAATCCGGTTATCTAACGCTGTATCCTTTACTTCTATATCTGATGAAACTGGAAAACTTATTTCCATTCCATCTGTAAGTTTTTTGACTCTAAAAGAACGAATCTTTTCAGGTAGTGATGATGCTAAATCTTCCTGATCAAAAACAGAAAAAATCGGGAAAATTATGGATATAAAATCATCTTTCCTTGCTAAAAAATAAGGAACGGTTTTATCCCACGAAAAAACTATTCGTGTATAACCTGAGTGCTTACCTGTACGAATAGAAAGTTGTGGCGATGTTTTTGCTGGAGAATTAGAAATTTGTGGTGTGGCAGGATCAACTTCTCCTATTAAATCTGTAAATATGGTAGTACCAGCAGAAAAACTTCTTAAACTAAACGGCTTCGTGAGAAAAACAAAAAGCTTCTTTTTATCTTCTGAAAGCTTCGCAAATTTAACGTATTCTGGTAGCTCTTTGTTAAGTCTTGAGATATCTGTATCAAGCTTCTCACTAAAAGATATTTCTAAAGTAGAATCTTTAATTTTTGCTTCATAATTTATAGAAAAGGGCCAAATAAAATGTAAACGTCCGTAAGAGCCATGCCTAGAGGTGCTTATTTCTGCTTCTACGGCATAACTTTTTGATAAAAACAAAAAAGTTGTTCCTATTATAAATATAATTGCTAAAAAGATATTCTTTATCATATGTAGCCTTTTAATCTTCATTCAATGGAAGAACTATAACATCAATTCTATTTAAATCTTCAATATTTTTACTATCTAAATTTGACGCTTTGATATTTATAGGCTTATCGTAACCTTGAGAAGTAAATATTTCTTCGATTTGGATGGCTCTCTTTAAACTATCGTAATACGATGGCTTTTCTTTAGATAAATAAGAGTTTATTTCTATCCGATTCGAAAAATTAGAAAAAAGATTCGATATCTTCGATAAAGCTCTTAAATCATTCTCTTTTAAAGAAATAATTAAACGGTTGTTTATGATAGTTGGCTTAAGACCTGAAAGTTCTTTATCTTCACTTATACGACTAGATATAATCGATAGTAAGTATGTTAAAGATTCTCCCGAGGAAAAAGTCCTTTTCTCTACTATTGGATTGTTTTCCTTAGAACTCGAAGATGTTTTCGAAAAACTGCTAATGTTAAAATCAGACATGGAAAAAATCATAGTGAAAAAGGTTATTAATAAAGCTAAAAGATCCATAAGAGTTAATCGCCAGTCTACATAAGGAGATTTGTTAAATTCTATCGGCTCAAATAACTTTAATGACTCTTCTTTTTTTAAATCTTTTGATGACAAATCTATTCCACCCTTTTTTATTTTTACTATGTAGTTTGAGAAATAATAATTAAAAGACGATATTCTTTCCCCTTAATTATACTGCAAGATACTTCTATTCCTTGTTTACGAAACTCTTCTGCTAAAAAAGATACTTTACTTAAACTGTTATCCATAAAATCTGATGAGGGATAAATAAGTTTAAGCTCTATTTGTAAACTATCTATATTTTTATCCTCTTTTAAAAAATTATAAAGTTTCTCAAGTGTCGGCTTGTAACGAACATTAATCCCTTCTCCTTTACTTGAAAATAAACGATCCGGAGAAAAAGAAAGATAAAATAAATTAGATCGTATATCCTTATTGCCTTCTTCCCTTAAAGCAATTTCTTCTTGAAACAGATTTATAAAACGATCACTTAAATCAGTAAAGCTAACTGGAGAAAAAGTCTCTTTAATACTTGCTTTGACCGCTCTAACTTTGTCTGGAACAAAAACTGTCAGCGAAGATAAAACAATAAAAAAAACTAAAACAATAAAATATAAAGAAATGAAAAGAGTAGATGAAGCGTTGTTCTTACTTTCTTCTCCTTTGTTAAAACAAAAAGAAAAATTACTTTTAACCTCTATTTCTTCCTTCTTCATCTTAACAACACAATAACTTAAGGATTATCTTGAGATATACTTTCTCCTATATCTCGCTTCTTTGCTAATTCTACAGTTAATGCATGCGCCTTCTCTGAATCCATTGCTGCTAAAATCGGAGACGATTTGCTCTCTTTCATCTGAGTAAAAATCTCTATTAAAACCGACATCTCTAAATCATTAAATATCCTAGCTGCGTCTTTCGGCTTCATGTTGGAATATATACGAACTAAACTATCTAATTTCTCTTTCTCTTTCGACTCATAAAGACCTATAAGTTCTTCAAGCTTCTTTTGTAACTCCTTTAGCTTCATTATCTTAATGTCTATTTGTTTTTCTGCTGCTTCCATCATTGCTCCTTGACGGATTATATCTTGCTCTCTCCTATCTAATTCCTCTCTTCTTTCCGCAAGACTCTGTAATACATCTATTTCATTCTGGCTAAATGATGAATTGTTGCTAATCGAAGGAAAACTCGGTGATGCTTCTACTATCTTTCCTAAAGTTACATCAGAAACAGAACCTTTAGATTCAGAAACAGCAGAAACTTGTTCACTCCTTGATGGTGAACTTTCTTGGGCAGATACATTACTAACTTTTATTAAATCTCTCTCGCTTTCTCCTAAATACGCAAAACTACGCCATACTTCTCCTATCTTGATTGTCAGCATAAAGACTGATGCAAAAATTACTAATGGCAAAAGACGAAACCTTGGCTTCTCAGACATATCGTTTCCCCTTTATTTTAATGCCTTAAGAGCCTTCAAAAGCTCTTTCTCCGCATCTGTCTGTGTGTCATCTATCATTATATCTTCCTGTGTTGTAGAGGTGAGCATATTCTCTATCTCTGAAATCTTTGCTTCGGTATCCGAAATAGAAGCTTTATTCGTTTGAGACCTTACTTGGCGAACGGTATGTTCTAACTTGGTCGCAGAACTTTCTGCTCGCTCTATTAAAAAAGCTAAATCATCCCTTAAAATTTGCGCCTTCTCTACTTGATCCTTTAATTGTCCTCCCGCACTGTCTGCTGCTTGCCTGAGCTTCGGGATTCCAGATTCTGCTCTTATTGTAGCATCGTTAAAGGCTTCTATTAGACGACCAAGATCGTTACGACTATTCCTTAATACATCAAGCTTTTTGTTTAAAACATAAGCAAAAATAATGGTGGGTATTAAAAGACAAATAATAGCTATGTTAACAATTATATCTGGCATACTTATTTTCCCTTAGCTCTATCTTCTATCTGAACTGCTATATTCTGTCCCTTACGCCCCATGCGACCATAAAACATAGGAATGTCTCCGCAAAGTAATTCTATCTCTGAATCAGGGGTAACTTCAAGAAGAAGCTGAGATCCTACTTCCCATTCTAAAACATCTTTTAATAAAAGGCTCTTCTTCTCTAAAACAGCACTCAAATCTACTTCCGTCATCCATAATTCTTGAGCTAAATGCGTCTCCCATATAGTATCTCTACCAAACTTCTCTCCCATAAACATTTGAAGCAAAAGTTCCCTTATCGGCTCTAAAGTCGCATATGGTATTACTAGCTCTAACCTGCCTCCTCGGTCTTCCATGTCTATCCTAAAACGAGCTAATATTACCGCATTAGAATGTCTCGATATCGTCGCAAGCCTAGGATTCGTCTCTAATCGATCAAAATGAAAACTTATTTGACTTAAAGGATCAAAGGCTGCCGATAAATCCGAAAGAATAACATGAATCATCCTTTCTACTAAATTCCTCTCAATCGTAGTATATGGTCGTCCTTCTATCCTCATCGCTGCGGTACCTCTGCGACCTCCTAAAAGAACGTCAACAGTAGAATAAATTAAAGATGAATCTATCGTTATTAAACCATAATTGTCCCATTCTTCCGCTTTAAATACTGCTAGCATCGCTGGTAATGGTATAGAATTAAGATAATCACCAAAACGAAGAGATATAACTTCATCAAGACTAACATCAACATTGTCTTGGGTTAAATTCCTTAAAGATGTCGAAAGCATGCGAACTAAACGATCAAAAACTACTTCTAACATCGGTAGGCGTTCGTATGATACCATGCTAGAATTAAAAACATTCTGTAATTCATCGGTATCCGAATCTAGCGAAATATCACTAAAACCTAATAAATTATCTATCTCTTCTTGATTTAAAATCCTACTGTTCTTTGGCTCATTCGAAGAACTGGCAGAAACTGAAGCTCCTTCTTGCAAATCCTCAGATACAACTTCTGTCCCTTCAGACTCTAAAGCTCCTTTTGATCCAACTCCTTGAAAGTTAGATGGTTCTGAAACTTCCTTCGTTACTTCTTGTCCTTTATCTGCTTCTTCTGTACTCATTTGCTTTAATCTTTATTGTATAAGCATTTCTTTAAATAAAACATCATTTACTCTTGCTGGAGAAATTGCTTGATTTACTCTCGCTAAAAGCTCTTCTTTTAAGCGATACATACCGGCTGCTCCTTGTAATTCTCCTAACTTAAGCTCTCTTAAATATACCTGAAAATTATCTACAATGCGAGGCTCTAAACTCTCTATCCTAACTCTATCCTGAGGATCCGAAAGCTCTAGGGCTATACTAACTTTTAAATAACGATTCCTTTTCCCTGCGTTGTTTATATTAACTAACATTTCTGGTAGTTCATAAAAAGAAACTTCTAATGCATTATCACTAACTTCTGGTTTGTTTTCTTCCTTAGAAACCTTGTTAGTAGATAAAAAATTCGTTACACCCGAAAAATAAAGACCTGCTGTACCTCCTACTAATAGCAAAAGAGGTAAAAGAATAAGCATTACAACCTTACGGTTACTCTTGTTGGTCCCTGTCTCTTTCTCGTCTTCCAGCGATAAAGCTACTTCTTCTTCTATCTCGGAATCTTCTTCTGCCATTATTTACCTCATAGAAAAACATATTTTTCTGTTTTTAATGTAACGGTTTCTGGTTAATAACAAGTTTAAAAAAACTTTTCAAGTAACTTCTTGTTTTTAAATCCTTTATTCCCTTTGGCACAGTTAATGCATCTGGATCCGCAGTATCTTTTATAAATAGGTAGAAAAATGGAAAACTCTTTGTATGTAGCCCTATCTCATCAAACAGCCCTTGTTAGGCAATTAGACATGGTCGCAAATAATATGGCTAATGTTAATACAACAGGCTATAAACAAACTTCTCCTTTGTTTACTCAATATCTTGATGAATCTATGTCTGCTGATCGTCCTCCTGTAGATAAAATATCTTATGTCCAAGACTTCGGTACAATCCGTGATTTCTCTCCAGGAGCTTTAAATGCTACTGGAAATCCTTTGGACCTTGCTATAGATGGAGAAGGATTCTTTGTAATCGAAACTCCTGATGGAGAACAATTTACAAGAAATGGTCATTTTAAAATAGATGCTGATGGCTTGTTAGTTAATAGTGATGGATTCCCTTTATTGTCTGTAAATCGTACTCCTTTCTTCTTTGCTCCTAATGAAAAGGAAATAAATATAACTCGCGATGGTATGGTAACTACAGAAAATGGTATTATAGGTCAAATCAGAGTTGTTGGTTTTTCTTCTCTGCAAAAATTGCGAGAAACTTATAATGGGCTTTATACTACAACGACTGATAATCAGCCTTTTGATATGACTCCAAATATAGAACAAGGAATGTTGGAAGCCTCAAATGTCCAACCCGTAGTCGAAATGACTAAAATGATACAATTACAACGGGCTTATGAAGCTGCTCAAAGAATGATAGAACGTGAAGATGCTAGAATAAGTTCGGCAATAAACGCTTTGTCAGCAAAAAGTACTCAATAAGCTATAGAAAGGAGATGAAATATGAGAGCTCTTAATATTGGTGCAACTGGAATGTTAGCTCAGCAAACTAATGTTGAGGTTATTTCCAATAATATCGCAAATATGAATACTACAGCTTATACTAAACGTAGAACGGAATTCCAGGATCTCCTTTATCAAAATATGCGCAGAATTGGAGCTCCTTCTTCAGATATTGGTACTATCGTTCCTTCTGGTATACAAATAGGTCTCGGGGTTAAAGTCGGAGCTACTTATAGAATAACTGAAACAGGATCTTTGATTAGTACTTCTAATCCTTTAGATCTCGCTATACAGGGAAAAGGTTATTTCCAAATAGAATTACCAGATGGAACTACTGCTTATACTAGAGATGGTGCTTTCCAACTTAATCCTGATAGAGAAATTGTTACGCATGATGGGTACACTGTTCAACCTGGAATTACTCTACCTGAAGATGTTGTTGATATAAGTATAAATGCTTCCGGAGAGGTATGGGTAAAAGTAGACGGGGAAACGGATCTCATAAATGCGGGGCAATTAGAAATAGCTACATTCCCAAATGAAGCTGGTTTAGATCCTATTGGAGATAACTTATTCCTAGAAAGTACTGCATCTGGAGCTCCTGTAACTGATGCTCCTGCTGCAACAGGTTTTGGATCAATATTACAGCAGTTCTTAGAAGGATCTAACGTTAATGTAGTTTCTGAAGTCACGGATTTAGTTAATGCTCAAAGAGCTTATGAAATGAATTCTAAAGTAATAACAACTGCAGATAACATGTTATCTGTTGCTGTACAAATTAAAAGCTAGATAGTTATAAAAAGGTCTGAAAATGTTTAAATATGCTCTTTTAGGATTGCTTTTATTATTACAATCAATACCTGCTGTTCAAGCACTAGATAATGAAAAAATTGAAAATAAACCTGTAGTCTTAAAAGAAAACGTTGAGGTTTCTTCTGAATATATAAAACTTGGAGATATCTTTGAAAATCTTTCAGATAATTCTGAAAAGCAAATCTTAAAAGCTCCTAAAGTAGGACGAAACTTTACTCTTAGTGCTCAAGACTTATTGGTAATTGCTAAAAATAATTCTATAGATTGGAGACCAGAAAATAATTTTGTCTCATTAAAAATAACTCGTTTAGGAAAAGAAATTTCTTTATTAGAAATAGAGCAACTTATTAAAGATGCTTTGCTCTTAGAAGGGATACCTGAAGATTATGAATTAGTATTTGCAAATAAAAATTTATCTTTCTTTGTTCCTTTTGAAAAAGAAAAGGAAATATCAATTACTTCTTTTTCTTATAACCCAAGAAATGGTCAATTCATTGCTCTTGCTGTCGCTGGGAACGATGAAACTTATTCTATGAGAATAACAGGAAGAGCACTCCCAACAATAACAATCCCTGTCTTAACTAAAAATATTGAAAAGGGAGATGTAATCTTAGAAACAGATGTATCTATGCAAAATGTAAGAAAAGATGCAGCTAAATCTAGAGCAATAGCAGATTTAAGTGAGATTATTGGTAAAGAAGCAAAAAGAAATTTGTATGCTGGAGATTTCTTAAATAAAGATGATCTAATTGAGCGTTTTGAGGTTCAAAAAGGAAAATTAATTACCGTTATTTTTACTATAAAAAATATGATGCTATCTGCTCAAGCTAAAGCTTTGGAAAATGGAACCGTAGGGGATGTTATAAAAGTCATAAATCCAACTAGTAAACAAGTTTTTGCTGTGACAGTTACTGGAAATAATGCAGCTGAAGTCAAACAGGTTAAAATATAGGGGGATAAAATGGGAAATAATGTTTATAAAATGATAGGGGTAACTGCAGCTTTGTCTGTATTATGTGGATGTAACGCTTTGACTCGTTTGTCTGAAGTCGGATCTGCTCCAGCGATAAGCCCAATAGAAAATCCAACAACTAAGCCAGGATATCAGCCAGTTGAAATGCCTATGCCTGAAGTGCAAATGGCTTCTCCTAATCCTAACTCCTTATGGAGGCAGGGTTCTAGAGGATTCTTTAAAGATCAAAGAGCGAGTCGTATCGGGGATATTCTTACGGTCCAAATCGTTATGGAAGATAAAGCTTTGTTAGAAAATAAATCCGAACAAAAAAGAGGTGATGATAAAGATACTACAAGCGTAAATGCTCTTGCTGGATTGGAAAGCTATGCAGGGAAAATTTTACCCAGTGCTGTAAATCCTGCAAATTTAATAGATATAAATAGTAAAAGAGAATTAACTGGAGAAGGTACAATAGATCGAAATGAGGAAATAGAAGTAACTATGGCAGCTATTGTAACTCAGGTATTACCTAATGGAAACCTTGTAATCTCTGGAAAACAGCAGGTAAGAGTAAACTTTGAACTCCGAGAATTGGTTATGAGTGGCATCATTCGTAGAGAAGATATCTCTTCTTTAAATAGTATAACTTCAGATAAAATAGCAGAATTGCGAGTCGCATATGGTGGTCGAGGAACTATTAGTGATGTTCAACAACCTCGATATGGTAGGCAAATCTTAGATATCATTAATCCATTCTAAGAATAAAAAAGAAAATTCATTAAAGCTCGTTGGTATCTATCCTTCAGCGAGCTTTTATTTTTAATAATATTCTTAGCTTGAATAAATCTTAATGGATTAACTTCTAGCTGGAACCTCACATGCTGATAAAAAGTAAAGTTACTATAGCTATAATCTTATAGAAAGATATGAATATGCTTAATATCTAAAACGAACTTTAAAATAATTAAAAAGATATTGTTCTTTATTATTTATAAAGAAGCTTTAAAAGCAAAACTTACTTTAAAAGGAAAAACCATTACTTGGTAACATTCCTTGGTTCGCTTTTATCATTCCATATGTATCTGCATCTGTAATGCTTACTTCTTCTAAAACTAGCATACCATTAGTCGAAGAACGATTCATACTTGCTTTTAAATATGGTTTATCAATACCTTCTGTCCATAACATCTCTACTAAATCTGAGGGCATACCATACTTAGCAATAACTCTTTGCCAAAAAGATTTTCTTCTCTCTCTTTTCTTAAATACGGCTTCTGCACTGGTTCCAAGCGAATAATCTCCTTCACTAACATAGGTTATCTTGTAAGATAAATTTCCTCCAAAAGAGCTTGTAAAGTTTACTTTTATCTTTTCTTTATTCGCTTTGTTCTCTAGACGAATCTCCGAAATATAACGTTCTGCATTACTCTCTGCCATCTCCCTTATACAGTCTTGGGTTGCCGAGTAAATAAGATATCCAGCTTCTTGACAACGATCCTTATATTTCCAAACCAAAAACTTTGGTATGTTATAAATCTTATCAACTAAAGAAAAACCATATTCTTTTGCAACTTCTTCTGCTTCCTCTGGCGTCATCCCAAGACCTATCCCTGCAATATCAAATCTTGAAGCATCAATAAGCCTTTGTAAAACAGGTTGATTCCTAGGCTCATTAGGTACGCTTTCTGCTACTTCTCCCTTACCAAGGGACGGAAGGGCGTTCTTCGTAAAACCTATATCTAAAATCGGAGGAAGAGGAACAACTAACTGAGTAGGAGAACTCGTATTTTGATCCTTATTTTGTTGGCTGTTATCTTCTTCTTTTATCTCCGTCTTCGCTTCTGTTACGGGAAGCGGTAGATCTGGAAGAGAAAAAATATCGCCTTCTTGGGTATCTTCTCCGTTGTCTACGGGAATATTCCGAAACTCTAAAGTACTATCTACTTTCTTTTCTTCGGCAAAAGATTTTGCCGGATAACTTCCTGCTATGAACAAAAGCCCGAAAAACAGAAAAATTTTGCTAAGTTTGCAAATCAAGTTTTTAATCCCTTATCAAAAAGAAACACATCTGCTACATTCTGGTTATTAAAACAGGTTTTGAATTTAATTTAAAGGATAAAGGTTAAGGAGACACTAATATTATGTCAAAATTACAAACTTTAGGCGTCTTTTGTGGAGGATCAAATGGAAATAGTCCTGCTTTTATTAAGGCGGCTAAAGATTTAGGAAAAGAATTAGCAGAAAAAAAAATAGAGTTGGTTTATGGTGCTGGTTTTACTGGTATCATGGGCGCTCTTGGTTCTGCTGTCCATGAAAATAAGGGACGTTTAGTCGGCGTGATTACTAATCATTTACAAAGAAATGAAAGACCAACTTTTACTATTGATGAGTTAATAATCGTTTCTAGTATGAATTTGCGTAAAGATATTATGTTTAATCGATCGGATGCTTTTTGTATCCTGCCTGGAGGAATCGGAACTTTAGATGAGCTCTTTGAAATTATGGCAATGAGACAAATAGGAGAAACAAATAAACCTATTATCGTAGCTAATATTGATGGATTC